>DASQBT010000154.1:0-27783 GCA_035635075.1 Thiobacillaceae bacterium | reverse complement strand
GGCGAGCGCACGGATGCGTTGCGGTTCCTGCTTCACCAACGCTTCAAAACGTGCGCGCTTGCCAGACTTGAGCAGGTCGAGCACGTAGGCATCGAAGACGGCTTCATCATCGACGCCCTTAGCGTAGCGCTTGAGTTCGGCAGGCGAAATGACGCCCTGGATTTCATACGGCCCGATTTTGGTCCAGGGCACGGACTGCACGCCCCGCTCCTCCGCCGCCTCGGTATGCACGGCAACGTTGATCACTTCCAGCCGGCCGATGACACCTTCCTTCAACAGGCCGGTCAGGGCCTGATGCATCGCGGGGCAATGTGGGCAGCCACCGGTCAGCAGCAGCACGGCATCGGGAATTACCACGCGATCACCTGTTGTTGCTGCAAAGCCTGCAAATTCCGGTCCGGCACCGCTTCAGCGAGTTCCGCCATGATGGCCGCTTCGTTGCCGGGCTTAAGGTGGGTGATCCACACCTGGGGCTGCGCACTAAGCCTCTCCAGATCGCGCGCCAGGGAATCGGGCCAGTGGTGCTTGGATGCCACCGCAATCTCCACCAGCGCGTTCTCGAACGAGGTCTCGATGATCAGGTGGCGCAGATCGGGAATGTGGTTGAGTGCAAGGATGAAAGCCTCGTTGCTGGTCGTATCGCCGGAGAACACCAGCGAACCGCCCGGACCGCGGATGTGCCAGGCGCAGCCGGGCACCACATGGTCCGCCGGCAGGGGGGTGAATTCGCGCTGTCCCACCTTGACGGTGGAGCCGAGCGGCACCGGATGAAAGCGCAGCCACGACCGGTCAGGCGAGGGAATGTGGCGGAAGTCCGGCCACAGCTTCCAGTTGAACAGGTGCTGATCGAGGATGGCCAGCACCTCGGGCAGCGCATACACGGTCACCGGTGCTTGCCGCTTGTCCCCCACTGCATCGAGCAGCAGGGGCAAACCCAATACATGATCGAGGTGGCTGTGGGTGAGGAAAACCTGGTCGATCCCAGCCAGCTGTTCCAGCGTCAGGGAGGTGAGGCCGGTGCCGGCATCGAGCAGCGTGTCGTCGTCAATTTCATAGCAGGTCGTCTGCCGGCCGCTGCCGATTCCGCCGCTACAGCCAAGTACAGTCAGTTTCATCTGGACCCATGACAATCATTGAACAAGGAGGACGGGAGGACAAAGGCTTGCTTTCCTCCTGTCATCCTCCAGTCCCCTTTGCGAAAGTTTAACTTGCATGAGTCCAAACGCTATTTGGTCGTATACACGAATACCCCATCCCAATCCGGCGCGGGAGGGTTTTCGCGGAAGTGGGCGATGCGGGCCAGATAGGTTTCGCACAGACCGCAGGGCGCAATCTCGGCCAGTTTGTGAAGCAGGCCTTCTGCGCCGGCCCAATCCTGCTTCTGATAAAGCCCGAAGGCGGCTTCAAACAGCTGCGCCATCTTGCTTGCATCATCGCTCAGTTCGCCCTTGCGCCCCAGGGGCTGATAAATGGCGACCGGCGTTTCCTTGCCCTTGACCCGCACCACGTCGATCTTCATGAACTGGTGGACCTGGTCGGCCGCCACTGTAGTTTCCGTTGCCAGGATGCCGACGCCGTATTGCTTGGTGATGCCTTCGAGGCGCGAGCCAAGGTTCACTGCATCGCCCATCACGGTATAGGACAAGCGAAACTGCGAGCCCATGTTGCCCACGCTCATGCGGCCGGTGTTCACGCCGACGCCGATTTTCACTGCCGGCCAGCCGCGCGCAGCGAATTCCTTGTTCAGCTCAGGCAATGCTGCCTGCATGTCGAGCCCGGCCTGGACCGCGGATTCGGCATGGTTGGGCATGTCCACCGGCGCATTCCAGAACGCCATGACCGCGTCGCCGATGTACTTGTCTATGGTGCCGCGATGCTGCTGGACGATGGCGGTCATGCGCGAGAGATAGGCGTTGAGGACTTCCGCCAGTTCCGTGGGCGGCAGGCTTTCGGAAAAATTGGTGAAGCCGCGGATGTCGGAGAACAGCACGGTCATCTCGCGCGACTGGCCTTCCATGCTGTAGTGGGTCGGGTCCTGGCTCATCTTGTCCGCCAGCTCGGGCGGCACATACTGACCGAACAGCTTGGTGATCTGGCGCTTGGAACGCGCCTCGACGAAATAGCCGTAGGCCGTGTTGAGCATGAAGAGCGCGGCCACCGTGACCAGAGGCGTGGCCAGGGGCAGCACCCAGTGGTGTTTCCACGCCATGCCATAGGCCGCCAGCAGCGCGGTACCCAAGCCCACGGCCAATAGCAGATCGCCCAATGGGCCAAACAGCGCCAGCCCCGCCACCATCACTATCCCGAGGCCGATGACCGCCGCCAGTTGGGCCGCGTTGGCCCAGGGTGGCGTCACGGGAGTGGTGCCGTCCAGCATGCCCGCCATGAGCTGGGCGTGGATTTGGACGCCGGCAGACACGGACGAAAATGGCGTGACCCGCAGATCAGCCAAACCAGGCGCGGTGGAGCCGACCAGCATGATGCGGTTCTCCAGTTGCGCGGGTTTGGCGCGACCGGCCAGTACATCGGCGGCCGAGACATAGGGGAAAGGCGCACCGGCACGGTAGGGAATGAATATCTTGCCGTCGGCATCGACCGGCACCTTGAGCCCGCCGACCTGCAACCAGGGTTGGCGATAAGGAATGCCCAGTATCGAAATCTTGTCCTCGCCCGCAGTTACGGGGTCCCCGCCCAGGGCCATGCGCAGCGTTTCAACACTCAGTGCACCGTAGCCCGCGCCTTTATACTGCTGGGTCAGTGACCAGCGCCGGGCGGTGCCATCCGGATCGGGAAAGCTGTTGAAATAGCCCGCGACAGGGGCAACTTGCTGAAACTGTGCCAGATTCGCGCCATACCCAGCCGTTAGGTCTGGCGTGTAGGGCAATTTGCGTGCGTCGCGAAAGTCCGGCGCAGGCAATACGCCGGTGGTCTGGGCTTGCATACCCTGCGGAATAAAATAATAGCCCAGCGAAACCGCCCTGTTCTTGAGGCTTTGCGCAAACTGGCCGTCGTGATCGAGTTCGGGGCGCAAGCGCTTATAGGCCGTCTGGAACTGGCTTTCCCCTGCCAGCGGACCGCTGGCCAACCGGTCGAGCGCGGCGATCCCCGAGCTGACATCCGGCTCGGCGAACACTACGTCAAAGCCCACGCCCGCCACGCCATACTCATTGAACAGCCGGTTGACCAGGGTTGCCATCTTGTCCCTGCCCCAAGGCCAGCGGCCGACTTCCTTCAGGCTTTTTTCATCGATGTCGAGTATCGCGATGCGGTCGTCCTGGCCCCTGGGCGCAGTCGCACGCAGCCAGGTGTCGTAGAGGACCGCCTCCAGCTTGTCTAGGTAGGGCAGGCGCAACACGCCGCCCGCCTGCAAGGCGAGCAGCGCAATGAGCGCCCCGGACAGGGCCCATTGCACCCACGGCAGCTTTTGCGGCCGCCTCACCTGATGCGATAGAAGCGGTCTTTGAAATCCTTGCCGCCGGTCAGGCTGTCAAAGCGCGGGCCGATCGCATCACCTAGTGCGGCCAGCCGGTCGGCCGGGGCGGGATGGGTCTTGTACAGCAGGCTGGTGCGCTGGTCACCGGCGGGGAGGGCGGTCAAATCCTGCAGCACGGTAGGCAGGCCCCAGGGATCGTAACCCGCGCGCGCGGCAAACACCACGCCAGTCCGGTCGGCAGCCAGCTCGGTATCCTTGTCCAGTCCGCGCGCCATGATCTCGGCCCCGTTGCCGATCAGATTCTGCACCGCCTGATCGCTGCCCTTGAAGTTCTCTCCAACCGCCTGCCCCAGTGTGCTGATCAATGTGGTCTGCTTAAGCAGCTTGAGATGGTCCTTGTGGGTGATGTGGGCGATCTCGTGGCCCAGCACCCCCGCGAGTTCAGCTTCGTTGCTGAGCCGCCGATACAGGCCTTTGGTGAGAAACACATAGCCGCCGGGCGCGGCAAATGCGTTGATATCCTCGCTGTCGAGTACGCCAAAATACCACCGGATGTCATTGCGGCCGGACTGCTCCGCCACCCAGCGTCCCACCACATTCACATAGCGCTGCAGGTCATCATCCCTGACCAGGGGCATAGCCCCGAGCAGGTTGCCGGCGATCTGCCTGCCGATGCGAATTTCGTCCTCGGTTGAAGTCTTGCCGAACAGGGTCTTGGCCAGGGCCTGGGTATCAAACCTCTGCTTCTGCTGCGTACCGCTCGCCGCTGCGGGCTGCTGGGTCTTATTCTGGTCGGGGACATTCAACAGGTCCTTCAGTTTGAAGGCGTAAGCTGGGGCGGACACGAGCGTCGCCAACGCGAATATAAATGCCAGGCGCTTCATCAGTTGGTCCCTCCAGGCTGGTTGTTTTGCTTCTGCGGGGTGGGCAATTCCGCCACCGTGGCCGCCTTGAGGCCGGACTTCGCGGCAAAGGCTTTGGCCTGCGCCTCGGTCACCCCCAGCGTCTCCAGCTTCGCCAGTTCAGCCGGATTGAATGCCGCCTTCTTCAGATCCTCCTCCGACAGGCCGCGCACGCCCGCCACTGCAACCACGCGCGAGGGATCAGCCTTGTTGGTCGCAATCCCAACCACGTCACCAATCCCGGCGCCCGCCGCTCCGCCGCTGCCAGCCCGCACACTCAACAGCCTGACCCAACCACGCGTCCTGCCGCTTTGCACTTGGACCCAGCCCCCCTGCCGGCCGATGATCTCCACCGCCGCGCCTCTGGCGACGCTGCCCACCGACATTGCCGTAGCGCTCGGTTGGCTCTTGAGGGTTTCATTCCTGATCAGGGAACCGGGACTTGCCGCCAGGACGGGGCCCGACAGGGCCGCCGTCAATAGTATGGATAATCCGACAAACCTTTGCTTCATCGCTAGTCTCCTTAAAACTCGGGGCATAATATCCGCATCGTTATAACGCAGGACTGTCTGTGCTGGCATTCATTGAATCCCTCGGTTTGAAATTCAGTCAGTGGGCGTTGACCATCATCCAAATCGGCGCGTTCTGGATCGAGGTATTGGGCGCGCTGCTGTCGCCGCCGACCTGGAACCGCGCAACCTACGATACCGTAATCAAACAGGTTTACTTTACCGCTGTCCAGACCCTCTACGTTTATCTGCCATTCACCCTCATCATCTCCTGGGTGCTGACCACCATTACCCTCACCACGGCCAGCCGTCTGGGCTTGTTCAACCTGGCTGCGGAAATGATTGTGCGCCTGCTGGTGCTGGAACTCCTACCCTTTCTCACCGCGCTGTTCGTCGCACTGCGGTCCGGCAGCGCCATCAATACCGAAGTGGCCCTCATGAAGGTCAACCATGAATTGGACGCGCTGGAGCATTGCCGGGTTCCGCCCCTCGAATTCGAATTCCTCCCGCGCGTGATCGGCGGCATTCTGTCCGTCATCGGCATGTCGCTGCTGGCGGGCATCCTGAGTATGTTCATCGCCTACTTCCTGCTGTACGGCGTGAGCACCGCCGGGCTGGGATATTTTTCCACCACCATTGCCAATGTATTCAGCTACACCATCATGCTGGGCCTTTTGGTGAAATGCGCGCTGTTCGGCCTGATCGTCACCTCGGTGCCGATCAGCGCGGGCCTGGAAACGCCGAAAAAGATGTTCATGGTCCCCGTCTCGGTCTTGAAAGGCATGATGCGGGTGTTTTTTGCCCTGGTGCTCGTTGAGGTGATCTCATTAGCGCTCAAATACATCTGATCACCTTCCCAGACCGCGAGGCCCTGCAGGCTGGGTGCAAAGGCGTGCCTGAAGGGCAAGCGGCGCTGGTCTCGCTGGACTTCCCGCTGCGGGTCAACTTGTCCGCCCAGGACAATATCGCTCTGATTCCGCTCTACCAGAAAGATCTAAGTGCTCGCAGGTCGGCGCAAGAGGCGACTGCCCTGTTGGGCCAGCTCGGATTTGCCGCCCTGGCGCCAAAGCGCGAAGCGGACATGAGCCCTGCGGAAAAATTCGTTGCCCAGCTTGCCCGCGCAATCATGCTCAAACGTCCGCGCCTGATCATCGACCGGCCCGGCGCCATGCTCTACGATGTACATTACCCGCCCTTTATCCAGTCCCTGCGTTCCAGGGTTCCGGGCGAACAGGCCTGGGAAATTTTTGACTTTGATTGGAATCGCCCGCTCTACCAAACATGAAATACATGCATCTGAAAGTCGGCTTTTTCGCCTTGGCGGTGCTGATCTTGTGCACAGCCTTCCTGATCTATTTTCTGCATGGTAAGGGCGCGTTCGAGAACCGCTTCAAGTTCAAGATGGCGGCGGTCAATGCGGATTCCGTAGCGCCCGGCGTGCCGATCACCTTTTCCGGCATACCCATCGGGCAGATCACCGGCATCAGCCTCAATGATGAGGGCGGCATTGTGATCAGCGCCGAGGTAAGCGAGCAGCATGCCCAGTGGCTGCGTGATGACACGTCCTACGTTCTCGACAAGCCTTTGGTCGGCAGCGCGCATATCCGCATCAACAACGACACCCTGGCTTCACCCAGGCTCAAGCCGGGCACCATGGTGCTGCTGCTGTCCGCCGACCCGGGCAAGGACATCACCGTACTGCTGGAGCAGGTGAAAAGCCTGCTGGCCAACTTGAATGCCATGACCGCCAAGGAAAGCGATATCAACCTGACCCTGGCCAATGCCAAGACTCTGACGGGGAAAATGGCCGGCCCCAATGGCGTGATGGAAGGCATCCTCGGCACGCCGGAAAAAGCTCAGGTCGTGAACCAGTCGCTTAAGAACGTGCAGAATCTGACCGCCAAGCTGGAACAGATTTCCGGCCGGGTCGACAACCTGGTCTTGAAGACAGACCAGTGGATGTATGCGCCCGGCGGCGTCTCCGAACAGGCCAAAGATAGCCTGATGCAGATACGCTCCATGTTGAACGATGCCCAGTCCAGCCTCAAGAAGGCCGACGCCCTGATGAAGAACGCCGTGGACATCTCGGCCAATGTCAAGGAAGGGACGCAGGATATCGGGCTTCTCCGATCCGAAATTGACGAGGCGGTTCGCAAGAGCAACGAGCTGATGAATCAGATCAACCGCATCCTGCCCGGCGGCCGTCAGCCGGAAGTGAAACTGCCATGAGAATCTTCTTGGTGCTGGGTTCCGCTCTGCTGCTCGCCGCGTGCGGAAGCAAGGGGCCGCCGGTTCCGGACTGGAAAACCGACAGCGCCAATTACATCGAGCGCTACAAAAAAGCCTATCTCATGGGTGAGAATACGCTGGCGGATCGCCAATTCACGCAGGCCCTTGATGCCACGTCTGGGGCAGGGCGAATCGCCGAAACTGCCCGCCTCTGGCTGATCCAGTGCGCCCTGCACAAAGCCAGCCTGGAAACTGACAATTGCGAAACCTATGCCAACCTGGCGCAGTCGGATTCAACGCCTGCGGACCGGGCCTATTACCTATTCCTGACTGGCAGGTGGGATCAGCTTGACGTAAAATTCCTCCCAAGCCAATATGCGCCCCTCCTCAAGGCTGCGACCGGGGATGCGGCGTTGTCGAACGCGGCTCTGAATGCGATTGCAGATCCGCTCTCACGCCTGATTGGCGCAAGCCTGCTCCTGAACCGCAAGCAGACCGATGATGCAACCCTGGCGCTGGCGGCTGAAACCGCCTCGGATCAGGGCTGGCGCCGGCCGTTGCTGGTCTATTTGAAATTAGAGGAAACCCGCGCCAGGGAACGGGGCGACACCACTGCCCAAAGCCAATTGGCAGTAAGGATAAAGCTGCTTGAAAGCACCCTAAGACAGCCCTGATGAATACGAATAATGGGGCTTGAAGCTGGTCAAACACGAGGCAACATGGAAACCCTTCTCAACTGGCTGTATGCACCCTGGCCCTGGTATGTAGCGGGCCCCATCATCGGGCTCCTGGTGCCGGTCATGATCTGGATCGGCAACCGCTCGTTCGGCATCTCGCAGAATCTGGAGCACTTGTGTGCCATCACCCAGCCCAAGGCCGTTGGGGTCGA
This sequence comes from Thiobacillaceae bacterium, assembly GCA_035635075.1. Lineage (GTDB taxonomy): Bacteria > Pseudomonadota > Gammaproteobacteria > Burkholderiales > Thiobacillaceae > DASQBT01. The sequence continues at coordinate 19,821 of DASQBT010000154.1, read as the reverse complement.
ATTCTTCACCTATGACTGGCGTGAACACACCTGGAGCCTGACGTTTGCGTTGGGCGCCGTTCTGGGGGGCTTCCTCGCCGGCGTGGTATTCGCCAACCCCGACCCGATCAATCTGTCGGTCGCGGCACTCACCATGTTCTCCTACTGGAACGTGCCGATCGCAGGGGGCTTTCTTCCGCCGGTACTGTTCGGCTTCTACTGGCAGAGCATCTTGATCATGTTCATCGGCGGCGTGTTCGTCGGCTTTGGCACGCGTTACGCCTCGGGCTGCACCTCCGGCCATGCCATCACCGGCCTGGCCACGTTGCAGCCGCAGTCATTGATGGCCGTCGTGGGCTTGTTTGCCGGCGGCCTGCTGGCCGCGCACTTCATCACGCCCTACCTTCCTTACAGCTTCCCGTAAAGCCGATGCGCTATCTTCCCTATCTGATTGCCGGCACCTTGTTCGGCTTCACCATGATCAAGTCGGAGGCCGCATCCTGGTACCGGATCATGGAAATGTTCTATTTCCAATCCTTTCACATGTACGGGATCATGATGAGCGCCATCGTGACTGCGTTCATCGGGATCCAGGTCATGAAGCGCCTCGCCGGGCGATCTTCACTTGAAGGTTCCCCGATGCAGATCCCAAGCAAGGGGCCGGGACGCTACAAGTTCATTCTGGGCGGCCTGATCTTCGGCCTGGGCTGGGGTGTAATCGGCCTTTGCCCGGGGCCCATTTTTGCGTTGGTTGGCATGGGTTCGATCGGCGCGATTGCGGCTCTCGCGGGCGCCTTGCATGGCACCTGGCTTTACGGCGTCGTGCGCAATCGCTTGCCAAAATAGCCGAACATTGACAAACCCGCGCCCTGCGGTAAAGTTACGCCCCGTAAGGGGTTATTTTTCTTACCTGACTACTATTTGGAGGAGTAATAAATTGACCAAATTTTCACTAATTGCCGCCGGCGTCATGGCCCTGTCCGCCAATGCCGCATTTGCCGCCGCTCCGCTCATGTCCACCGATTGGACCGCCCAGGCCTGCGACGCCTGGAATAAAGACGCTGTCCTGACCGGCGGACTGGCTGATAAATGGATCCATAACGACAAGGGCCACGGTTACAAGATTATTCACATGTATCGGACCGATTGCGGCGAAAATACCAAGACCGAGATGAAGATTGTCCTCAAGGACGGCAAGGCAATGTGCGTCTATGGCGGCGCCGTTCAGAGCAAGCCCGATTTCGACGTGGACTACGAAATGCACGCAGAAACCGCACGCTGGAACGAGATGGGCGCTGGCGATTACGGCCCCATGAAGGCCATGATGTTGGGCCGGTTAAAGTTCAAGGGTCCCAAGTGGGAGGCCATGAGTGTGATGGGTCCATTCGAAGCCTTCCTGCGGTTGCCCGGCAAGATTCCCGGTGATGCGGCCTGCCCAGGCAAGTAAATTCTGCTGATCAAACACAAAAAAGCCGGCTGAGCCGGCTTTTTTTGTGCGGAGCGCATTGACGCCCCTCACTTGACTCCTAGTGCATCAAGGTCCCCGGCGGCGAGTCTGCCGCCATGCCGGTGCGTTTTTCTTCTGCGGTGGCCTCCCGGATCTGCACCACGTCCACCATGCAGGTGACGCGCTGGCCAGCCAACGGATGGTTGGCGTCCACCGTGAGCCTGCCGTCTTTAATCCGGCTAACATGAAATGCCCTGGTTTCCCCTGCCTCGTTCTTCATTACCACTTCTGCACCCACATGGCGAAACTGCGGCGGCACATTGCCGATGTCGTCGGTAAAGGTCAGGTCTTCATCCCGCTCGCCGTAGGCTTCGGCCGGGGCCAGTTCGACCTTCACCCGATCACCCACCTTCTTTCCGGTAAGGGCTGATTCCAGCTTTTCCAGCAGGCCGCTGTTCCCGCCGTGCACATAGCCTACCGGCATATCGTATTGCTCCGTCACATTGCCGCCGCCATCCAGTATGGAATAACGGATGTACACGACCCGGCCCGGGGTCACAGTGAGTTCACTCATGGCATGCTTCTCTGGTCGATCCAGACGTCATTGTCCCTGAAGTCACCTGCCACGACAACGCGTTCAATAGCGCACCTGCACCCGGTACACCAGGGTAGATTTTCCCTCCGCGGGGACCGGCACTTCCCAGACCGCAGTGCTCGCAGTGGCTTTGGCATGAGGATGGGATTCACTCAGGATCTGCCAGTCCCCCGGCATGGGCTCGGCGACCTTGACGGTCACGGGTTCATCCTTGGCATTCTTGATCGTGATCTGATAGGCGCTCTCGAACACATAGTTGTAGCGGGACACGCCGGATATCTTCTTGAATTCGGTCTGTTTCTTGTCTGCCGTGATGTCAAAGGCATCCCCTAACTTGAGACGGACGGTTTCATTCCTGGGGGTATGGTCGATGCGATCTTCCCCGACAAACTGGGCATTGCCCTTGCTGTCCCTCTTGTACATGCGGATCACCCCTTTGGGCAGCGGAATGCCCAGGCCCTGGCCCTTGTTGTCGAACTCCACAAACACGCCGACTTTGATTTTCTGCCCCAGTTCTCCATACTGGCCCGAATAGTAGTAATTGGCTCCCTGCAACAGATATTCCTTGCGCACCGGGACACCCTGGGCAGACATCAAGGCCACCTGCTTGGTTTGATTTTCGGCCAGGGTGGTGGGCCGCTCCAGGGTATACAGGTGGTACTCAAACAGGTTCTCCTGGCTCATCTCAGCGGCGTTCGCCATGGCAGCCTTGGCGAGCATGCCCACCGCACGCGGGGCCATCTCTTGCACCCGATTGACATCTCCTGCCACCAGCTGAAGTTTCGCATTGGCATAGCTGGCGCCACTTTGGTTGGTGAGCGTGACCCAGCCATTCATGTCCAGTCGGTCATCCCTGCTGTTCAGTTCCGCCACATAGTCCGCTTTCCATGACAAGCCGCCAGTCAAATAGGACAGCTCCAGGTTCTGCACTCCGGCTTGGGCGCTCAGCAGGGAGATCACCAGAGTGGGTTTGTCGCGCAAGGTTTCCGGAACACCGGAAAATGCCAATCGCCCCGGAACACCGGTTTCAATCCGGTCGGCAAACTTCAGCACCACTCCGCCGTTGGTCGCCAGGACGCTTGCAGTTTCGCGCTTTTCCACGCCGGTAGCGGGATTGACGCTGATGACGGTCACTTCCCTGCCCACGTACTTTTCCAGCAGTTTTTGCGGAGTGAGCAAATCAAAATCGAAGTTCTGCTCAATCAGCCGAAGCCCGGATGCAAAGGAAAGATTGCGCAGTTGGGCAGTTTCGGGACGCATCTGGGCGGATACCTCGCGCCATGCCAGGTGATTGATTTCCTTGTCCAGCCCCACCCGGCGGCTGTCCTTGACCAAAGCCAGGTTGTCGTTATAAATCGTCACCGCCACCTCCTGCTGATCAGCCCGCGTAGTCAGCTTCTCGCCGTGCGACGGCCCGCTGGCATGTGCCGCCACGTTGATGGCCGCCGCCAGCAGCGCGATAAACATTTTGTTTGGTCCTATATTCATAACATCTCCTGGTGCGTTAATGATGGAAAAGTTGGCCCTCAGACCCTCAATTTATCCCGAAGAGTTCCCATCCTGTGCAAAAATGCGTATACGGCTTGGTTCCCCGTAAAGTCAATCTCGATACTGCTTGTCTTCTTACATGAAACCCGATTCCTCTTCCTCCCTTGTCCAGCCATCCGGCGGCGGAGTGGATACCGAAGCACTGGCACACGCCGCCACCATCACGCAGGTGGGGGGGGCCGATACCAGCCCGGTGCGCGAAGAAGAACTCAGGGAGCGCTTTTTGACCTTTGATCCCATTTTCGACCGGGCGGGTCAGGTGGTGGCGCGGGAACTGATTCTGCGCGGTCGGTTCGATCGTGCCTCTCGTTCTGCAGACCTGGCCCAGATGGATGAAGACATGCTGCTGACGGGCCTCTATTCCCTGGCAGCGGACAAGCTAACCGGAGACGACCCGCTGCTTGTGCGCATCAGCCACGGGGTGCTGATGAGCGAAGTGCCTGAAAACCTGAACCAACCCAATTTCATCTGGGCCATCGACCCGCCGCACGAAGAAGGCCAGCATCGAGTCCAAAACCTGAAGCAGGAGGGCTTGATGTTTTGCCTTGACGAAACCTCCCTGCCCGTCGAGTCCATTGATGATTGGGACTATATCCGCGTACCGGCCGACATTTCGCCCTCCTCGCTACCCATTGGGCCGACTTGCATCGTGACCGGCATACGCGACAACGCAGAATTGCGAGCGTGGCCTTATAGCACCTGGATCCAGGGCCTGCAGCACCTTGGCGCCAGCAACGACGCAGGCGCTGGAAACGAACGCTTGCAGCGCATGGATCTGCTGACGATCGCCCTACGTCAGCCGCTGAACAGCCTGCTGGCCTTCTTCAAACTTAATCCGGATCTCCAGCCGCAACTACTGCGCGTTGCTACCTCGGCGGCCGGCGGACTGAGCCGCGAACCCGAATCCGCGGCTCATGCCCTGGTGCTGTTGGGCCCGCAGCGCGCCCAGCGGGTGGCAGTGCTGCTTGCCATAGCCGGCTTGCCGTCCACTGCCGACAGCCGCCTGTGTGCCCGCACCGCCCTCAGCCGCGCCCTATTTATGGGCAGGCTGGCCCGCATTCATGGCAACCCGACGCATGCGGCGCTGGCGTTTGACACGGGCTTGTATTCCACCTTTCACGTTGCATTTTCGATGTCCATCCGCTCCCTCAGCCTTAAGCTGGGCCTGGCACCGGAAATCCGCGATGCCCTCGCCGGCAAGGACAGCCAGCAGTCCCAGTTGCTGCGCTTGGCCCATGCCTGCGAAACCAATGACGGAGAAAAGATTGCCCGGCTTGCCCTGAATCTGGGGCTGACTCTGGATGAGGTGTCAGCCAACCATCTCGACGCGCTGTTAGTGGCAGAAGAATTGGACCAGCATTTGATTTGATCGTGCCCTGCCTCCAAACGCCGAACGCGTTCTTAAAGCTTCGACCCAAGCGGTAGAATAGCGCTCTTGTTTTTGTCAGGCGCGATCGTGTCCCCCGTTCTCGTATTCGACATTGAAACTATTCCCGATACCGCGGGCTACGCCCGGCTGCACGACCTGCCTTCGGACCTGTCTGCCCACGAAGTGGCAGAAATGGCACTCCTGGCGCGTCGCCAGTTGACCGGCGGCGATTTCCTGCCGCATTACCTGCATCGGGTCATCGCCATATCCTGCGCCCTGCGAACCGAGGACCAGTTCAAGGTCTGGACCCTGGGCCGCGACGCAGAGCCGGAGAAGGAAATCATCCAACGATTCTTTGACGGCATCAACCGGTATACGCCGCAACTGGTCTCCTGGAACGGCGGCGGTTTCGATCTACCTGCGCTCAATCTTCGCGCCTTGATCAATGGAGTAACGGCGCAACGCTACTGGGAATGGGGCGACGAGGACCGCGATTTCAAATACAACAACTACCTTAATCGCTATCACACCCGCCATCTCGATCTTATGGACGTGCTCGCCATGTATTCCGGCCGGGCCAACGCTCCCCTGGATGAGGTGGCCAAACTGTGCGGCTTCCCAGGCAAGCTGGGCATGGATGGCAGCAAGGTGTGGGAAGCCTACGCGCAGGGACAACTGGCCGAGGTCTGCGACTACTGTGAAACCGATGTGGTGAACACCTATCTGGTGTGGTTGCGTTTCGAACATATGCGCGGCGTGCTTACGGCCGACGCCTACCAGGTCGATTGCGAAAAAGTCCGCGCCGAACTGGGCAGATCCAGCGCCGCGCACTGGCAGCAATTTCTGGCCGACTGGCGAACATGAAGCATGAATGCGCCACCCTCGGCCCCATCGTTGAGATTGAATCGCTCGATCACGAGGGCCACGGCGTAGCGCGCCTGCATGGCAAGGTGGTCTTCGTTGATGGGGCCCTGCCCGGTGAGAACGCGGAAATCAGCGTTTTCCGCAAACATCCCAAATACGATTCGGCCAATGCAGTGGCTATCCTCAAGGTCAGCGCCCAGCGGGCGATCCCGCGTTGCCCGCATTTTGGCCGTTGCGGCGGGTGTTCCCTCCAGCATCTGGAGGCCTCAGCCCAGGTCGCGGTCAAGCAGCGTATTCTGGAGGAAAACCTGTGGCGGATCGGCAAAGTCAGCGCTGAATTTATGCTGCCGGCGCTGCACGGTCCTTATTGGGGCTACCGCCATCGAGCCAGGCTCTCCGTGCGCAAAGTGGCCAGGAAAGGCGGCGTGCTGGTGGGATTCCATGAGAAACGCTCCAGCTTCATCGCCGACATGCACAGCTGCGAGGTATTGCACCCGGCAGCAGCGGATCTGATTCAGCCGCTGCGCACGCTCATCAGCCAATTCTCCAACAGCGAGCGTATCCCCCAGGTCGAAGTCGCCGTGGGAGAACACGTTACGATCCTGGTGTTTCGTCTGATGGATCCTTGGAGCAGCCGTGATGAGAACCTGGTGCGTGAATTCGTCGATCAGCATGAGGGCGTCCAGATCTGGATCCAGCCCAAGGGGCCGGATACGGCCTATGCGTTCTATCCTGCCAAAGCGCCGGCTCTGGATTATTCGCTGCCCGAATTCGGACTCGTCATACCCTTTCGCCCCACGGAGTTTACCCAGGTCAACATGGCCATCAACCGGGCATTGGTCAGGCGTACGGTCTATTTGCTGGCTCCCAGGCCGGGGGACCGGATTGCCGATTTCTTTTGTGGCTTGGGCAACTTCACTTTGCCGCTTGCCAGCTCAGGTGCAACAGTCATCGGCATTGACGGCAGCAAGGGCTTGGTGGAAAAGGCCCGCCAGAACGCGGCCGAAAACGGCCTGCACAATGTCGGATACGCCGTGGACGATCTGTTTCAGATGACTGCAGAAAAGTACTCGCGCCTGGGTTTTTTCGACAAGCTGCTGATTGATCCGCCGCGCGACGGCGCGATGGAACTGGTCAAGTCCCTGCCCGAGCGCAACGGCCCTTGGCGCATTGTCTATGTATCCTGCAACCCCGCCACTCTAGCCCGCGATACCGAGCTGCTTTGTCACGTGAAGGGCTACCGCCTGGTCGCGGCTGGCGTGGCCAACATGTTCCCGCACACCGCGCACGTGGAATCCATTGCGGTGTTTGAACGGATGCCGCTCAAACAGGATGGCACACGATAGCCCGTCTGTGCCATCCCTCGTACTTCGATCGAACTTCGCTCAAGCCGCCTTCATCATCACCGGCCGCCCCACCTCAGTCGCTTCCTTCACCTCCAGCAGCTTGCCTGTTCCGACGTCATAGATGTAACCGTAAATCGGGATATCCTGCGGCACCAGCGGATGCATGCGGATATGCTTCACATCCGCCACCACGCTTTCGGATTGGTTGCTGATGGTGAGCCAATCGATGAAATCACCGTCCGTGCGCCCTTCATTGAGCCCCGGATCGGTCCACTTGCCCCCGCTGAACTGCGCGGTACGCAGACTATTGCGCAGCAATCCGCGCATCACGTCATCAGTGAACGTCTCCATCCCGCAATTTGTGTGATGAATCACGAACCACTCGCGGGTACCCAGCAGTTTGTAGGAGATCACTAGGGAGCGTATGGCATCCTCGCTCGCCCGGCCGCCCGCATTCCGGATGACGTGCGCGTCCCCTTCCGCCAGTCCGGCGAATTTCGCGGGGTCCAGGCGCGCATCCATGCAGGTGAGAACGGCAAACTGCCGGCTCGGTGGCATGGCCAGTTTGCCCTTGTCCCCGAAGGTAGCGACATACTTTGCATTGGCTGTCAGGACTTCGTCCAGAATCTTGCTCATTACACACCTCCTGAAGGCTTACCGCCTTCCAGATACGACAGGCCGCGCAGCTTGCCTAACCACGACTCGCCGCCGGTTCCTTGGACTCAGGGAATAAGAAAATGGGCAACGACTGCCAGTCGACATTCCCTTAGACATGAACCAAATTTCACGTCTGGTATCTGTATAGCACACCGAATCGAGCGAGAAAGGCAACACTCTGCATAGGGCAATCACAGCTCCTGTGACCGGTAAGAGCACAAAATAAAGCGGGCCTGAGGCCCGCTTGTTGGACGACTTTTCGCTTCAATTTCTGTTGCCCATCACTGCCATCAGAATATTCAGCAGGTTGATGAACAGGTTGTAGATGTCCAGATAGATAGCCAGTGTGGCCATGATGTAATTGCTCTCGCCCCCATTCACGATGCGGCTCACGTCAAACAGCAGAAAGCCTGAGAACAGCAGCACACCAACCCCTGACAAGGCGAGGGCCAGCGCTGGAATGTGGAAAAACAGATTGGCGAGGGAAGCAATGATCAGAAGCACAATGCCCACCATTAGAAACTTGCCGAGGAAGCTGAAGTCCCGCTTGGACGTTGTTGCTATCCCTGCCAAGACAAGGAAAATGGCGCTGGTGCCGCCCGCCGCCAGCCCGATGATCTGCCCGCCGTTGGACAGCCTCAGCGCAACCTGCAGGATCGGGCCCAGCAGGAGGCCCATCATCAACGTGAAGGCCAATAGCAGAACAATTCCCAATCCGCTGTTGCGCGACGCGGATACGCCAAACATCAAGCCCATCATCACGGCAAAAGAGCCCAGGCCGAACATCACCGGATGCTGCGCGGCCCAAGCAAAGTTCATGCTGGTGCCGACAAACGCACCTATCACGGTTGGAATCAGGGACAGGGCCAGAAGCAGATAGGTGTTGCGCACGACCTTGTTGCGCGGGACGGCGAGGCCACCGGCCTGAGGCATCATCCGGATATCAGGTTGCATTGAGGCAGCTCCAATTATCAAAGGTAAGGTCATCAGACTATCGGAAGCAGCGATAGGTTTCAATCCTCCAACTTGGGGAAAATTCCCTGGATGCTATAGAATTTGCCGTTTTATCGTCATGACGACTGTGAAATGGCATTGATTGTCCAGAAATATGGCGGGACGTCGGTTGGGAGTCCGGAACGCATACGAAATGTTGCGGAACGGGTGGCCAAGTATCGCGCCCAGGGCCATCAGGTGGTGGTAGTGGTTTCCGCGATGTCAGGCGAGACCAACCGGCTCATTGGCCTGGCAAGGCAAATCCAGGCCCAGCCAGATCCACGCGAACTTGACGTCATGGTGTCGACCGGCGAACAGGTCACCATCGCGCTGCTGGCCATGGCCTTGAAAGACTTGGGCCTGAAAGCGAAGAGCTACACAGGCTGGCAGGTGCCCATCCGCACCAACAATGCCTACACCAAAGCCCGGATTGAGGATATCGAGGACAAGGCGCTGCGCGCCGACCTGGAGGCGGGCCACGTCATCGTCGTGGCCGGCTTTCAGGGCACGGACGGCGACGGCAACATCACGACATTGGGACGCGGCGGTTCGGACACCACCGGGGTAGCCCTGGCGGCCGCGCTAAAAGCGGATGAATGCCAAATCTACACCGATGTGGATGGCGTCTACACCACTGATCCGCGCATCGTACCCGAAGCGCGCAAGCTCGATACCGTCACCTTTGAGGAAATGCTGGAGCTGGCCAGCCTGGGCTCCAAGGTGCTGCAGATCAGGTCAGTGGAATTCGCCGGCAAGTACAAGGTTAAACTGCGGGTGCTATCCAGCTTTGCCGAGGAAGGCGATGGCACCCTCATCACTTTCGAGGAAGACACAATGGAACAGCCCATCATTTCCGGCATCGCGTTTAACCGGGACGAAGCCAAGGTCACGGTTCTTGGCGTTCCGGACCGCCCTGGCGTGGCTTACCAGATCCTGGGCCCCGTCGCGGATGCGAATATCGACGTGGACATGATCATCCAGAACGTGGGGGCCAACAACACGACTGATTTCACGTTTACCGTGCATCGCAACGATTTCGCCCGGACCATGGAAATCTGCCGGAGCACTGCGGCATCGATCGACGCCCGCGAAGTGATCGGCGACGACAAGATCGCCAAGGTGTCCGCCGTGGGCGTGGGCATGCGCTCCCATGTCGGCATCGCGCGCAGCATGTTCGAAGCCCTGTCCAAGGAAGGAATCAACATCCAGATGATCTCCACCTCCGAGATCAAGATTTCCGTAGTGGTGGAAGACAAATACATGGAGTTGGCGGTACGTGTCTTGCACCAGGCCTTTGGCCTCGACAAAGCTACCTGAGTGCTTCACCGTTGTTCCTGTAGCGCGATGAGCCGTGTTCCGGTATCATGCCGCCCTTCCGGAGACGTGGCCGAGAGGTCGAAGGCACTCCCCTGCTAAGGGAGCATACCGGCTTAAACCGGTATCGAGGGTTCGAATCCCTCCGTCTCCGCCAAGTTCATGTGTATAATTTCGCGGTCTCAGCGCGCCCGTAGCTCAGCTGGATAGAGTACCTGGCTACGAACCAGGGGGTCGGGAGTTCGAATCTCTCCGGGCGCGCCACATACTCAATGGGTTCGTTGGCACAAGCCAGCCCATTAACATTTTTGGCCACCTGGCACGCGGCTGACGCCGGTTCGACAAATCCAGTCTACAGCGAAACGGCAGCAGTTCAATCAACTGCGGCGACAATGTTGACGTGGCGAGCGGCTCCCCGGTGCCAGACGATAGACACCACGGATCTCGCGATCATGTCCGTGTACCTAACACGCCAAGTCCGTTGACTCGTGGCCCGCTTTCAAGGGTGGATAGACTCCTGCACACGGTGCTCGATCGCAGTGATCAGGCTGCGGATCTCCGCACTGCTGAGATCGGGGTAGGACTCATGCACCACCCGTTGCGCCAGATAATCGATCGAACTCTCCACCCAATCGTTATGTCCGTGAAAGAAGTGGGCTATGCGTATGCGCGCATCCGGAAAGATGGTGCGCAGTCGGGCGTTCTTGCGACGTTCGATTGGCGGTTCTTTGCCTGTCACCGACAGTTGCATTCCAGTCCTCCTCGATACCTGTTTGCATAACAGAATGATAGACCATGAAATGGATAAGGTTTCCAGCCACGGGCCGCGCCGGTTGTTGCAAAGGGCATTTCGAGCCAAAGCATCCAGACCAGATTTGCGCAACGTATCACTCGCCTAAAGATACCTTTATGGGTCTACTCTGGACATGCTATGAGCGAGATGACCTGCAAATTGCCCTCATGGCGCTCTCGAGTGCACCCGTCTCCATGCTGAGCCTTTGATTGACGCTCTAGTGGAAATGCTCGTGCACATGGGTGACACCGCCAGCGTGCGTATGTTCGTGCGTGTGTGGTGCGGTGGACCGATCACAGCGTTCCTCAATTCGCCTGAGTTTCCATAGCGCCGCCGAGACACCCCACACCAGCAGGAATAAGCCCACAATCACATAGCCGAGCGCGCCCAAATCCAGCCCGCCGACGTAATCGTAGATGGGGCCTTTGAGCACCAAAACACCGATAAGAACTTGCAGCAGTTCGATACTGCCAATGACCAGCGCCACCGCAATCGACAGACTGGTGGTGGTGAGGTTGTAAAAAATCTTGCGTAGCGGGTTCACAAACGCCCAGTCGTATGCTTTGACCATCAGTACCCCGTCGGTGGTATCCATCAGCGACATGCCGGCTGCGAACAGGATCGGCAGGGACAGCACTGCGCCGATTGGAAGATTGCCGCTGGCCGCGCCGGCGGTCATCGCCAGCAAGCTGATTTCGGAAGCGGTATCGAAACCCAGGCCAAACAGCAGCCCCAGTGGATACATTTGCCAGCTGTGCCGGATAAGTCTCTGCAGGCGGCCGCCCAACAGGCGATTGAGCAAGCCACGCTTGGCGAGCAATTCATCCAGATGTGCGTGGCCGTGCTGCCCGCCTTTTGCCTGGCGCCAGATCTTGAGCATGTCCAGCAGCAGCAACAGATTGAGTATGCCGATCAGCCATAGAAATACCCCCGACACGCTGGCGCCAATCAGCCCTCCGAAGTGCTGCAACTCGGGTAGTTCCTGTTTCACCGTTGTGGCCGCGAATACCATCGCCAGCGCGAGCACAAACACCACGGTCGAATGGCCGAGCGAAAAGAAGAACCCGATGCCCAGCGGTTTCTGGCCTTTTTGCAGCAGATAGCGCACGGTGTCGTCCACTGCGGCAATGTGGTCGGCATCGAAGGCATGGCGCAGTCCGAACATATAGGCGGCAAAGCCAAGGCCGATCAGTGCCGAATAATTCGCCGCGTAATGTAGAAACAGGCCGCAACCGATCAGGTGCAATAGTGCGATCAGGCCGTAGAAGCCGCCAAGGCGCCCCCAGTCCGCAGCGTTGAAGTTCAGATGCCGGCGCGCTGGGGCAAAGCCAGGCACTGCAATCCCAGGTGCAGCGACCAGACGATAGCCGCCGCTTGCGGTTCCTGCTTCAGGCGCGTTCGGAGTCAATTTCATTTTGCCGCGTGCGTGTTATTGGCCGAAGCGCGCGCAGTTCATTGGGCAAGCAGCCATATGATGCCCTTCCCCCATCGACACCGGCAGGATCTTGATGGATTGACCGGGTGCGCATTGCCGATCGCCGGGTCAGGGTTGAACCGCAAGCAAAGCATCAAGTCGATTAGGATATCGGCAGCACGGACCCTGTTCGGAACCTTGAGCAGCTTGTCCTCGTCTTCGGTGACCAAACAGATCCCCATCCTGGCGCGCTCGCCTTTGGCAAGAGCGTGTGCATGTACATGATCGAACGAACGAAGGCGAAGGTGCCGCGTGCCGTCTGCATGGGCGTGAAATCCGCAGCTTAAGAACATGATGCTTCCCCCGTGTTCAGTTCGATCTCCTCCAGCATCTATTCCCTGTCCATCAAGTTCAGCGCGCCGACATTTCAGACCGCACCGGCGAGCCGGCAGGTTCAACGCTACCTCTGCCTGACGGGCAAGACAATGAGCGCGTCGGATACTTCGTCAATTTCCGCAGCGTCACTCGATTGTAGACAGTCATTGCAGACTAGCAGATCGGTAAGCGTAATTTGGCATAATTGTCCTCGGCTAGAAGGCGTGGATGGATGGGATGAGGAAGCGTGGGCAAAACGGATTGAACGAACCAGGCGTTCTCGCAGCGCTTGGCGCTGCATTCCTGTTTGGCGCTGGAACCCCGCTCGCCAAAGCGCTGCTTGATACGGTCGATCCCTGGTTGCTGGCAGGGTTGCTGTATTTGGGCTCGGGGTTTGCCCTGACAGTTTATCGTTACCTGCGCCATGCCCCGGCAGTCCATCTCCCCCGGACTGAATTGCTCTGGTTTTCCGCAGCAATCCTGGCGGGCGGTGTCGCTGGCCCGGTGCTGCTGATGCTTGGTCTAGCCGGCATGCCCGCATCCAAGGCCTCGCTACTCTTGAATGCCGAAAGCGTGTTCACCGCTATGCTGGCATGGTTCGTCTTCAGGGAAAATTTCGACTACCGTATCGTGTTGGGCCTGTCTTCAATTGTGCTTGGCGCGGCAATCCTGAGTTGGCCTGGAGAAGCGCATCTTGCGGAACTCGGACCCAGCGTGGCTGTGCTTGGTGCATGCTTTGCCTGGGCAATCGACAACAATCTGACCCGTAAAATCTCACTCACGGATGCCACCTGGATCGCATCAGTAAAGGGCTTGGTGGCGGGTTCCGTAAACCTGCTCCTGGCCATCTCCGCGGGGGCTGCGATGCCACCCGCGACAAGTTTGGCTGGCGGCCTCTTAGTCGGATTGCTTGCCTACGGTGTCAGCCTGTCGTTGTTTGTCCTGGGCCTGCGCCATCTTGGCACAGCACGAACCGGTGCTTACTTTGCGGTCGCCCCGTTCTTCGGTGCGCTGCTTGCCCTATTGATGGGTGAATCCATCACGCTTCCTTTATGCTTGGCTGGTGCATTGATGGCACTCGGTGTCTGGCTGCATCTCACGGAACACCATGTACACGAACATTTTCATCAGGCAACCGAACACGATCACGAGCATGTTCACGATGAGCACCACCAGCATGCGCACGACTACCCCGTTCCATCGGGCTTACGACACAGCCATAGACACAGGCACGAAGCGCTGACCCATACGCATCCTCACTACCCGGATATGCACCATAGGCACGACCATTGAGTCCATGCAAATGCGGTTTTTGCAAGTATTTGATTGTTGGGATTGCTTGCCGACCGAAGGGCTCTGTGGTGCCGGGTCTGCAACTGGGAGGCGCCGGCCTGTTGCGCCACACCTGATCGTGCCAAGATCTCTGGGTCGCCTGCCGTCATTAACAATGCAGAATTGGAAGGAGACAGCCTGGTGTCAAGCTCAGCAGGTTCACAAACTGATTTGCGAGAAGAGTTTCCGCTGGAGCACGGACTCATCTACCTGAACCACGCCGCGGTCGCGCCCTGGCCGCGCCGCACGGCAGCGGCGGTAAAGGCCTTCGCCGAGGAAAATCTGCATCGGGGCTCGTGGGACTATCCCAAATGGGTCGAGACTGAGGCATGGTTGCGCGAGCAGTGTCGGCTCCTGCTCAATGCCCCTTCAGCAACGGACATTGCCTTGCTCAAGAATACATCCGAGGCTCTGTCGGTGGTGGCCCACGGGCTCGACTGGCACCGTGGCGACAACGTCGTAATAAGCAACGAGGAGTTCCCATCCAATCGCATTGCCTGGCAATCCCTGGCACCGCAGGGAGTGGAAACACACCAGGCTGATCTTGCCGCGGCTGCCACGCCGGAGGAGGCCCTCGTTGCGCGTGTCGACGCCCGCACCCGGGTTCTTGCAGTAAGTTCAGTGCAGTACGCGTCAGGGCTGCGCCTGGATATCGTGCAGTTGGGCGAGATCTGCAAGGAAAGAAACATCCTGTTCTGCGTGGATGCCATCCAGAGCCTGGGGGCCCTGCCCCTGGATGTGCAGCGCTGCGGCGCGGACTTCGTCATGGCCGACGGCCACAAGTGGCTACTGGCACCGGAAGGCTGCGCGATTTTCTACGCCAGGGCGGAGGCGAGGGAGCGCCTGACTCTGCATCAATACGGCTGGCACATGGTCGAAAACCACCTGAACTTCTCCCAAGAGAACTGGCGTGTGGCGACCAGCGCCCGCCGCTTCGAGTGCGGCAGCCCCAATATGCTGTGCATCCACGCACTCTCGGCGAGCCTGGAACTGCTCGCCGAGGTGGGGATGGAGGAAGTAACCCGGCGCGTGCTGGCCAACAGCGAATTTCTTCTAACGCAGTTGAGCACCCTGCCCGGCATCGAACTCCTCACCCCCCGAGAGAGCGGACGCTATGCAGGCATCGTGACCTTCCGCAATCGGGGTATGGAGCCTGCCGAACTGCACCGCCGGCTTCTCGCGCGCAGGATTTTGTGCGCGCAGCGTGGCGAAGGCGTGCGCCTTTCCCCGCATTTCTATACGCCCCGTGCTCATCTGGAACAGGCGGTGGAAGCCGTCAGGGAACTGACCCTAAAGGGGTAAATCGGCTCAGGCAACCCGCAGGCAGTGCAGGCTGAACAAGTTCTGCTCGTCCTGCCAAACCTTTTCGCTTACATACCCTGCCTGTTCGGCCAAGGCACGGAATTCAGCCACGTTGTACTTGTAGGAATTCTCCGTGTGCAGACCCTCACCCGCGCGGAAATCGAAGTAGTGCCCATCGATATAGACGCGCTGCGGCGACCTGGCGATCAGGTGCATCTCCACCCTGCCTTTTTCCGCGTTGTAGAACGCGCGGTGATCAAAAGCCTCAAGGTCGAAATCGGCATCGAGTTCGCGGTTGATGCGCACGAGCAGGTTGCGGTTGAACGCGGCCGTAACCCCTTGGGCATCGTTGTATGCGACATCGAGCAGCCCGGCGTCTTTCTTCAGATCGACCCCGATGAGCAGCCGTCCGCCTTGCCCCACCATGCCACGAATTCGCTCCAACAGGGCGGCGGCCTGGGCAGGTTCGAAATTGCCGATGCTGGAGCCGGGAAAGAACGCCGCGCGCGGAGAATTGGGCGCCACTTCGGGCAGCCGCAGAGGGCCCGAATAATCTGCACACACAGCATGCACTTGCAATTCAGGGAAATCCTCGGCTATTGCACTCCCGGAACGGTACAAATGCTGCGCAGAAATGTCGATAGGCATGTAAGCCGAAGGATGCAGGGCATTCAACAGCACACGAATCTTCACGTCGCTTCCGCTGCCCAATTCGATTAGCAGTAGCCTGGATCCCAGCCGCTCTGCTATCTCCTGCCCATGACGGCGCAACAGGCCGATCTCCGTGCGCGTAGGATAGTACTCGGGGAGTTCGGTGATGGCGTCGAACAGTCTTGAGCCTTGTTCATCGTAGAAGAACTTGGGCGGGAGACGTTTTGGGCTGCACCCCAGTCCATCCATAACGGCGGAACGGAAGTCCTCGGCGGAAGGCTGCAGGTCGGAGAAATGCAGGTTGGCCGGTGGTAGATTCATTCCAAGTCCTCTGCCAGGCGAAAACCCTGAAACTGCCAGCGCTCGTGCGGATAGAAGAAATTCCGGTAGCTGGCGCGAATGTGGTCCGCAGGAGTCAGGCAGGACCCCCCCCGCAACACATACTGATTGCACATGAACTTGCCGTTGTATTCGCCCAGCGCGCCCGGGTCAGCCCGGTAGCCGGGATAGGGCTGATAGGACGAAGCGGTATGTTCCCACACGTCACCGTACATTTGCAGCAAGCCCTTGCCGGCCGGAGCGGCGGCTGGGTGCAGGTAGGACGTTTCACGAAGATTACCCGTGATTGGCAACCCGGCGGCCGCCACTTCCCATTCCACCTCTGTCGGCAGGCGCTTGCCAGCCCAGGCAGCGTACGCCTGGGCCTCGTAGTGGGATACGTGGCAGACCGGCGCCTCAAGGTCCAGCCGACGCAACCCAGCCAAGGTATAGTGCCACCACTGTTCGCCAATCTGTTCCCAATACAACGGATTGCGCCACGCATGGTGCCTTACCGTTGTCCAGCCATCGGACAACCATAAGGCCGGATTGTCATAACCCTTGTCGGCCATGAAGCTTAGATACTCGCCATTGGTAACCGGCCGGGTGGACAAGCGGAAGGGTCGCAGATAGACCCGGTGTCGCGGCCCCTCATTGTCGTAGGCAAAATCTCCGCCCTGCTGGCCGATCTCGTAGACGCCGCCCGGAAAGGCCACCCAATCCATGGGCGGCGCAACGCGGCCAGAGGGATCGACCAGGTCAATGCGATACGCCGGGCGCAAGGGATTGACGCTGAAGTTGAGTTTGAGGTCCGTCAGTAACAGTTCCTGGTGCTGCTGTTCATGGTTGAGTCCAATTGCCAAGCGCTGTAGGACCAGCGCCCAGTCACGCTCGGTGACGCGCTCCAGCAGGGCGCGCATGTTTTCGTCCACATGCATCCGGTAGGAATAGACTTCAGCCACCGTGGGTCGCGCCAGGAAGCCTCGATCTGCGCGTGGCCAAGGTCTTCCGAGTTGCTCGTAATAGGAGTTGAACAAGCGCTCATAGGCTGTATCGCGTGGTCGGTAACCCGGCAGGTAGGGGACCAACAGAAATGTCTCGAAGAACCAGCTGACGTGGGCCAAGTGCCATTTGGCCGGGCTGGCCTCGGGCGCAGTTTGAATCACATAGTCTTCGGTCTCCAGTGGAGTACAGAGCAATTCAGTAGCTTGGCGCACTCTATCATAGGCCGCGCGCCAGGCTGACCGCACGGCGGACGACGTATCCTGATCCTGCGCGAAGCTGTTCATATTCCTGGCCGGCATTCGGAGTCTCCTATCGTTTCAGTCTTTTGATGCAGAGCGGCACTTAACGCTGCTGTTCTGCTATTTATAGGCAATCCTGTTCGCGCCCGTTATGGCCACGGGCTCAATCGCTCTGTGGATCGCAACCGGGATTTTTTCAGTCGCTTGAGCTATGCATAAATCATCATTTCGACTTGAATCCACGCCAGAGACGGCAATGCAAGCCTTCCAACACGCTTCTGCGACCCTCCCAGACTGGCGCGGCGCGGCGCAGGCCTGCCTGCATGAACTGTGGCCCTTGCCTTCCGGGGCTTGCTTGGGTTTTGTTTACACCACTGACTACCATGCCGATCACATGCCTGAGATTGTCGCCTTGTGCCGGGAACAAACCAAAATCAATCATTGGGTGGGCAGTGTGGGTGTAGGCATTTTGGCCACTGGGGAGGAGTTCTTCGACAAACCGGCCCTGGCGCTAATGCTGGCCGACTTTCCGGAGTCCGCCTTCCGGGTCTTGCCCAACCTGACCAATCTCGAAGATCTCCTTAGACTTGGAGAAGACTTCCTCGTGGCCGGCCGGCCGCCATGGTTTGGCATAGTACACGGGGACCCGCGTAACCCCCTCATCGCAGAACTTGTCGAGCACGTGGCCAGCCGCACCGAGACAGGCTTCCTGGTGGGTGGACTTACCAGTTCAAGAGGACCCCATTACCAGGTGGCCGACGAGACCATGGAAGGTGGACTGTCCGGCGTAATGTTCGCCTCCGAAGTGGCCATTACCACTCGGCTGACCCAGGGCGTCTCACCCTTGGGACCACGCCACATCGTAACCCAGAGCCAGGGGAATATCATTCTAAACCTTGATCACCGACCGCCCCTGGACGTGTTGAAGGAAGACATCGGCGAAATACTTTCGCGCAAGCTCGAACACCTCGGGGGCTACATCTTTGTCGGTTTGCCCACCCAGGGCAGCGACACTGACGACTATCTCGTACGCCAACTGGTCGGTATCGATCCTGAAAGCAAGCTCATCGCCGTCGGCGATAACGTCGAGATAGGTCAGTCCCTTATGTTCTGCCGGCGCGACGGCGTGAGCGCGATCAAGGACATGCAGCGCATGCTGGACGCGGTCCGAACAGGTCTGCCCGGTGAGCCGCGGGGGGCGGTCTATTATTCGTGCTTGGGACGCGGCGCCAACATGTTCGGCCCGGATTCAGAGGAGTTGAAGATGATCCAGCATAGCCTGGGCGACATCCCCCTGGTGGGTTTCTTCGCCAACGGGGAAATTTGTCGTAACCACCTCTATGGATGGACCGGGGTACTTAGCGTTTTCACTTGAACAGACCAGCTGAATCACCTGGTACCACCGGACCTAAACAAGCATATCCGCCTGGGCGACTCTTTCGTCACAGGGGACGCAGGCTAGCCCGCGCCGCCTCATGTCTCAGCACCCGCTCAAGCAGCCATTTGCTGCTCAGGCGGCGTCCCTTCCTTGATTCCCTGGCGCAACATGGCACGCAATTCAGGCGTGTCCTTGTGCCCGTGGACTGCCACCGCGTGCTGCACAGCAGCTTCGATCAGTTCCTCCGCAGAATCTGCCGCCAACGCGACGGTGCAATTCATTTCGCTGGGTTGTTCGCGACAATCGATATACTTCCTTGCCATATCAGCCTCCTTCAGATGCTCGGTGATAGTCATTACCGGCCGGTTTTGCCAACTGCAATTCCGCGCGACGCTATCAATTGCGTCCCGTGTTTACTTTTTAGCCTATGGCGTAAGCCTCACAAGCGTCAGATCGAGTGCATCCGGTTTGAGGACACCTGCCGAATTGCAAGATAAAAGATGAAGAACATTAGATAAGTTGTTGTAAGCGCAGTTTAATCGCATTACCGCTCGGTCTATTGGTCGGCGCGATTTACGGTGCTATCACGCGTGGAACGAAGAAAGCCCCCGACTGATCATCTCATCGGGGGCTTTTGGTGTAGGAGTCTGACGATGACCTACTTTCACACGGGTAATCCGCACTATCATCGGCGCGATCTTGTTTCACGGTCCTGTTCGGGATGGGAAGGGGTGGGGCCAAGATGCTATGGTCGTCAGACATAAAGGGTTTCAGAAGAGTCAGAGGACAGGGAACAGATTTTGTTGGATCGCGCTTTGCGCGATGCCTTGTTGTCTGTCTTCTATCATCTGACTTCTGACTCCTGATCGGGAAGAAGGTGTGGGTTGAGCCGAAGCGCAGGG
>DASQBT010000153.1:0-17286 GCA_035635075.1 Thiobacillaceae bacterium | reverse complement strand
GAAGAAATTCCATGCGAAGCGGGGGTCTTCCGAGGCGCGGGCGTGAAAGGCGGGGACCTGATAATCATAGTCGTCGTCAGCGCCGCCGGCCTCGAGCAGCAGCACCTTGAAGCCAGCCTGTGCCAGATTGGCCGCCACCGGCCCACCGCCTGCACCCGAGCCCACCACGATGTAGTCGTAGGTCTCCTCGTCAGGAGTCGGGGCGCAACTGATTGATGCGGGTTCCGGTACTGCGGGCCTGAACAGCGAGCCGCACCCGCTGAGAAATGCACCGAGCGCGGACAGGCCCCAGCTACACGCCTGCAGAAAGCGCCGGCGGGAAGAGCGGGCCTTCACTTGCGTTGTAACGTTGGGATCCGCTGCGCTCACATGGTCTTGAGGAAGTCGATCAGGGCCCACTTGTCAGCATCCGATAATCCAGGTTCCTCGCTGAAATAGTCGGTGCCGAAATAGTGCCCCCGGTTGACCACGAAATCCGGGCACTTGCTCACTTCCAGGAGGGGATTCGTCAGGTTGGCGAAGACCGCGCGCGCGTCCTGGTCGCTCGCGTTGGGAGGCAGGGCCTTGAGGTCGAGCTTGGCCTTAAGCAGCACCTTGAAGCTTTTGTCCTTCTGCGCCAGATCGATATTGGATAGCAGATTGATGGGTGTGCCCCGGGGAATGGGCCCGATCTCGATGCCGTCTTCACCGAATACATGGGGGTCGACATGACTGAGCGGACCCACCAGCGGTTGCAGGAAGTCCGGCAGATAACCCTTTGCCACCCGCAGGTAGCTGGTCGCCGAGGTGAGGTCGATGATGCCCGGCAGGAGCTTGCCCGAGGCAGTCAGGTATTGCCGGTCACCCTTGCGCTTCTCGGGCCACAACAATTGCTGGATGCCGCTGTCAAACGACTTCATGCGATCCGCCACCGAACCCGACCAGTAGAAGTCGCCCAGGGTGTTGTTCAGCAAGTAGGGCGCAGTCGACCAGACGCTGATGAGCGATGCCGGACGGATGTAGCCGCGCCCACCGGCGGGCATGGCATAGGGACGCGCTTCGCCGGTGATGGGATCATGGACGCTGATGGTTCCCACCGAGGGCAGGCTTTTGTAGGACTGGGACGAGAAGTTGTCCCAGATATCACCGGCCAGGGCGTTGGTGGCCAGCGATGCACAGGCGTTGGTTTCCAGCAGCGTGACGGGGATGCGCAACTCGGTGGACAGGTAATTGTCTTTTAAGAAATCGTCGGCCAAGACGATTTTCTTCATTTCCTGCTTGAACTCATCGGTCTTGGTCCAGGCCCAGTAGGCGTTCCAGCACTTGAGATAATCCGGCCCCACGCAGCCGTTGTTCTTGAAGAAGCTGAAGGCCTTGTCCGGCAGTTTGCTGGAGTGGCAGCGCCCGCAGCGTTCGGCGAACACTTCCTTGCCGTGCTGGAGGGCGCTCGAATCGGCGCTCAGGTAGGCAGTTCCGCCGGGCGCGTCTTTCAAATAATCCGGTTTGGCCGAGGCCAGGAAGAACAAGGCCACGTCAGGAGTCTGGGCCTCCGTCGCCTTCCAGTAGCTGGAGTTCTTGTTCGCGGTTGCGATCGGAAAGGGGGTAAAGGGCGAACCGCCGACGAAGGGCCGAATGTGTTCCAGCCATTCCTCGCTGAACAGCCCGATGTTGACATACACGCGGTTGAGCGCGCCCAGCGCGCCGACTGAATCCGAACCATCCTTCAGCACGCGCGGCGTCCATACGGTGTCGGGGGCCTTGTAGAATTGACTCAAGGGGCTTCCTGCCGGCACATACTTGTTCAAGGACTCGTTGTCGAGTTCGCCGCCGGCCAGCTTTTCCTCACCCAGTTTGCGTGCGATGGCGAGACGCGCACCGAGGTTGTAAACCGCGTTCATGGTGCGCGGGTTGTTGATGTAATCCGTGGAGACGAAGGACGTGTCCAGCGCACCCGGACGCGAGGTGTGGAACAACTGGTAGGGGAAGCTGGACTTGTCGGTCTTCCACACAAATATCCGGTCCACCCAGAAATACTGGGCGCCGGGGTTGGAGTTGAGGTTTTCCCATTTGGGATGCTCAGGGTCCTTGGGCGGATTGCTGGGATTCGGCCCCACGTGGCAGAAACCGCAGGACATACCCACCCGGTAGGGCCGCACCAGGTTCTTGTCGTTGTAGTAGCTGGGGTCGGTGTAGTAACGCACCGGGTCCCACCGCTGCGCGGCCTTCGCGTCGAAATTGGGATTGGGAAACAGGCGTAGGCCGACGATGCCGGTGGCGTAGCCATAGTAGGAGCCGACAGGAACGGTCTTGCCGCGCGCGCCAACTTTCACGCCTGGATACTTCTGCTCGTTTTCGAACGGGTCAGGTCCGCAGTCCGGGCTGCGCACGTCCAGCCACAAGCCGAACCGGTCCGCCCGCGGTCCGGTGCCCTTTTCGAAGCAAGGTTCATTGACGACGCCCAGGTATTGCCAACGGTTATCGCGGCTGTAATCCAGACTGGGATGATCGGACAGGATCTTGAGGAAATCCAGCATGCCCACGCTCTTCGCCGAGAGCACATCCCAAAGGCGATCATTACCTCCAGTCCACACGATCCAGTTGTTGCGGCCTTTCACTGCCGCGTCAACTGCCTGCTCGGGGGTGATGCCTGGCAAATACTTGTCGAGCTCGGCCGCGACCTGCTTGGGAGCCTTGGTGAGCCCATAGTCCATGTCGCGAAAATAGTCTTCGTCCGCAGCTGCAAAGCTCTCGGGCGTACGGCCGGCGCACTTGGCCTCGTCCAACACGTTGCCGGCGCCACTGCCGCAGGATTGTGTCCAAGGCGGCGTGGCGCACGATGCAAGCGCCAGGACCAGAATGGCGTACGCGCCTGAAACGATATGGCATTTCCAGTAATGCATTTCCTCCCCCTTCGGAATGGTTGGCTTGGAGACGCATCCCGTTTTGGGACGGCGTCAACGCAAGCTTTCGTCCCAGCATAGTTGGGGGAAACAAATTGGCCAAGGAAATCAATGATTCAGCCCGCCTCGTCGAGCGATCAGGATGAGCACGAGTCACGCCGATGGCAAACGCGAGCCTGAATTAGCGCAGCGCGCGCATTGGCGGGGATTGTCGTGCAGTCTGGCAAGCAAGGGCCCGCGCCGCCGGACATGCGACACGCGGGCGCATAGTTGGGGTTCAGCTCGATTGGGTCGTCGCGACCCAGGATACGACTACACGCAGCCGGTGGGTTTCGGCAGGCCGCCGTACTTGGTGATGGGTTTCATCGGGCCGGTCATCCACATGGCGAACACGTCTTTTTGGTCCATGTCGATATACTTGGCAAACTTGCGGATCGGTGGAACGGCGGCAAACTCGTCGAAATATTCACGCGCCTTCAGGATCTGTTCCCACTTTGCGTCGGTCAGTTCGATGCCATCAGCTTCCGCCATGGCCCGTCCGATTTCCGGCGTCCATTCATTCATGTTTTGCAAGTAGCCGTCGCCATCACGTGCAGGTAAGTCCATGTTTCACTCCTTAAATCAAGTCGGTTGGCCGGGTATTGGCCCCACGAAGAATAGCTTCCTGACTCAATTTAAAATTACTTGACTGTTTTAGTCAAGTAATTTGTATGGCGCACACTATTTAAGCAGTCTGCGCCGAGTGAGCGTTACGGCGATCCAGTAGCTGGTCGATCCCCAGGCGGCGAGCGCTAGCAGATGGGCAATGGCCTGTGCCGGTAGGCGGCCCAGGATCAGGGGTCGAACCAAGTCGATCGCATGGGTGAGGGGAAGCCAGCCGGACACCGCCTGGAGAAAGCCCGGCAGCTGGCTGACCGGATAAAACACGCCGCACAGCAGCACCATGGGCGTGACGGCCAGGGTGAAGTAATAGAGAAAGAAATCATAGCTGGGGGAAAGAGCGGTCATGACGAGACCCATGGCGGAAAAAGTCAGGCCGATGAGGATGACGACCGGAAAAACCCAAAGGCTCATCCAAAAACTGGCTTGCAGGCGCAAGGTCCAGATCACGGTCAGAATGGCCACGCCCGAGAGCAGCGACTTGGATGCGCCCCAGGCCAGTTCGCCCAGCATTACGTCATCCAGCAAGAGAGGCGCATTCATGATGGCTTCCCATGTCCTTTGCACATGCATGCGGGAAAAGCCCGAATACAGCACCTCGAAGGTGGCACTGTTCATGGTGGAATAACATACGGTGCCGGCGGCGAGAAAGGTGATGTAGGCCACGCCGTTCACCTGCGGCAGCAGGCTTCCCAGGCCATAGCCCAGGCCCAGCATGTACAACATGGGGTCCGCCAGGTTGCCGAGAATGCTGGGTATGGCCAGTTTTTTCCATACCAGGAAATTGCGCCGCCAAACCGGAATGAACCGCAGCGACAGGCGGGGCGGTGCGAGATGGGCCCGGATCATTGGTCGCGCAGTTCCCGGCCGGTGAGTTTGAGAAATACGTCTTCCAGACTGGAAGGTCGATGCAGATAGCGCAAGCCGGTTTGCGCCTTGAGACTGTCTAGCGCCGGCGCTTCGTCCACGGCGTAGCAGAACAAGGTCTCGCCTACAGTCTCCAGTCGGGTGCAGAGCCTCAGTCCTTCAGCTTTCCAGGCCAACGCACCTTCGCCAAAGACTTCAATCACATGTGGCTCAATGTACTGGGCAATCATTTCCCGGGGCGAGCCTTCGGCTATCTTGATGCCATGGTCGATTACGATCAGCCGGTCAGCGAGACGCTCGGCCTCGTCCATGAAGTGGGTCGTGAGCAGGACTGTCTTGCCCTGCGCGATCAGGCTGCGCAGGCCCTGCCACATCACGTGACGCGCCTGGGGATCGAGCCCCGTGGTGGGCTCGTCCAAGACGATCAGGTCCGGATCGTTGATGAGGGCGCGTGCCAGGGTCAGCCGCCGCTTCATGCCGCCTGACAGGGTGGTCACCTTGTTGGCAGCCCTGCTTGCCAGGCCGGCGAAGTCCAGCAGACTGGGAATACGGTCTTGCAAGACGCTTTCCGGCAGGCGGAAGTAACGGCCATAGACCTGCAGGTTTTCTGCCACGCTAAAGTCCGGGTCCAGGCTGTCCATCTGCGGCACCACGCCTATGCGGACGCGAGCCTCGCGCGCCGCTTGGGGCACAGGAAGGCCCAGGCATTCAATAGTGCCGGCATCGGGCTCGATCAGACCAAGCAGCATCTTTAGTGTGGTAGTCTTGCCCGCACCGTTCGGCCCCAACAAGCCGAGGCATTCGCCGGTTTCAATACTTAGGTCCAGGCCGCGCACCACCTCGGATCCGCCATAGCGCTTGACGAGACCTTGCGCGGCTAGCAGCGCCACGCGTTCTCCACGACGGCCGCCAGATCCTTGAGCTTCTTGTGGAAATAGTGATCAGCGCCGGGTATGACCGCAAGGGACGCCCCGCAAGCATCGGCAAAGCGCTTAACCTGATCCACGGCAACCAGCTCATCGTGCTCGCCATGGATCAGCAGCGTGGTTGAAGCAACCGGCTGGAAGGGGTAAAGATTGACGGCGGGTGCCACGAGCAGGAGCCTTTGGTGGGGCATATGCGCGGCCACCCGGTGCTGAACAAAGGCACCAAAGGAAAAACCCGCCAGATAAATCGGCAGATCCGCATAGTGGCCCATAACGAAGCGAATGATCTCCAGCATGTCTGCGGTTTCGCCGGCCCCCCGGTCGTATTCGCCTTCGCTTTGTCCCACGCCTCGAAAATTGGGGCGCACCACGACCATGCCGAGCCCATAGGCGGTCTTGGCAAGGGTCTGAACGACCTTGTTGTCCAGGCTGCCGCCATGGAGCGGGTGGGGATGGGCGATGAAGGCCACGCCGCGGCGCCTATCTACCGGATCGTTGACCACGGTTTCCATCGAGCCCGCCGGGGTTCTTATGCGTAACTTCGAACGGTTCACAGAATCTGCAGGCGCTTGACGATGCGGCCGTGCCGCAAGTGCTCTTCGATGATCTCGTCGATGTCAGACTCGTCCACATAGGTGTACCAGACCGCTTCCGGATATACGACCAGCAGCGGCCCCTCGTCACAGCGGTCCATGCAGCCCGCCGTGTTGATGCGGCATTTATCCTGCCCGTTCAGGTTCAGGTGCTTGATCTTCTTCTTGGTGTAGTCGCGCATGGCCTGACCGCCGGAGGCACCACAACATTTGGCGCCATCTTCGCGTTCATTGACGCAGAAGAAGACGTGGTATCTGTAGTGACTCATAATTCGTTTCACTTAGACTGCATTGCCTCGGGCCTTGTCAACCGGATACTTCCGGCCGTTCAGCTCAATCTTGTCCGCCGCGGCCTGCAGCAGGTCAATCTCAAGCAGATCGGCCAGACGGGTCAAATAGATCAACACATCGGCAATTTCCCGGCGCACCTGCTCATGGCGTTCTGGGGAAAGTCGGGCGCTTTCTTCGGGGGATAGCCACTGAAACTGCTCAACCAGTTCCCCCGCCTCAGCAATCAGCGCCATCGCCAGGTTTTTCGGGGTGTGGAACTGCTCCCAGCCGCGCTCAGCGGCAAATGCCCGGATGCACTGCTTGAGATCATCCAGGCTGGCCGGGGAAAATTGTTTCAACATGAGCGAATGATAACGCAATCGGACTGACGCAATTTCTTGCCGTTGTTGTCGGGAAATCGTCGGAAGCCCCAGTAAAGCCCCATTGGGCCAGCGCACCCTTGTCGGCAGATCTAGGCCAAGACCGTTGTTGCGGCCAAGAGCGGGAAGCACACCAGGCTGGTGGCTCGAAAATTGCTGCTCACGTCTTTGAAATCGTCGGCTTTAGAGCTTCACCCCGGCCTCTGGCATAATAACGCGCTTAAATCGTGTTCAGGAAGGAACGAAGAATGTCTATCCCAAGGAATTCCATGGTCTGGGCGGCAGCCACAATCCTGCTGTTCGCGCTGTCTGCCTGCAGCAATACACCCGCTTATTCCCCCGCTCCGCCCATCCCGGCACAGGGCAGTGAGTGGAATTATCTGGTCGGGCCTGGCGATTCTGTGCAGGTATTCGTCTGGCGCAATCCGGATGTGTCCGGCGCGTTCCCCGTTCGACCGGACGGCAAGATGACCATGAATCTGGTTGAGGATTTACCGGCTTCCGGCAAGACTCCAACTCAACTCGCCAGGGATATCGAGAAAGCCCTGTCTAAATACATCCAGGAACCTATCGTGACTGTCATCGTGGCGGGTGGTGTGGGTCCTTACAGTCAGCAGGTCCGTGTGGTGGGTGAGGCGGCCAAGCCGCAGGCACTCAACTATCGGGAACACATGAGCCTGATTGACCTGATGATCGCAGTCGGCGGGCTGACTGACTTTGCGGCGGGCAACAAGGCCTACATTCTGCGGACCGACAATGGCAAGACAACGCCGCTGGGTGTGCGGTTGGACGATTTGATCAAAGGTGGCGACTACGCCGCCAACGTGGAGATGCGCCCGGGAGACGTCCTGGTTATTCCTGAAAGATTGTTTTAGGGACATTCCCTCGGGTAGCCGGGGGAAGGTCCCGCCTGTGATCAAGATAGGGGCAAGCGGATGGATGAAGTAGTTCAGCAGTTGTTGGGTTATGTCAAAGCGACCTGGAACCGGCGGTGGTATATCGTCTCGGTCGCGTGGCTGATATCCGTTGTGGGCTGGGCGTGGGTATACATGTTGCCCAACCGTTATGAAGCTGATGCGCGGGTTTACGTTGATACGCAATCCCTGCTCAAGCCCCTCCTTGCCGGTCTGACCGTTGAACCCAACGTCGATCAACAGATCAAGCTGATGACTCGGGCCTTGGTCAGTCGCCCGACGCTGGAGAAGGTTGCCAGGATGACGGATTTGGATGTGACCGCCAAAACGCCAGAGCAAATGGAGACATTGCTGGACTCGCTGGCGAGCAAGATCGCCATCGCTGACGCGGGCAGGGAAAACCTCTACACCATCAGTTTTCAGCACGAGAATCCCAATCTGGCAAAAAAAGTCGTGCAGGCGCTGCTGACCATCTTTGTCGAATCCAGCCTGGGGAAAACCCGCCAGGACATTGCGTCCTCACAAAAATTCATTGAAGAGCAACTGCAGCAATACCAGCAGCGACTTGTGGATGCCGAGAATGCCCTAAAGGAGTTCAAGCAAAAGCACATTGGCATGATGCCGGGTCAAGGCGGGGATTATTACGCCAAGCTGTCGGATACCGCTGGCCAACTGCATCAGGCCGAACTGGATCTGCAGGAAGCGACCAAGCGCCACACGCAGCTCAAGCAGCAGCTGCAAGATGAGGAGCCCGAGCTGGCTGCCGGGGCCGACACCCCGGTTACGTCGGAACTTGACAGCCGGATTGAGGCGCTGAAAAAGAATATGGATCAGCTGCTCTTGCAATACACGGAACGGCATCCCGATATCGTGGCGACTAAACGTCTGATTGCCAAACTGGAAGAGCAGAAGAAGGAGGAAAAGGCACAACAGAAGGCCGATCCGGGGGGGGCCAAGGTGCAGAACCCGGTCTATCAGCAGCTCACCATATCGATTGCCGAAGCCGATGCCAATGTGGCTTCACTCAAAGCCCGCGTGGGAGAGTATCAGCGCCGCTACGACGAGTTGCGGAGGGCATCAAACATGATTCCCGAGGTGGAGCAGGAGTATACCCAGCTCACGCGGAACTATGATGTCTACAAGCAGAATTACGCATCCCTGCTGGCCCGCCGCGAATCGGCCACCATGTCGGGTGATGTGGAGAGCAAGACCAATACGGTTGATTTCCGGGTGATTGATCCGCCACGCGTGCCTTTCGAACCCGCTTGGCCCAACCGTCCGCTGCTGATTTCCCTTGTACCTCTGGGCGGCCTGCTGGCAGGTGTGGCCGCCGCTTTCCTGGTGAGCCAGATTCGCCGCACCGTGACCGACAGGCGCGCCCTGCGCGATCTGACCGGCCTGCCGCTGTTGGGAGGGGTGACAAAGATCGAGACCGATGAAAGCCGGCGCAGAAAACGCAAAGGGTTGATGGCTTACCTTGCAACCCTGGGCAGTCTGCTTGGCGCATACGGGGTGTTGATGATGCTGCAACTTGTCATGGCCCGCACGGCTTAAGGGGGACGAATGAGTATTATCGAAAAAGCCGCAAAAAAGCTGGGCGTCCCCGCGTCGTCGGTGTCGGCCCAAACCGCTGAAGAGCCGCAAATACACGCCGAGGGTGGAAGCATCATAGAAGCGGCGCTTGCGCATAGTCATTCCATGCCCGAACGTCGGGAACCGGCGACCGAGACCCTTCCCGACCTTGCCGACAGCACAGACAGCGTTGAGTCCCGGGTAAATTCTGTCGTCACGAACGTGGTGCAAAATGTGGATCTGGCGCGCTTGCGCAAGATCGGCGCAATTACACCGGACACGGAAAAAAGCCAGGTCGCGGAGGAGTTTCGCATCATCAAGCGGCCGCTGATTGCGAATGCCTTCGGGCAGGGCACGGCCAAGGTCAAGAACGGCAATCTGATCATGATTACCAGTTCGCTGCCGGGTGAGGGGAAAACTTTTTGCGCCATCAACCTGGCCATTTCCATGGCGATGGAAATGGACCGCACCGTGTTATTGGTGGACGCGGACGTGGCGCGGCCGCGGATCCCGGAAAATCTGGGCCTGCACGCAGATCTGGGCTTTCTCGATGTCCTGCAAGACAAGAAGCTCAATCTCTCAGATGTCTTGATCCGGACCGATATCGCCAAGCTCACTGTTCTGCCGGCGGGGCGGACCTATAAACGTGCCACCGAGCTTCTGGCCAGCGCGGCCATGACCCGATTGGTCGAAGACATAGGCAGCCGTTATCATGACCGGATCATACTTTTCGATTCTCCGCCCTTGCTGGCCACCAGCGAGGCCGGCGTGCTGGCCGCTCACATGGGGCAGATCGTAATGGTCGTCGAGGCCGAGAAGACCTCCCAGGAAGCCGTTACGGAAGCGCTAAATCATATTCAGACCTGCGAGGTGGTGGGGATGTTGTTGAACAAGACCACTCCCACTCCCGGGGCGGATTACTACTACGGGTATTATGGCAGCTACGGAAAATAAACAGAGGCATGTGCCGTCGGTTTCTTCGGCGCAGGCATGGATTATTCTGGTCACGTTGTTTTCCGCTGAGTCAGCGCTTGCAGACCAATGGACTTTGACTCCCAGTGTGAGCGCGCGTGCCGAACTGACCGACAACGTGGGTCAGGCCCCCGACGGCAACAAGGAATCGGCACTGATTCTGGGTGTGACGCCCGGTTTTCGCCTCCAGTCGGTGGGCGCCAGACGGCTCAAGGTGGATGTGAGTTATTTCCTGTCCGGGGTCGAGCGTTTGGGCGAGAAAAATACGTCCAGCGACCTCAATCACAGCTTGGGCGCCAGGGCCAACGCCGAAATCGTCGACCAGCTTTTCTTTGTCGATGCGACCGCCAACGTGTCGCAAGTGCTGACCTCCCTCTTGGGTGCTCCGGGTGGCGGAACCCTGGACACGGGCAATCTCACTACGGTAGGCACCTATTCCCTGAGCCCCTACCTGACCAAGCGTTTTGGCACCTTTGCCGCGGGACAGGTGCGGTATACGACGTCGGGCGCGTTATTTCAGAACAACGCCGGCGGCGACATCAACGCCAACACCCTGACCGCGGCATTGAACAGCGGCAGTCGCTTCAATGACCTGTCGTGGGCGCTCAACTATTCGCTGCGTGACGCGAAAATCCATAATGACGGCAGCAACCAGTTCGAGCATTACGATGCCACCCTGGGCTATGCGCTTACCCGGAAGATCCGCGCCTTCGGCTCGGTCGGCTATGACAACAATGACTATCCTTCGCTCACCAAGACCAGCGGCCCTTCCTGGACAGCAGGGCTGGGATGGTCACCGAGCCGCCTCACCTCCATGGATGGCTCGGTGGGGCACAATTATTTCGGCAATACCTACAGCGCCAATTTCAACCATCGCAGCCATTTTTCCACCTGGTTCGCCAGATACAGCGAGGGCGTGAACGACATCTCGCAAGTGCTGCTTGCGGCAAATGAAAGTGTGATCTGGGACTGCACGGGCGAAGGGTTTCAGGTGAGTTCGAACCTAACTGCGCCATTTCCTGATTGCGCGGAGGTGGGCACCTTACAGAACGCTCAGGACTTTCTCGGGCCCCTTCTCGGGCTGACGCCGCAGGGCGTGGTGGAGTTTCTGCTCAGTCGTGGAGTCCCTCTCCTGAGCCTTGCAAACGGCGTTTTTCTTAATAAGACATTCAATGGCGGGGTCAGTTGGACCAAGGGCAAGAACAGCTTGGGCTTGAATATCTTCGATACCAAACGCATTTTCCAGAACCTCGGCGGCTTGCCTGGTGACGAGACCCGCGGAATCACGGGGCTGTACGGTTACCGGCTCGATCCCCGAACGACGCTGAATACAAGCCTGTCATTGACCAACAATCTGGTGCCAGCCTCGCTGAGCGGCCTGACCACCGACCGCAATGACAAGATTTACATCGCAAGCGTAGGAATGACCCGGCAGTTCCAGCCCAAACTTTCGGGTTCGCTGATCTATCGCTACACCACCCGGCGTTCGAATGATAGCGCATTCGACTTTAACGAAAACAATCTCACGGCCCTGGTCAACATGACCTTCTGAGCGCATGTACGAATCCTTCTATCATCTCTCCGCCAAGCCCTTCGGACTCAATCCTGATCCGCGTTTCTTCTTTGGCAGCAAGGGCCACAAGCGGGCCATGGCGTACCTGGATTACGGGCTTTCTTTGGGCGAGGGCTTTATTGTCATCACCGGCGAAGTGGGCGCCGGCAAGACCACGCTGGTGCGCAATCTGCTCAAACAGTTGGAGAGCGAAAACATCATTGCCGCCCAGTTGGTCAGCACCCAGTTGGATGCGGAGGATACGCTGCGCAGTGTGGCAGCCTCACTGGGGCTGCAGCACGAGGGGCTGAACAAGTCCGCGCTGCTGAAAAATCTCGAGGATTATCTCAATTCTGCCACTCGCCAGGGCAAGCGTGTGCTGCTGGTGGTGGACGAGGCGCAGAACCTGACCGCGCGGGCGGTGGAAGAGCTTCGCATGCTGTCCAACTTCCAGAACAACGACCGTTCGCTGATCCAGACCTTTCTCCTGGGTCAGCCGGAATTTCGCGGCATATTGCAGGGCGCAGACATGCAGCAGTTGCGCCAGAGGGTCATCGCCTCCTATCATCTCGGGCCGCTCGGCGCGGAAGAAACCCAGGGCTACATCGAACACCGGCTCCATACCGTGGGATGGCGGGCCAATCCCGGCTTTTCTGCCGAGGCGTTCGCCGCGATCCACCGCTTTACCGGCGGCATCCCGCGGCGCATCAACACCTTCTGCGACCGCCTGCTGCTGTTCGGCTATCTGGAGGAGCTCGCGCACTTTGACGTCCCGCAGGTCAATGAAGTGATTGAGGACTTGCGCAACGAAGTTGCGCATCAGGAACCGGCACCTTACGTCAACGCTGCGTCCAGCCACGGTAATGGCGTTGCCGTATTGCACACGCAGGATTCCGGCATTCTTGCCCACAAGGTTGAGCAGATAGAGCGATCGGTCAACCGGGTTCTGCCTATAGTGCGCAAGATACTCTTCATGCTGAGCACACGTATTCCGCCGGACGAGGCAGATCCGGATTCCAGGGATCAGCAGCTGCCGCATTGAAAAGGCCCGCCCCCGTGACTCAGGTTCTGTGCGTAGTCGGTGCCCGACCCAACTTCATGAAAATCGCGCCAGTCATGGCTGCGCTCGCCGAGGCCGGGTTACGGTCCAAATTGCTGCACACCGGCCAGCACTATGACGCGGCCATGAACGACAGCTTCTTTCAGGACCTGGGCATCGCGCCTCCGGATTTCCACCTGGAAGTGGGCTCCGCCTCACATGCGGTGCAGACTGCGGAAGTGATGAAGCGATTTGAGCAAGTGATTGAATCGGAGGCCCCCAACTCGGTGCTGGTTGTGGGCGACGTCAACTCCACCATCGCCTGCGCACTGGTTGCCACCAAGCTGTCCGTTCCGGTGATCCACGTGGAGGCGGGCTTGCGCAGCTATGACCGGTCCATGCCGGAAGAAGTCAATCGGGTGCTGACCGATCAGATTTCCGATCTGCTGTTCACCACGGAACGCAGCGCGCTGGCAAATCTCAGAAAGGAAGGCATCGCCGAAGCACGCGTGCATTTTGTCGGCAATGTCATGATCGATACCCTGCACCGCAATTTGGCGCGCGCGGTTGCGCCGGCCGTCACGCTTCGCGGGCATCAGGGGCATTTTGCAGTTCTGACCCTGCACCGCCCTTCCAATGTGGATGACCGCCAGGTGCTGGAGCGACTGCTGCAAACCGTGGCAGACATCAACCGGCGCATACCTGTGGTTTTTCCCCTGCATCCGCGTACCCGCGCACGCATCGAGACCTTCGGACTGGGCGGAGTGATCAAGGAACTGAGGTTGATGCCGCCCTTGGGCTATCTGGAAATGTTGGGGCTCATGCGGTCCGCCAGATTTGTCATGACCGATTCCGGCGGGATCCAGGAGGAAACCACGGCTCTCGGTGTCCCCTGCCTGACCCTGCGGGAGAATACGGAACGGCCAATCACGGTAAGCGAAGGCACCAACACCCTGATCGGCACGGACATGGCCAAGCTGGTTGCCGCAGTGGACGAGATCCTCAGCAGCGGCGGCAAGGCCGGGCGGGTGCCGGAATACTGGGATGGTCAGGCCGCCGTCCGAATCGCCCAGATCATCCGGCCATGGCTGCAGGATGAACGGCAAGCCAGGGTGGCCTGATGGCATCCATACGCAATGCGATGACCATCGATGTGGAAGATTATTTCCAGGTTTCGGCCTTCGCTCCTCACATTTCGCGCCAGGAGTGGGACAGCCTGCCCTGCCGGGTGGAGCGCAACGTGGATCTTATACTCGCGCTGCTGGACGACGCGGGCGCCAAGGCCACATTCTTCACCTTGGGCTGGATTGCGGAGCGCCATCCGAACATTGTGCGCATCATCGTGGACAACGGGCACGAACTGGCCAGCCATGGCTATGGGCATCAACGCGCAAGCGACTTGACTCCGGAAGAGTTTCGCCTGGATGTCGTGCGCGCAAAACATATTCTGGAAGATGCGGCCGGCCTGGAGGTCAAGGGCTACCGGGCGCCCAGCTTCTCCATCAGCGGGCGCAACCGCTGGGCGCTGGATGTGTTGTCCGAAACCGGCCATGCCTACAGCTCCAGCATCTACCCCGTCAGGCATGATCACTATGGCGCCCCCGATGCGCCCCGGCATCCCTACCGGCCCAACGGGCAGTACGGGATACTGGAGTTGCCTCCGACCACCGTGCCGTTGTTCGGACGCAACCTGCCGGCGGCAGGCGGCGGCTATTTCAGGCTTATGCCTTATGGCCTGTCACGCTGGCTGCTCAGGCAGGTGAATCTGCGCGAGCACGCACCCTGCATGTTTTATTTCCATCCTTGGGAAGTCGATCCCGAACAGCCGCGACCCGCCGGGCTCAATGCCAAGACCCGCTTCCGCCACTACGTAAACCTGCACCATATGCGGGGCAAACTCGAACGCCTGTTGAAGGATTTTCCCTGGGGAAGAGTGGATGAAATCTTCCTCAACCCCCAACCGCAGCATTGATATGGAAATTCAGATCCCGGCCCCGGTGGCGGCTGCTGAACCGGTGCTCAGACTGTTGACCGAAACAGACTTCGAACGGTGGGATGCCTATGTGCTCGCGCATTCTCAGGCCACGTTTTTTCATCGCGCCGGCTGGAAGCGCGTCATGGAAGAGGCCTTTGGCCACCGCACCCATTTCTACTACCTTGAACAAGGCGGGGCGATCACCGGGGTCCTGCCTC
This sequence comes from Thiobacillaceae bacterium, assembly GCA_035635075.1. GTDB lineage: Bacteria > Pseudomonadota > Gammaproteobacteria > Burkholderiales > Thiobacillaceae > DASQBT01. The sequence goes on along the minus strand of DASQBT010000153.1, from coordinate 2,469 downwards.
TTGTCGAGATCAGGAGCCGGCTGTTTGGCCACAGCCTGGCGTCGCTGCCGTTTTGCGCATATGGCGGCATCGTTGCCGACAACGACGCAGCCTTTCATTTCTTGGATGAAGCCGCTGGCAAACTGGCCCGCTCGCTGGGAGTCGACGTGCTCGAATACCGCAGCCTGGAATCCCGCCATCCGGACTGGACGGTCAAAGACTTGTACGTGACTTTCCGCAAGCGGCTCGAAGCGGATGTCGAGCAGAATCTCAACGCCATTCCGCGCAAGCAACGGGCCATGGTGCGCAAGGGTATCAAGGCGGGGCTGGCCAGCGAACCGGATGCAGGGGTGGAACGTTTCTATCAGGTGTTTGCGGACAACGTGCATCGTCACGGAACGCCGGCCTTGTCCAAACGCTATTTCCAGATCTTGCGGGAGGTATTCGGACCCGACTGTTCAGTGCTGTCGGTGGTGAAAGATGGCAAGGCCGTCAGCAGTGTCCTGAGCTTCCATTTCCGCAATGAAATTCTGCCCTACTATGCGGGTGACCTCGCCGAGGCGCGCGATCTGGCGGCCAACGACTTCAAGTATTGGGAACTGATGCGGCGATCCTGCGAAGCCGGCTATACGCTGTTCGATTATGGCCGCAGCAAGGTCGGAACCGGACCCTATCACTTCAAGAAGAATTGGGGCTTTGAGCCGCAGCCGCTTTACTACGAGAACTTGCTGGTGGGTGCCGCTGAAGTTCCCGAGCTGAATCCGCTCAACCCCAAATACCGGTTGTTCATTGCGGCCTGGAAAAAGCTGCCGCTGCCGCTTGCTAACCTGATGGGCCCGCACATAGTGAAGTACCTCGGTTGATGGGCGGTATTCTTTACCTGGTACACCGCATGCCCTATCCGCCCAACAAGGGGGACAAGATTCGCTCATTCCATTTGCTCAAACACTTGGCGAGCAAGGGGCCGGTCTATCTCGGTACGTTTATTGACGATCCTGCCGATCGCGTCCATCGAAAGGCCTTGGGGGCTTGGTGCAAGGAATCGTTCATTGGGGAAATCAGACCGTTAAGGGCCAGGCTTGCCAGCCTGAGCGGCGTATTGACCGGTGAGGCCCTAACCCTGCCCTACTACCGGCAGACCGGGTTGGGCGCCTGGGTAAAGCAGCTGGTTGAGCAGGGCTTGGTGGACCGGGTGGTCGCGTTTTCCTCGGCTATGGCCCAATTCGTTCCGGCTGGCCTGCCGCTCAAGCTGATGGACATGGTGGATGTAGATTCGGACAAGTGGGCCCAGTATGCGCCCACCAAACCGTGGCCGCTGTCCTGGCTCTACCGGCGGGAAGCGGCGAAACTGGCCGAGTGGGAAAATCGGGCGGCGCGGTCCTTCAATGCCACATTCCTGGTTTCCCAAGCTGAGGCAAGACTGCTCAAGACTCATGCGCCGGATGCGGAGGATCGGATCCACTGGTTCGAAAACGGCGTTGACGCGGCTTTTTTCTCGCCGGAACATGATCTGCCCAATCCTTATCCCCTGGGCGTGATGCCTATCGTGTTCACCGGCGCCATGGACTACTGGCCCAACGTGGATGCGGTACGCTGGTTCGCCGAGTCGGTTCTCCCCGGCGTGAAGGCAACCCTGCCGAACGCGGCGTTTTACATCGTCGGCAGCAATCCGACGGAGGCGGTCCAACACTTGAGTCGAATTCTCGGCGTGACGGTGACCGGTACCGTGCCGGATGTGCGACCCTACCTCAAGCATGCGGCGTGTGCCGTCGCTCCATTGCGGCTGGCACGCGGCGTGCAGAACAAGGTGCTGGAGGCCATGAGCATGGCCCGGCCGGTCGTGGCCACGCCGCAGGCAACAGCAGGCATCTCGGCCCAGGTCGGGCTCGATCTGCTGGAGGCGGCAGACGAACAGAGCTTCGCCGAACAAGTGATCCGAGTGTGCAAGGGCTTGTTCCCTGAACTGGGCAAGCACGGTCGGGAGAGGGTCCTGCGGGACTATGACTGGGAAAACAATCTGAGCCAACTGGATGTCTGGTTATGACGCCGATGACACAAACCCAAAACAATCTGTCTTTACGCGCATCGCACGCCGGCTGGCGCAATGCGGCTCTGCTGGCACTCGCCTTGGTGGCAGCACTGATCGCATTGTTCTGGCCGAGCTTCCTGTCCATGGTGGAAATCTGGGAGCGATCGGAAACTTTCACCCACGGGTTCCTGGTTTTGCCGATTTCGCTCTGGCTGATCTGGGGGCGCCGCCACGAAGTCATGTCCCTGCAGCCTGTACCCGACCGGCGAGCGCTGGTGTTGCTGGCGCTGGCCGGTTTCGGCTGGCTGATGGCAGATGCCGGAGGGGTGCGGGTGGTTGAGCAGTTGGCTTTGATCACCATGCTTATTGCCGCGGTGTGGGCGGTACTCGGCTGGGCCGTGTTCAAGGCCTTGTTCTTCCCGCTCATGTTTCTCTATTTTGCCGTGCCGATGGGGGAATTC
>DASQBT010000152.1:0-32486 GCA_035635075.1 Thiobacillaceae bacterium | reverse complement strand
TGGTGACCCACGACCGGCGCTTTCTCGACAATGTGGTAACCCGCATCGTGGAACTGGATCGGGGGATGCTGGCCAGTTTTCCCGGCAGCTTTAGTGAATACCGCAAGCGCAAGGCGGAACTGCTCAATGCTGAAGCGCTTGCCAATGCGCGCTTCGACAAGTTGCTGGCGCAGGAGGAGGTCTGGATCCGCAAAGGCGTGGAGGCGCGCCGCACCCGCAACGAAGGGCGGGTATTGCGCCTGGAAGCTTTGCGGCGCGAGCGGGCGGCGCGACGAGCGCTGCTGGGCAAGGTGAACCTGGCGATCGATGCGGGGGACCGCTCCGGCAAGGTGGTGGCGGAGCTGCTCAATGTCAGCAAGTCCTATGGTGACCGGGCCATAGTGCGCGATTTTTCCACGGTGATTTCGCGCGGCGACAAGGTGGGCCTGATCGGTCCCAACGGCGCGGGAAAGTCGACGCTGCTCAAGCTCATTCTGGGCGAGATTGCGCCGGATTCCGGCAGGGTACGGCAAGGCACCCGACTGTCCGTGGCGTATTTCGACCAATTCCGCACCCAGCTGGATGAGGAGGCCTCCTTGATGGATGTGATCAGCCCGGGCTCGGACTACGTGGAGGTGGCAGGGGAGCGCAAGCATGTCATGTCCTACCTGGGCGACTTTCTCTTCTCTCCATCCCGCGCCCGCTCGCCGGTGAAGTCGCTTTCGGGCGGCGAGCGCAACCGGCTGCTGCTGGCCCGTCTGTTTGCCCGTCCCGCCAATATGCTGGTGCTGGATGAGCCGACCAATGATCTGGATATGGAGACCCTGGAACTCCTGGAGGAACTCTTGCAGACCTATGCAGGAACGGTGCTGCTGGTGTCGCATGACCGCGAGTTTCTCGACAACGTTGTAACCCAGGTGATTGCGTGGGAAGGCGATGGACATTGGGTGGCAAATGCCGGAGGCTTTGACGACTGGCAGCGCTATCTGGCCAGCCGCGAGGCGGGGCGAGCAAAGGGAACGATGCCACTCCGGGATCCGGAAAAGTCAACTACTCCCCGTGCCAAGCGGCCGCCCAAGCTCAGCTACAAGGAGGCCCGCGAGCTGGAGGCCATCCCTGGCCGCATCGAGGCACTGGAAGCCGAACAGGCTGAACTTCACGCCAGCGTCTCGGCGCCGGATTTCTATCGGCGTCCGAATACCGAGGCGGCGGCGATACATCAACGGCTTGCGCAAATCGAGCAGGAGCTGGAACAGGTGCTGGTGCAGTGGGAAGCGCTGGAGGCACGCAGCCGGGAAGGCTGACTCAGGCGCGCGGACGCCAGCGCTTGAGCAACAGGGAATTGCTGACCACCGAGACGGAACTCATCGCCATCGCCGCCCCGGCGATCACCGGGTTGAGCATGCCGAGCGCCGCGAGGGGTAGGCCGATGATGTTGTAGATAAACGCGAAGAACAGGTTCTGGCGGATCTTGGACAGGGTACGGCGGGACAACTCAATCGCGTCCGCCACGCTGTTCAGGTCGTTGCGCATCAGGGTGATGTCCGCCGTCTCGATTGCGATGTCGGTGCCCGACGCCAGCGCGAAGCTCACGTCCGCTGCGGCCAGGGCGGGAGCGTCATTGATTCCGTCTCCGGCCATGCCGACAGTTCCACCCTTGGCCTTGATCCGCGCAATCTCGGCGGCTTTGTCTTGCGGCAGCACCCCGGCGACGAAGCGCGCTATGCCGACTTGTGCGGCAATCGCGCCGGCGGTCAAGGCATTGTCGCCGGTCAGCATCACGACCTCCACGCCCATTTGCCTGAGTCGCGCAACAGCCCGGACGGAACTTTCCCGCAGCGTATCCGCCAGCCCGATCCAGCCGGCAAATTTTCCGTCACGCACAAGGCCTATCCAGGTTTGGGGGCCCTCGGGCGGGGGCGTAAGTTCCATGCTCTGTGCTTTCATCCAGTCGGGCGAGCCCAGCTGCATGAGCTGGCCATTTATCCGCGCCTGGATGCCTTGGCCGCTGAGCGCTTCAAAATCCGCCGCGGCCGCAAGGGTTATCCCGCGTTCCCGCGCGGCATCCAGCACCGCCAAGGCAAGAGGGTGTTCGGAATGCTGTTCCAGTCTTGCAGCCCACCGCAAGAGCTCGTTCTCCGTCACTCCGCCTGCGGGATGCAGACTGGTCAGATGAGGTTTGCCTTCGGTGAGGGTGCCGGTCTTGTCCACCAGCAGGATGTTGAGCTTCTCTGCGCCCTCCAGGGCTTCGGCGTTTTTCACCAGCAGCCCGTGCCGGGCGCCCAGCCCGGTGCCCACCATAATTGCGGTTGGTGTGGCAAGCCCGAGTGCGCAGGGACAGGCGATGACCAGCACGGCAACCGCGTTGATCAGGGCTGGAGTGAACTCACCGGCAAACAGCCACCAGACTGCGAAGGTGAGGAGGGCGATGCCCACCACGGCGGGCACAAAAATGCCGGAAATCCTGTCCGCCAGTTTCTGGATCGGGGCCTTGGAACCTTGGGCCGCTTCGGTCAGACGGACGATCTCGGCCAACTGGGTATGGGCGCCCACTCCGATGGCTTTCACGACCAGCATGCCGCTGGTGTTCTGGGTGGCGGCATAGACTCTGCTGCCGGCAAGCTTGTTTACCGGCAGGGACTCTCCCGTGAGCATGGATTCATCCACCCCCGAGCTGCCCTCCAACACTTCCCCATCCACCGGCAGGCGCTCGCCGGGTTTGACCTGCACGAGGTCGCCAGGCTTCAACTGAGCAACGGGCAGTTCGACAAACTCGCCGTCGCGCTTCACCCACGCCGACTTCGGAGCGAGCTGGAGCAATTGCTCGATGGCGGCCGTTGTCGCACCCTTGGCCCGGGCTTCCAGCAACTTGCCCAGCATCACCAGGGTGATGACCGCCGCGCCCGCTTCAAAGTAGACGTGCTGGTTCAGGCCAAAAACAAACACCACCGTGCTGAAACCCCAGGCCATGGAAGTCCCCATGGCCACCAGCACATCCATGTTTGCGCCGCCGCCGCGCAGCGCGTTCCAGGAACCGCGGTAAAAGCGCCAGCCGGCAATGAACTGGACCGGCGTCGCCAGCAGCCACTGCAGCCAGAGCGGCAGCCATTCCTCATGGCTGCCTTGCAGCATGCCGCCCATTTGCAACAGAAGGGGCAGGGTGAGCAGGGCGGCGCCGGCAAAGATCGCGACGTCCTTGCGGTAGCGCGCGGCCTTGCGCGCCTTTTCCTGTTCGCGTGCCGCGCCCGAGATTTCCTCCGCGCCGTAGCCGGTCTTCTCCACGGTGCGGATGATCTCGGCGGTATCCAGCCAGCCGGGCGCATTGACAGTGGCGATCTCGGTGGCCAGGTTCACCGATGCTTGAACTCCGGGGAGCTTGTTGAGCTGCTTTTCGATCCGGGCGGAACAAGATGCGCAGGTCATGCCCGTGATCGCCAGGTCTATGCGGCGCGGGGCAACGGTGAACCCAGTCTTGGTGACGGCTTCGGCAATGCGTTCGGCGGAGACTTGCTGCGGGTCGTAGTGGATGCGCGCGTTTTCCGTGGCCAAATTGACTGCCGCTTTCACTCCGGGCAATTGATTCAACTGCCTCTCCAGCCTGGATGAGCAGGAGGCACAGGTCATGCCTTCGATCGAGAGCTCGAGGGCGTGGGGAGCGATGGGGAATTTGGTGTCAGCCATATACTCGATATTAGGCTGATAAACTCGGCGACAAGTTCAGTCGGCTGATTCTTCCCGCCGCATATGGGGGAACAGGATCACGTCGCGGATGGCGGGCGCATCGGTCAGCAACATCACCAGCCGGTCGATGCCGATGCCGCAGCCGCCGGTGGGCGGCAGGCCGTATTCCAGGGCGCGGATGTAGTCGGCGTCGTAGAACATGGCTTCTTCATCGCCCGCTTCCTTGGCGCGCACCTGGTCGAGAAAGCGCGCCGACTGGTCTTCCGGGTCGTTGAGCTCGGAGAAGCCATTGGCCATCTCGCGTCCGGTGATGAACAGCTCGAAGCGCTCGGTGATGGCATGGTTGGAATCCGAAGCACGGGCCAGGGGCGAAACCTCTGCCGGGTAGTCGATGATGTAAGTCGGCTGAACCAGCAGGGCCTCGGTGGTTTCCTCGAAGAAGCTGAGCTGCAGTCCACCCAGTCCGTCATGCTTCTTGTACGCGACCTTGCGCTCATCAAACCAGGCGACCAGCCAGTCGCGGTCGTTGAGCTGAGCGTCGCTGTACTGGGGATGGTACTTGCGCACCGCGCCGGTGATGGTGAGCCGATCGAAAGGGTTCGACAGATCGATGTCCTGGCCCTGGTAATTGACTACCGCGCTGCCCAGGCAGGACTTCGCCACCGTGCGGATCAGCTGCTCGGTAAAGTCCATCAGGCCGCGGTAATCCTGGTAGGCCTCATAGAACTCCATCATGGTGAACTCGGGGTTATGCCGGGTGGACAAGCCCTCATTGCGAAAATTGCGGTTGATCTCGAACACCTTCTCGAAGCCGCCCACCACCAGCCGCTTTAGGTACAGCTCCGGCGCAATGCGCAGGAACAGGTCCATGTCCAGCGCATTGTGGTGAGTGATGAAAGGCTTGGCTGCCGCACCGCCGGGAATCATGTGCATCATCGGCGTTTCAACTTCCATGAACCCGGCGTCAACCATGAACTGGCGGATGGCAGAGACCATCTTGGAGCGCAGCGCGAAGGTGCGCCGGGTGTCCTCGTTCATGATCAGGTCCAGGTAACGCTGGCGATACTTGATCTCCTGGTCGGCCAGGCCGTGGAACTTGTCCGGCAACGGCCGCAGCGATTTGGAGAGCAGGCGCAGGCTGTGGGCATGGATGGACAGCTCGCCCTTGTTGGTCTTGAACAGCGTCCCCTCGACGCCCAGGATGTCGCCCAGGTCCCAGTGCTTGAAGGCCTCGTGGGTTTCGACGCCGGAGTGGTCGTTGGAGATGTAGATCTGGATGCGTCCGCTGCCGTCCTGCAGGGTGGCGAAGCTGGCCTTGCCCATCACCCGCTTGAGCATCATCCGGCCGGCCAGCGCGACTGCGGGCGGGGGGCTGGCTTCCAGTTCTTCCTTGGTCTTGTCGCCAAAGCAGGCGTGCAGCTCGGCGGCATGGTCGCGGCGCTTGAAGTCATTGGGGAAGGCAAGGCCCTGTTCACGCAGCGCCGCGAGTTTCTGCCTGCGCTCCTGCATGATCTGGTTTTCGTCTTGGGCGGGTGCGAGGATTTCGTTGCTCATGGGGATCATTCATTAGGCAAAGCGGTGAGAGTCGAAGCCAAGCCGCCGTGCAGCCTCGGCCTGGTTTTTGTCGGCCGTGACGAACCCCGTCGCAGCGTTATGACGTGCTACGGCGAGGTGCAGGGCATCCAGCGTGCGAAGCGGCACCGTGCCGACTTCGTCCATGAGGTGGTACGCCAGCGTTAGATCCTCGTCGGAGAAGGGGGCGACCACGAGTGCGCCGTCCTGCATGTCTAGACGGAACGCTTCCATCACCTTGGTTTCGAGTTTGGGTGCGACTTGTTTGGCACGCCGCCGCCGCGCCAGGGCGCGGCGCATCTCGATGACGGTGAGCCGGCTGATGCCCAGCGGCGCATGAGCCAGGAAGAACGCGTCGAAAGCGTCGCTGCCCGGCTCCTGAAGGTAGCGTTTGACGAGTGCGCTGGTATCGACATAGATCATCAAGAGCGCTCTTCGCGTTCTTCCCGGAGAATGACCTCGCTGGGAACGTCTTGCATGGTCTGGCTGGCGCGAAATGCAGCCAAGGAGCGAAACGCCTTTTTTCGTGCTGGCGAAGGCGTGGCCGGCAGAATCCTCGCCACCGGCTCGCCACGCCGCATCACCAGCACTTCATCGCTGTCGGCGAACATCTGCTCAGGGTGCGACAGGCCCTCGCGGGCTCCGCGGATGGTCATGGTCTTCAAGGGGCAGCCTCCAGATGGCAAGATGTGACACAATTATAACTGATGTGACACATCATTTTCATCCCATGCCCGACACTGCGTTAACCCTGCTCAACCGCGTCTTCGGCTACCCGAAAAAACACGCATGTTTGTCTTGCGCCACCAGGGCGAGAAAAGGCATCAACTGTCTGCACCTTTGGTGCGGGCGCGTAGCCGTGCCATTTGAGATCGGCACGCATCCAGTAAACCTTCCACATTCCCTGCGTTTTCACATAGGTGGCCTTGGCAACCGGCGATTCCATTTCTTGGCTCGGCTTGCTCCAAACGGGGCGGATTTCGAACAACTCGATGCTCAGGCCTTGAGGCGAAAGCCAAGGTCGAGTTTGGCGCGGACGTGGGGCGGGGGCGGTGTGCCTGGATGAGCCGGTCAACGGTTTTTTCGATGCGTTTGCGTTCGAGTTCGCTGAAAGCCATGGGCTCGTTACTTATTGGGTTATCACGCGGGTGGCGAATGGCGCTAATTATTTGGCTGACGAGGCGCCTTCGTCAAAGCCGCTCAGGTCCCGCTCCTGCTGTTCGTGGAATTCGCGGCCTTTAGCCATAAAGCCGGGCGGGAAAGCGGCGAAGGCTTCGGCCAGCCCGGTCAATTTGCGTTTAACGATTGGGCGCAGCACCAGCGTGTCGCCAACTTTTTCAATCTCGACATCTTGGCTGGCTTCGACAATGGCCAGCTCTTTGGGGATGTGTACGGCCAATGAATTGCCGCTCTTGAACACACGTGCGCGCATGCTTTTCTCCTATCGTGATTCGCGTCCACGAACGGGCGCAACCCGCTTACACCCCCTGTTTCAGGCTGGCCTGCATGAATTCATCCAGATCGCCGTCCAACCCTTTCTGCGTATTGGATATCTCCGCGTTGGTGCGCAAATCCTTGATGCGGGAATTGTCTAGCACGTAGGAGCGGATCTGATGGCCCCAGCCCACATGGATTTGCCCGCTTTTGACTCTGCCTTGGGTTTGGTCGCGTCACCTCGCGATATGCGAGCGACAAGCGCCTACTTGGCGGGCGTGGCGTTGGGGTTGATGCTGATGCCGCGGGCCTTGAGGGCATTGACGACCTGGGCAGCATTGGCATTGCCCTGCTGTGCCAGGCGTGCGGTGCCGGCGGCAATGGCGTCCAGTTGTGCGCGCATCTTCTGCGCATTGGTGAACATCGTTTCCTGATTCACCTGCAGGGTTTTCAGATTGCTGCGCTCCTTCACCAGCTGGTAAGTCTGGAAGCCGAACCACAACACCAGGGTGGTCAGGATCAGCAGCAATGGCAGGAAGAGGCTGGCACGGGGGGAGTCCATGGGAACTTCACTCATTTGTCTTGCCTCTTGGCGTGTTGACCGTGAAATTGATCCCCTGCGAAGCAAGCAGGTTCTTGATCTGCTCGTCGTTGCTCTTGGCCGACAGTTCGGCGAGGGAACGGATGATGCTCTGATAGATCGGTTCAAGCTGCAGGCTTTGTTGGATGTATTGGGTCCGGCCACTGAATTCATTCTGGGACTTCTGGTTGCTGCTGAACATCACAATATCGGTCAGGGCCAGTACCAGCGCCAGGCCCGCAAGCCCTGTCAGCAGGCGCAATTGCCATTGCATGAGCATGTTCTTCTCTTTCCTTGAAGTGGGGGTCGACAGTCGGGGGGCAGGTTAACAACAAACCCTGCCCCCCGGCAAGGTCTCAGAAGTGGGGCTGCACCGCGTGACGCCGCCGCACCGTTATCAGGGCGATCAGGGCGATGCCGACCAAGGCCAGGGAGCCCGGCTCGGGCACGCTGCTCTGCTGGATCACGTTGCCGACAATATTCAGCGTGATCGTTCCCAGCCCGAAGTCGGGGTTGTCGGCATCGAAACTGACGCCTGCGAAAGTGATCATGTCAGAGAACTGCCCCAGCGCTGTGGGATCGAAGCTCAAGTCCAGGCCCGACTGGCTTTGACCCGCATGCAGATTGGTCGGGTTGGTCCAGCCCGACGCGAGAAGGTCGGTGAGCCCGCTCAGGTCGAACGTTCCCTTGAGCGCGTCGGCGGGTGCGGACACACTGTTCTCCAGGAACAGCGAAGAGGACAGCAATCCCGACCCGGCAAGGATGTTGCCCAGGTCGAGGGTATAGCTGGTGCCGCTGCCGGACAGTGCACCAGCGCCCGAGCTCAACCCAAACACCGCGTTGGCCAGGTTGTTCACCTGGGCCTGGACCGAGACCTGGGCATTCGCGCCGGCGGAGACGTCGGCCAGGTCCGCGTCGTGGCTGAGCAAGGACACGGTCGCCGTCTGGCTGTAGATGCCGGCGGTGGCGGTATTCAGGGAGACACCGGCGTTGCCGCTGCCCTGCGCGGCAATGCCGCTGAGCGTGCCGTTCCCGCTGAACGGGCCGGACAGGCCGCTCACGTTGGCCGTCAGCGTGTCGTTCAGGGCAGCGGCCGCAGCCGTGTTGCTGATGCTGATGTTCTGCGCACTGGGCGTGCTGCCCACACGCACGATGCCGAAGTTGACCAATGCCGTATTGACCACGCCCACGGCCTGCTGATAGACCTTGCCGATGAGGGCGACCGTGCTGCTGCCCACCCCGACGTCCGGCGCAGCCTGCTCGCCTGCCGCGACACTCGACGTGTAACTCACGCTGGCGTTGCCGGTAAAGGTGCCGGATGTACCCGTATTCAGGCCGATCTTGAGCGTAGTGGCGTCGGTGCCTCCGGCCACCAGCCCGCCGATATCCCCGCCGGCATTGCTGAAGCCCGAGGGGGTGGAGCTGACGCTGGCCTTGAGATTCTCGGTGAAGGCATCCGGCGAGGTGTTGGTGACGCTGATCGCCGTGGTCGGTGCAATGTCGCCGACACGCGCGGCCAGGGTGACGTTGGTGGGGCTGTTGAGCGTCGGACTGGCCAGCCGGTAGACGTTGCCTTGAACGGCGACATTGGTGTTGCCCAGGTTCGTGGTCGTGCCGTCACCCGCTATGCTTGTCCCATCCGAGACGAAGTTGATCGCCACGTTTCCCGATTTCGCACCTGCGGTGCTGGTGTCGAGGCCAATCTGGATGCTGGTGTTCGGCGCGGCGCCGGGAGCAAGCCCGCTGAAACTGCCGGAGCCGGTGAACCCGCTGGGCGCGGAGACGAAGCTGCCATCCAGCAGTTCAGTGGTTGAGGCAACCGGTGCGGTATTGCTGATGCTGATGGTCTGGTTCGACACCGCGGTGCCCACGCGCACGTTGCCGAAGTTAACCGGCTGCGCGGTGTTGATCGTGGGCTGTGCAAATGCAAACACCCCGCCGGTCACGCTGCCAGAAATCCCCACGTTCTGGGCCGCCAGGGGCGTGATGCCCAGCAAGCTGGTAGTCGCCCCGTTAGACGCCTGATTGACCACCACGCTGCCACTGAACAGGCCCGCCGTCGTCGTGCTGATCGTTGCCGTCATGCTGGTGCTGTCGGTGGAACCAGCGGCCAGATTGGTTATCGAGCCGGAGAAGGTCGGGGTGAGCGTGTCGCCAACCCCCGCAGTGTAGGTGCCGAAGCTACTATTGAGCCCTTCAGAGAAGGATCCAGTTGGAGCAATGTTCTGGATGGTCAGCGCCTGGCTGATCGAGCCTCCTCCATCGCCCACGTGCGCCACAATATTTATCGGCGCAATCACATTGGATTGCGCCAGGTTGTAGACGTTGCCGGTTACGTTCACCGTCTGGCTGGTCAGCGGGGTGTTGGTCAGGCCGCTTGTCGTGCTTCCATTGGAGGTCAGCAGGATCTGCGCGGTGCCGTTGATTGCGCCCGCGGTGCCGGTGTTGATGCCGACCTTCAGCGTCGAGCTGTCGGACCCGCCGGCGCCAAGATTGGTGATCGTCCCGCTGTTGCTGGTGATGCCGCTGCCGAGGGCGCCGAAGCCCGCGTTCAACCCCTCCTGGAAGGCGGCGTTGGTGATTGTCGCATTCTGGATGCTGACCTCCTGCTGGGCGACGACGTCGTTGACGTGCACGTTGCCGAAGGCAATCGGCGTCGCGGCCACTACGGCGTTGGCGTAGTCGTAGGCCGCGCCGTTGACTGTGACCTGCTGCGAATTCAGGTTGGTGTTGCCAAGGCCGTCGATGGTGCCGTTGGAGACAAAGTTGAGGGTCGCGGTGCCGCTCTTGTTGCCGGCGGTGCCGGTGCTAATCCCAACACTGATGGCAGTGGAGGCCGGCGCGCCCGCCGCGAGATTGCTGATCGGACCGCCGCTGATCGTCACCCCGCCCGTCGGGCCGCTGATGGAAGCGTTGAGCCCCTCCTGGAACGAGGCATTGCTGATCGTGCTGTTGGCGATGCTCAGCGGCTGGTTCGCTGCGGTGCCTACATGGACGTTGCCGAAGTTTACGGGGTTGGGCGACACCGTCGGATTGGCATAGTCATATGCTGCTGCGCCGCTGCCCAGAACGATGTTCAGCTTCTGGTCCGCGATGTTGCCAAAGTTGCTGGTCAGGTTCAGCGCCTGCCCGGTCAGGGGCGCCAGCGCGCCCGCGCTCGCCGCCGTGAACGTCACGCCCAAATTGCCGGTGTCGTTCCCCGGACCGCCTGTGTTGTAGTTGCCTGCCGTCACCCCGGTGCCAGACAGTCGGCTGTCCGTGAGATTGGCGCCATTGACGCTGGTCTGGATCGCGCCGCGCAGCGTCGGGCCGGTGGTGCCGGTGTTGGCGATCTGGTAGGTGAAGGTGTTGGCGCCTACGTGGACGTTTCCGATCGTCAAGGTCGCATTCGTCGTGTTTCCGTTCGTGACGTTTACACCGGTGATCACCTGCGCCACCTCGCCGCCGGCAAAGATCTGCCCGCTGCCTGTGACGTTGGCGCGGCGATCGAAGCTGTTGCCGCTGCCGAAGTTGGCGTTCGTGTAATCGCTCAGCACGATTAGGTTCTGCGCGCCGAGATTCAGGCTCCCCGCGTTGACGCCGTTGTGCGTCAGTGTGCCGGTCATGTTCACACCCCCGCTCGATAGATTGAGCTGGCCCGTGCCGCTGATCAGCAGCGTACCGGCACCCTGCAGCACCGGGCCGACGTTGACGGTCCCGCTACTGGCATGTACGAGGCCGCTGTTCGTGAACCCGCCGTTGCCTGCACCTGGCGCGATCGATAGCGTGCCGCCGTCACCGAGAATAGTGCCCAGGTTGATGAGGTTGTTGGTGCCGCCGGCGAAAAGCGGCGTGCCGATGTTGCCCTGGCCGCGGACGACGAGGCTGGTATCGATCGTGGTCGTGCCGTTGCCTTCGAGCGCCAGCCGCGCCCCACCATCGTTCAGGTTGATCGTCCCGCTGCCACCAAGGGTCTGCGTGCCGCCGTTGATGCTCAGGATGCCGCCGCCGGCGACGTTGACCGCGCCGTTCAACGTAATGCCGTTGACCACCCGCTCGCGCGAGTTGCCGATCGACGTCAGATCCAGCGTGCCGTTGAGGGTAACGCCGGAAAGAACGTTGCCACTGTTGCCGTCGGCGCGGAGGGCACCAGTGCTGCCCGCCGTACCGATTATGCCGCCGCCGATCGTGCTGCCGCTTTGCAGCACCACACTGCCGTTTTGCGCGTTGATCAGGCCGCTGCCATTGTTGACGGTCACCCCGTTGAGTTGCAGAGTGCCGCCGTTGCGCGCGTCCATCAGATTGTTGTTGGTGGCGTTGCCGTTCCCGGCCCCCGGCGTGATGCTGAGCGTTGCCGCGTTCACGTCGGCCGAGATGCGGCCGTTGTTGACCAGGTTGTTGGTGCCGCCGGTGATAACGGGTGTGCCGATGTTGCCCTGCCCTCGAACGACCACATTGGTGCCGAGCGTGGTGGTACCGTTGCCATCCAGCGCAAGCCGTGCAGCGCCGTCGTTCAGGTTGATCGTGCCGCTGCCGCCGATGGTCTGGTTGTTGCCGGAGGTATTCGCGCTGTCCAGCACGAGAATGCCGCCGTTGGCGACATTGACCGCGCCGTTCAACGTGATGCCGTTGATCACCCGCTCGCGCGAATTGCCGATGCTCGTCAGATCCAGCGTGCCGGCGAGCGTGACCCCGGAAAGGAAGTTGCCGCTGCTCCCATTGGCCCGGATCGCGCCGGAGCTACCCGCGGTACCGAGCGTACCGCCCGTAAAGAGGCTGGCATTTTGCAGCACCACGCTCCCGTTCTGGGCATTGACGAGACCACTCGTGTTGTCGAGGGTCACGCCGGCGAACTGCAGCGTGCTGCCGTTGCGCACGTCCATCAGATTGTTGTTGGTGACGTTGCCGTTGCCGGCGCCTGGTACGACGGTCAGCGTCGCTCCGCCCACGTCGGCCGAAATCCGGCCGTTGTTCACCAGGTTGTTGGTGCCGCCGGCGAAAAGCGGCGTGCCGATGTTGCCCTGGCCGCGGACGACGAGGCTGGTATCGATCGTGGTCGTGCCGTTGCCTTCGAACGCCAGCCGCGCCCCACCGTCGTTCAGGTTGATCGTCCCGCTGCCACCAAGGGTCTGCGTGCCGCCGTTGATGCTCAGGACGCCGCCGTTGGCGACATTGACCGCGCCGTTCAACGTAATGCCGTTGACCACCCGCTCGCGCGAGTTGCCGATCGACGTCAGATCCAGCGTGCCGGCGAGCGTGACGCCGCCGAGAAAGTTGCTGCTCGATCCGTCCGCTTGAATAAGGCCGCCGTTGGTCGTGGTCAGCGTGCCCCCCGTGATGGTCGTGCTGAACAGGTTGAGGAAGCTTCCCGCCCCATTGACGATGATGTTTCCGCCGGCATTGTTGAGCACGGTGTTGGAAATAATCAGCGACCCGGTCGAAAGGCTACCCGCCGTGATGGTGCCGTTGTTGGTGGAGTTGCCGCCGTTGGCTCCGCCAGAGATCGTCAGCGTGAACGCGTCGATGTTGATGGCGCCCGCGTTGCTAATCGCGCCTGCAGACTGGGCCGAATTGACGGTGACAATCCCCGTCGCGTCGATAGTCGCGGTGTCACTCGTGCCAGGGACTAAACCGCCGCAGCTTGCCCAGTCTCCGGCTATTGCCCAGTTGCCGGTCGTCGCGTTCCACGTGCAATTTGCGGCATGCGCCACGGAAATCGCCACCGACAGAACGGCGGCGAGAACTACATTGCTCGCGAACTGGATTGGGCGATCTGGCTTTATCTGAGTCTCCGGCAGGTCTTGGGTGCTATTGATCGAGATGTATTTCGTGGGGTGCATTGCGGGCCTTCTGGGCTGATGCGGGCAGGTCTGCTCGAAACCAATTGCTAGTCGTAGAGGGCACGTCGCGACCCCATCAAAGCAAGAGCTGGGCCAAACAAAGAATTCCGAGTATTTACAGTCGCTTCGCGACAAGTCAGAGCGAGATCAAGTCTATTTAGTAAAATGTTCCGACACTCTAATCTATGTCTGGCATGATGAGTGCTTGGGTTTAGGAGGCGATCCATTGTTTCAGCTATCCCCTTCCCGCAGGCAACGCTTTCTCTGTGCTGGTCCTATTCCCTGCAAGTAGAGTGCCGGCAGACCGTAAGGATTTCCGACGCCTATCGCGCGGTTTGTCGCTTAATTGGACGTGTAGCCATGGCCGTAAGTTGGCGGCTATGCGCGCGCCAGTTCCCGCTCGGTCTGGGTGCAGAAGATTTTGAGACGGCGCACTGATGTCGTCTCACACGCCCTGTTTGAGACTGGCCTGAATGAATTCATCCAAGTCCCCATCCAGCACTTTCTGTGTATTGGATATTTCCACGTTGGTGCGCAAGTCCTTGATGCGCGAATTATCCAGAACATAGCTGCGGATCTGGTGGCCCCAGCCCACGTCGGCTTTGCCCGCTTCCAGCTTGTCCTGTTCGGCCTGGCGCTTGCGCATTTCGGCTTCGTACAGACGCGACTTCAGCATGGCCATGGCTTCTGCCCTGTTGCGATGCTGCGAGCGGTCGTTCTGGCATTGCACCACGATGTTGGTCGGCAGGTGGGTGATGCGCACCGCCGAGTCGGTCTTGTTGATGTGCTGGCCGCCGGCGCCGGAAGCGCGGAAGGTGTCGATGCGAAGGTCGGCCGGGTTGATCTCGATTTCGAAGGACTCATCGACCTCCGGATAGACGAACACGCTGGCAAACGAGGTGTGGCGGCCGCCGGAGGAGTCAAAGGGTGATTTGCGCACCAGCCGGTGCACGCCGGTTTCGGTGCGCAGCGTCCCGTAGGCGTACTCGCCTTCGATCTTGATGGTGGCGGATTTGATTCCGGCGACTTCGCCCTCGGACAGTTCCAGAATTTCGGCCTTGAAGCCCTTGCGTTCGCAATACTTGAGATACTGGCGCAGCAGCATGGATGCCCAGTCCTGGGCCTCGGTGCCGCCCGCGCCGGCCTGGATGTCGAGGAAGCAGTTGTTGGGGTCGGCCGGATTGTTGAACATGCGGCGGAACTCCATGTCGCCGACCCGATGTTCCAGTATGTCTACATCAGACTGCAAGGCGAGTAGGGTGGAGTCGTCCTCTTCCATGCGCGCCAGCTCGAACAGTTCACGCGTGTCGACGATGCCCTGTTCGATCTGCTGCAGGTTCAGCACCACGCCTTCCAGCAGCTTCTTTTCGCGGCCCAATTCCTGGGCCTTTTTCGGGTCACTCCACAGCGCCGGGTCTTCGGTCAGGCGGCTGACTTCGTCGAGACGGTTCTTCTTGTCGTCGTAGTCAAAGATACCCCCTGAGTTCCCGGCTGCGGGCAGCCAGGTCGGCAAGGCTGGATTCGAGTTGGTTGAGGGCTTCGGCTTCCATGACGTGCGGCTCGGAAAAACGCAAATTTTAGCATTTTCCAATGCGTGCACGGAGACCTGAGAAGACACCGATACGTCCCCCTCACCCTACGGTGTTTCTTTGGCGCGATTTGCGGCACAGGGCCGATTACTCTGCTAATCCAGCGTGCGCCGATAGCGCTTGAAGCCGATCAGCAGCACCACGCTCATGAACACCAGCAACGGCCAGACATTCGGCCAGGTTTCCACCCAGCCGTTGCCTTTCAGCATGATGCCGCGCACGATGCGCAAAAAATGCGTAAGCGGCAGACCTGAGCCGACGATCTGGGCCCATTGCGGCATGCCGCGGAACGGAAACATGAAGCCCGACAGCAGCATGGAGGGCAGGAAGAAGAAAAAGGTCATCTGCATCGCCTGCATCTGGCTCTTGGCGATGGTCGAGAACATCATTCCGACGGTGAGATTGGCGGCAAGGAATATCAGCACGCATGCCATCAGCATTGGAAGGCTGCCCGCAATCGGCACCTGGAACAGGAAATGCGCGGTGGTCAAAATGACCGCGACTTGAATGTAGCCCACGATGATGTAAGGCAGGATTTTGCCGATCATCACTTCCAGCGGATGGACCGGAAACGCCAACAGATTTTCCAGGGTGCCGCGCTCCAGCTCCCGCGTCATGGCCATGCCGGTCATCATGATCATGGTCATGGTGAGGATGGTGCCCATCAGGCCGGGAACGATGTTGTATTGGGTGATGCCTTCCGGGTTGTAGTTGCGCTGGATCCGTGCCTCAAACGGCGGTGAACCACTGGCCAGCTTGGCCAGAGGCCCGGTCAGATCGTGCTGTAGGGCGCTCTGGTTGAGACTGGCCAGGGCGGCGAGGGCATTGCCGGTGGCGGCCGGATCGCTGGCGTCCGCTTCCAGCAGCAGCGCGGGCTTTTCTCCCCGCACCAGCTGGCGGGAGAAATCCGGCGGAATGGAAACGATGAACTGCACGTCGCCGATGGCCATGGCCTCACGCGCCGCCGCGACAGTTGGAGAAGGGGTAAGCATATCGAAATAGCCGCTGTTTTCCAGGCTGGCGACAAAGCTGCGCGAATAGGGGCTCTGGTCCGCGTCAAACACCATGGTGGGCAGGCGCTTGGGATCGGTATTGATTGCGTAGCCGAACAGCACCAGTTGCATCAGGGGGACGCCCACCATCATGGCGAAGGTGATGCGATCCCGCCGCATCTGGACAAATTCCTTCAGCACGATTGCCCATAAGCGATGCCAGGCGAGTGGGAATGTCATTGCGCTGGATCTTCCACCTTGTCCATCAGCCGGATGAAGACCTGTTCCAGCCCGGTGTCGATCTGCGCGAATCGAAGATTTCCCAGGCCGGTGAGGCCTTGGGAAATCAGCTCGCCGTCCTGGCCGCTGACACTGTACAGGGTGCCCATGGCGACCACCTGTTCCACTCCCGGCAATTTGCGCAATTGATCGGCCAGCGCCGGGCTGTCGTCCTGCACCGCAAAGGTGGTGAGCCCGCTGTCGGCGATAAGCTCATCCGGGGTGCCTGACGCCAGCAGGTTGCCGTAGGCGATGTAAGCCAGGCGATGGCAGCGTGCAGCTTCATCCATGTAATGCGTGGACACCAGCACGCTGATTCCCTGACCGGCGAGGCGGTGAATCTCGTCCCAGAAATCGCGCCGCGCCTTGGGATCGACGCCTGCGGTGGGTTCATCCAGCAACAACAGCCGGGGACGATGCAGCATGCAGGCCGCCAGCGCCAGACGCTGCTTCCAGCCGCCTGACAGCGCTCCCGCCAACTGCTGTGCCCGATCCGCCAGCCCCAGTCCTTCCATGCTGGCTTCCACGGCCTGTTTGCGGTCGGGCATGGCATACAGGCGGGCGACGAAGTCCAGGTTTTCGCGGATTGACATGTCCTCGTAAAAGCTGAAACGCTGGGTCATGTAGCCCACCTGTTTCTTGATCTCGGCGCTCTGCGTGCGCACGTCGAACCCCAGGCAGGTACCGCTGCCTTCGTCCGGGGTCAGCAGGCCGCAAAGCATGCGGATGGAGGTGGTCTTGCCGCTGCCGTTGGGGCCAAGAAAGCCGTAGATCTCGCCTTCTTCGACGCGAAGACTCAATTCGTTGACGACGCGCTTGCTGCCGAAGGACTTGCTCAGGCCCCGCACGTCTATCGCATAGCCTATGCTCATCGCTTGGCGATGTTCAGCGACACGTCAACCGGCTGTCCCGGATGCAGCCGGGCAGCGTCTTTGGGCTGTGGCCAGGCCTCCACCAGATAGACCAGGCGATAGCGGTTCTTTTCGCTGAACAGCACCGGCGGCGTGTATTCCGCGCTCGGGCTGATGAAGCGGATGGTGGCCGGCAAGGGCGCGGGGCAACCGTCGCAGTGGATGGCAACGGTTTGCCCGGCTTGCAGCGCGTTCAAACGCGCTTCGGGGACAAAGAAGCGCACCTTGATGTTTTCCGGCGGCAGAATGGAGACGATGGCTTGTCCCGGCTCTGCCCATTCCCCGATTCGAAAAAAGGTGTCCTGTACCAGTCCGGTTGCTGGAGCAAGCTGCGACTTTTGTTCCAGCCGGATCGCGCTTTGCTTGAGGGTGGCCAGGCTCGCCGCGACCTCGGCGAGGGCGGCGGCGCGCTCCTGCGAGCGGCCGAAAGGCAGACGCGCGCTGGCCAACTGGGCTTTCATCTGCGCGACAGCGGCTTCGTCGCGGCCCAACTGGGTGCGAACCTGATCCAGCGTATCGGCACTGACGAAGCCCTTCGCAACCAGGGCCTGCTGGCGCGCCAGTTGGTCGGCGGACAATTTGCGCTTGACTTCCGCGTCCTTCAACTGGGCTTCAATGATCGCGATCTCGGGCGGCCGTTTGCCGCTCCCCAGGTTGGCCAACTGGGCCTGAGCCTGGGCCACCTGGGCCTTGGCTTGCTCAACACTGGCGGCCTCGGTGGCTTGATCCTGGCTGAACAGCGGCATGCCTGCCCTGACCTGGTCGCCGCGCTGCACGGTGAGCGAGGTGAGCTGACCGCTTTGCTGGGCGGCAACCAGCACCGGCTCACCCTCCAGGTAACCCTGAAAGCGCTCCTCCTCAGCCCGCTTGCAGCCCGGCAGAAGCATGCACAGGAGTGGCGCCAGTAACAGGGTCCGAGGAATCATTGTCAAAATGTCCAGGAAGGAAGGAACCAATGCTACTTTCCCCCTCCGAGCTAAGCCAGCGCCCAGGCCAGGCATAGACCACCTCCCATTGCGCTCATGCCTGCCAGGGCGTGAAGCGCGAGATGGCGTCCGCCGAAGATCCAGGCAAGCATGGATCTGAAAATCAGGTTGCACAGCAACGCCAGAGTCACTGCGCCAACGGCAGTCGCGCTCTGCAGATTGCCCAGATTGAACAACCGAAAGCTGGACAGCGTGATGGCGTCCACATCGGTCAGCCCGGACACGGCGGCCACCGCCAGAAGTCCCTTCGGGCCTGCCAGGTCGGACAACCATGCGGAGGCCACCAGGACGCCCGCATAGAGCAGGCCGAAACCCAGTGAGGTGCGAATTTCGGTCGGATTGGTAAGCGAGAACTCAGGCGCGGGGCCGCTGGGTCTGAGTTTTGCAAAACTATACAAAACTGCGATCAACCCCGCGGCCAGGCCTCCGCCCAGCACGATGGAAAGCGGATGCAGCAGCCTGGGAGCAACGATGAGCGTCAGTACAAGCAGGCGCAACGGCACCACGAGGTTGGCCAGCAAAATGACGGGTATTGCGAGTCTGGACGCAGCTTCACTTTTCTTGCCCTGGCGGGAAAAGGCTAGGGTAGTGGCGGTGCTGGACACCAGGCCGCCAAGCAGACCGACCCACAACACGCCTCTGCTTTGACCCAGGAGCCGCAAGCTTGCATAACCCGCCAGACTGACCCCGGAAATCAGCACCACCATCAACCAGATCTGGTGCGGATTCAGGGCACCGTAAGGTCCGTAATTGCGGTTGGGCAAGAGCGGAAACACGACCAGGGCCAGCACCGCGAATTGCAGGATGGAAATCAGGTCGCGGCGGGTGAGGCTTTCGCTGATGCCGTGCAACTCGGACTTGAAATAAAGCAGCACGGTGGAAGCAATGCCCAGCATGACCGCCAGCTGGATTTCGCCCAGCCAGCATAGCGCACCGAGGCCGTAGCAAACGAGCAAAGCGCTGATTGTGGTCGTGCCCGGATCGCCTTGCTTGTCGGGTTGCCGAAAATAAGCGGCGATTATCATGATCCCCACCAGCAGTAATCCGGCAGCGATGATCCACGGCGATTGCGCCTGTTGTCCAAGCTGCGCTGCCATCACGCCAAACAGGCCGGTGAGGGCGAAGGTCCGCAGGCCCGCTCTGGCGGACGGATTGCGTTCACGCTCCAGTCCCATCAGCAGGCCGATGGCGAGCGCGACGCCATAACGCAGCAGGATTTCCAGGTCGGGCGCGGCCCAGTCGAAGGGGCTCATCTATTCCGAGTAATGCAGCTTGAGCTGTATGGAGACATTGCCGTTGTACTCGTTGAGCATGGGAGCATAGACGCCGTAAAAGCTTTCCTGCAGTGGCTCGGCTCTGAAAAAGGCGAGCATGGTGTAAGCCCGCCCGCCCATTTCCACCTCCAGTTTGAGGTGTTTTTCGCCGACTGTTCTTTGCCTGCGCACGGTGAATGTGCCCTGAAAAAGAGGGGCGGGAAAGCCTTGCCCCCAGACCGCATTTTCCATGGCGCGAATCTGCTCCAGGCTGATGTCTTCCGGACTCAGCTCGCCATCCGTTTCAATAATTTCCTCCAGGTCTTGCGGGGAAAGCCATTCGCGGGCTACCGCCTCGAAGGCGGCCTGAAATTCGGCAAAACGCTCCGCGCCCAGGCTGAGCCCCGCCGCCATCGCGTGGCCGCCGAACTTGCGGATCAACCCCGGGTGCCGTCGATCCACCCAGTCCAGCGCATCACGCAGGTGCATGGCTGATATTGAGCGGCCTGAGCCCTTCAGTTCGCCGTCGTCTCCGGGCGCAAACGCAATTACCGGCCGGTGATACTTTTCCTTGATGCGGGAAGCCAGGATGCCGACCACGCCGGCATGCCAGTCAGGGTGATAGACCGCAATGCCATGCTTGTTTTCCGTATCCACTTCCGCCAGCAGGGCCAGGGCCTGTGCCTGCATGTCTGCCTCGATCTCCTTGCGTGACAGATTCAAGTCATGCAGCTGTTGGGCGAGGGGCAAGGCATGCTCAAGCGTGGGGGCGAGCAGACACTCGATGCCCAGGCCCATGTCTTCCAGCCGACCGGCCGCGTTGAGCCGTGGTCCCAGCATGAAACTGAGGTCGTGGACGCTGGCCTTAAGGGTGTCGCGGCCGGATACCTGGAACAAGGCCTGTATTCCCGGGCTGGCCAGGCCGGAGCGGATGCGCTGCAAACCCTGGGCAATCAGGATACGGTTGTTGACATCCAGCCTGACCACGTCGGCGACCGTGCCCAGGGCCACGCGGTCGAGGAGCACCCTCAAGTCCGGTTCGGGCTCATCCCTGAAGTGGCCCCGTTCGCGCAATTCGGCCCGGAGTGCGGCCAGCAGATAGAACATGACGCCAACTCCCGCCAAGTGCTTGCTTGGGAAGGGGCAACCCGGCTGGTTGGGATTGACGATCCCGGCTGCATCGGGAAGCCGGTCGCCGGGCAGGTGGTGGTCGGTGACATAAACGGGAATGCCGAGTTGGTTGGCGGCCTCCACGCCTGCGAAAGCTGCGATGCCGTTGTCCACGGTGATCAGCGCGTCTGGCTCCAGCACGGACGCTTCCTCAACGATGGCGGGAGACAGCCCATAGCCATGTTTCATTCTGTTGGGCACCAAATAAGCCACTTGGGCAGCCATCTGGCGCAGTCCGGCAACGCCGATGGCACAGGCGGTCGCGCCGTCCGCATCGTAATCTGCGACGATCAGCAGCCGCGCCTTGGCCTCGATCGCGTCGGCCAGTTCGGCGGCCATCTGGCCTATGCCTTTCATTTGCCCGAAAGGCAGCAAGCCGCCTAGCTTGGCCCGGGTTTCTTCCAAGGAGGTCACGCCGCGTGCCGCGTAAAGCCTGGCGAGCATGGGCGCAACACCCTGGTGGATTAGGGTTTGGTAGTTCTCCGGATTGATGCTGCGCTGCTGGATCTTGGGCATCCGCCATTCTAGCGGGCTTGACTTACTTTCATATTTCGATAAATATAGAAACGTGGAAATCCTGAACGCCGTTCATGCCCTCTCATCCTTGGCCCACGAAACGCGCCTGGGGGTGTTTCGTTTGCTGGTACAAGCGGGAGCCGAGGGCATGCAAGTGGGGCGTATCGGCGAATCCCTTGGGGTGGCCGCACCGACGCTGTCTTTTCACCTCAAGGAGCTGACCTACGCCGGCCTGATCCTGAGTCGTCAAGAAGGGCGCTTCATCTACTACCGGGCGAATTATGAAACGATGAACGGGCTGCTCGCCTATCTCACCGATAACTGCTGCCAGGGCGAGGCCTGCCTGACTGACAGCTTGTGCAAACCGAAAGGAAAAAAATCATGAAGCGATTTCACGTACATGTCGGAGTGACCGATCTCGGCGCCGCCATCACTTTCTACTCCAGGCTTTTCGATGCCCAACCCACAGTGGTGGAGGCGGATTATGCCAAGTGGATGCTCGAAGAGCCGCGGCTCAACTTCGCAATTTCCACCCGCTCGGGCACAAAGGGCCTGGACCACCTCGGCTTTCAAGCCGAGGACGAAGCGGAGCTGGATGTGTTGCACCAGCGGCTGCAAGCGGCCGAGGGTCCTGTAGTTGAGCAGAAGGGCACCGCCTGCTGCTATGCTGAGTCGGACAAGTACTGGACCCTGGACCCGGCCGGCATCGCGTGGGAGAGCTTTCATACCCTGGGACGAGTCCCGGTGTTTGGCGAACAGGCTGCGGAGGGTAGCGCATGTTGCGCGCCCATGCAGACCCAGGTTTCATTCGCCCAGTTGCAACATACCCTGTCGCGTAACAAGTAACGGTACAAGTCATGACAGGGAAGACAGTGTTGATCCTATGCACCGGCAATTCCTGCCGCTCGCAGATGGCCGAAGTGATCCTCAACCACGATCTGGCCGGCCAGGTTAAGGCGATATCCGCCGGCACCCGGCCGCAACCGAAGGTGGCTGACGGCGCCATTGCGGCCTTGAAGGACGCGGGGCTGGGCACCGTAGGGCTGTATCCCAAGGATGTGGATGCGGTGATGGATCAGGCCATCGACCTGGTCATCACGGTGTGCGACAACGCCAAGGAAACCTGCCCGGTCTTCCCGCGGCCGGTCAGGGCAATTCACCTTCCCTTCCACGATCCGCATGGCGAGCCGCTGGAAAGCTTCCTCAGGGTGCGCGACGACATTCGGTCCCGGCTCATTCCCGCAGTGCGAGACGCCTTGGACCTATAGGTCCCACTGCTATCAGCAAGGCCGAGTTCGGAGCACAGCCATGTCTGACAAGATATTCAACGTGCTATTCCTTCGCACTGGCAATTCCGCCCACTCCGTGATGGCCGAGGTGCTGCTCAACAAGCTCGGCCGGAGGCATTTCGCGGCACATAGCGCAGGCAGTCATCCCACCGGCTATGTCCATCCCCTCGCGCGCGATTTGCTGAACAGGGGTCGCATGTTGACTGGCAGCCCGCGAAGCAAGTCGTGGGACGAGTTCGCGACGATGGACGCGCCGAGGCTCGACCTTGTCTTTACCGTGTACGACAAGGCTGCCGGCGAGGTTTGTCCGGTCTGGCCCGGGCAACCCATGACGGCACATTGGGGCATCGAGGATCGTGTGGCTGTGGAGGGCAGCATGGAGGACAAGCGCAAGGCCTTCCTGAATGCTTACACTCAGTCGCACCGGCGCAGTTCCCTTTTCCTGAGCCTACCGATTGATAAGCGCGACCGGCTTACTCAGCAGCACCGCCTGGACGCCATCGGCAGGGCGCCGCGGGCATGAGCGCGCAATGTGAAGTCACGATGAAACGCGCCGCCGGCGTGCCCATGACTTTGTTCGAGCGCTGGCTGACCGTGTGGGTGGCGCTGTGCATCGTGGCGGGGGTCGTGCTGGGCCAGCTCCTGCCCGCACCTTTCCAGGCCCTGGGCCGGATGGAGATTGCGCGGGTGAACCTTCCGGTGGGGCTGCTGATCTGGGTGATGATCATCCCGATGCTGATGAAGATCGATTTCGGCGCGCTGCATCAGGTGAAGTCGCACTGGCGAGGCATCGGCGTGACCCTATTCGTCAACTGGGCGGTCAAGCCGTTCTCCATGGCGCTCCTGGCCTGGCTGTTCATCCGCGGCCTGTTTGCGCCTTACCTTCCCGCTGAGCAACTCGACAGCTATGTGGCGGGGCTCATCCTGCTGGCGGCAGCGCCCTGCACCGCCATGGTTTTCGTCTGGAGCCGGTTGTCGGACGGCGATCCCTATTTCACCCTGTCGCAGGTGGCGCTGAACGACACCATCATGATCTTCGCCTTCGCGCCCATCGTCGGGCTGCTGCTTGGCCTGTCCGCGATCACGGTGCCGTGGGACACGCTGTTTACTTCGGTGGTGCTCTACATCCTCATTCCGGTCATCCTGGCGCAGGCCTGGCGCAAGGCGCTGCTCAAACGCGGGCAGGCAAAGTTCGACGCTATGCTGGGCACGCTGGGCCATGCGTCCATCCTGGCGCTGCTCGCCACCCTGGTGCTCCTGTTTGCCTTTCAGGGCGAGGCCATCATCCAGCAGCCGCTGATCATCGCTTTGCTGGCGATCCCTATCTTGATCCAGGTGTTTTTCAACTCGGGACTCGCCTATTGGCTCAATCGCCGGGTGGGTGAGAAGCACAATGTCGCCTGCCCGTCGGCCCTGATTGGGGCGTCTAATTTCTTCGAGCTGGCGGTCGCTGCGGCGATCTCGCTGTTCGGTTTCGAATCCGGCGCGGCGCTGGCAACCGTGGTGGGTGTCTTGATCGAAGTGCCGGTGATGTTGCTCGTGGTGAAAATTGTCAACCGCAGCAAGAGATGGTACGAGGCCGGCCTGCCGCGCTGACTTTTGGAGTTGTCCATGAAAAGATTCTTGCTTGCCCCGCTTGCCGCCTTTGGCGTGCTGATCGCGCTAACTGGCCATGCTGAATATCAGCCTAGGGCCGAAGCGGTGGCGAAGAATGTCTATGCGATCGTCGGCCCGCTGGGTCAGCGCAGCGCAGAAAACGATGGGCTGAATGCCAATTTCGGTTTCATCGTGACGCCAGTCGGGGTCATTCTTATCGACTCGGGGGCGAGCCGGATGGGTGCGGAAAAGATTTCAGTAGCGATCCACAAGGTGACGGACAAGCCTGTACGCTGGGTGATCAACACCGGCAGTCAGGACCACCGCTGGCTGGGCAACGACTATTTTGCGTCCCAGGGCGCAGAAATCATTGCCATGGCCCGCACTGCGGCGACCCAGACCCAGCATGCGGATCAGCACCTGCACAGCCTGCAAGGTTTTCTCGGCTCGCGCCTGGCAGGCACCAAGCCGCTCTCCGCCCCGCATCCGCTTGCCGGCGACGAGGCCACCCTGAAACTGGGCGGCGAAACCCTGGTGCTGCGCTACACCGATGCACATTTTCCCGGCGATGTCTGGGTCTGGCTGCCCGGACGGCGTATCCTGTTCAGCGGCGATCTGGTCTTCGTGGACCGCCTGCTCGGCATACTGCCCTGGTCCAGCGTGAAGAACGGGCAGGGGGCCTTCCGTGCCCTGGAGGCCCTGAACCCCAAAACCATCATCCCCGGTCATGGCCGGGTCTGCGATCTGGTGCAGGCGCAGCGGGAGACCGGCGCGTATTATGATTTTCTTGTGAACAAGGTCGGTGCGGCGGCCCGGGACATGGAATCCATGACCGAGGTGCTGGACCGCTATGCCGACCTGCCGGAATTTCGCCAACTGGAAAATTACGAGAGCCTGCATCGTGCCAACATGAATCGGGCCTTTACCGAGTTCGAAGCCAACTGAACAGCCGTGGCGCACGAGTCCTGTTCCCAGCCGCACTACGCTCAATACCTTCTCCACTGCCCTGGTCGCATCAAGAGTCCGATGAGGCACAGCAGTCCGCAAGGAGCTTGCAACCAAGCCCCAAGTCCCGAGTCACATGTTATGTGTGGGCAAGACAAAAGGGGCATGAGCATGAAGACCGGCCATCGCTTCAAGCGTGCGTTTCTGCTCCTGGCCTTATTGGTGCTTCCTTCGCCCACCGTCCACGCGGCCAAGGCGATCAACTTCCAGTTCGTGGACATTGCCGGTAAAACTCTCCGGCTATCCGACTACCGGGGTAAATGGGTGTTGGTGAACTTCTGGGCGCCCTGGTGTCCAGCATGCTGGGCCGAGGTTCCGCTGCTCAACGACCTGAACAGGCGCAAAGATTTCGTGGTGATCGGCATCGGCCTTGACTATGGCCCGGATCGAAACGTGGTTCGCGACATGGCCAGGCTGCACGATTTCAATGTCGCCTCTATCATTGCCGGCGGGGCGCGGCGCGATTCGGACAGCGCATTCCGCCAGGTCGGTCCGGTGGACTTCTATCCGACCTCGTACCTTTACGATCCAACCGGCGAGATCGTCATGTTCATCCCCGGTCAGGTTAGCCGCAATAGGCTTCTGGATTTCGTGGAGAACGCGAATCTCGATCGCGCGAGGAGCGAGGAAGCAGGTGACATACGCCGATGAACTGCCTGATGAGCGCCTGGGACACGCACGAAGCCGAACTACGCGGCTGGCTGCGCAACCGGCTGGGCAACCCGCACGATGCCGAGGACCTGTTGCAGGATCTGTTCATCAAGGCCCTGCGCCAGGACAAGAAATTCTGCGAGATTGCCAACGCCCGCGCATGGCTGTTCGAGGTGGCGCGCAACGCGTTGGCCGACCGCCTGCGCCTGAAGAAGCAGCAGGTCGAATTGCCAGACGACCTGGTTCACGACGCTGACGAGCCCGCTGCCGTGGCCAGCCTCGCCGCCTGCCTGCCGCGCGCCCTGGCGGAATTGTCCGAGGAAGATCGGGAGGTCATCACCCTGTGCGACCTGGAAGGGTTGAACCAGGAAGATTATGCTCGGCTCAAGGGCCTCTCCCTGCCGGGCGCCAAGTCGCGGGCGCAACGGGCGCGCAAGCGATTGCGCGAGCATCTCACCGCCGCCTGCCAAGTGAAATTCGACGCAGCGGGCAAGGTATGTTGCTTCGTGCCCCGCGCCAAATAGAGCTTTCTGCATCCTTTTTCCGGGTCATTCGTCTTCGGGATTAAGAAGCGCACTTTGCTTCATTACGCAAAACGAGACGCTACCATGCAAGCCCGTACAACCCGACTGAGACGCTGGCTCGGCGAACAGCCATTGTTCTTCCTGCCTCTGGCTGGGGCACTGTGGTTCGCACTGTACCTTACCCTGATCCCCGCCTCCGAGGCGCTGGTTGCCGCATTGCCGGTGGATCGCGCCAGCCGCCTGGGCGGGGCGCTGCAATTCTTCTTCTACGACACACCCAAGGTGCTTATGCTGCTCGCCGGCATCGTGTTTGTCATGGGCATCGTCCATACCTTTGTCTCGCCGGAGCGGACCCGCGGGCTGCTTTCGGGTCGGCGTCTTGGAGTGGGCAATGCGATGGCAGCCACGCTTGGCATTGTGACGCCATTCTGCTCGTGCTCCGCAGTCCCCCTCTTCATAGGCTTCCTGCAGGCCGGTGTGCCGCTGGGAGTGACGTTCTCGTTCCTGATTTCCGCGCCCATGGTCAACGAGGTCGCGCTAGCCTTGCTGTTCGGAATGTTCGGCTGGAAGATTGCCGCGCTTTACTTGATGCTGGGCCTGGCGGTTGCCATCGTCGCCGGCTTGATCATCGGCAAGCTCGGCATGGACAACCATCTGGAAGACTGGGTGCGGGCCATGCAGAACACTCAGGCTGCGGCCGACGTGGCGAATAGTGAAATGCCCTGGGGTGAGCGAGTCGAGGCTGGCTTCCATCACGCGCGCGAAATCGTCGGCAAGGTCTGGCCTTACATCATTGTCGGCATCGCGCTGGGCGCAGGCATCCACGGCTATGTGCCGGAGGATTTCATGGCATCGATCATGGGCAAGGATGCCCCCTGGTGGGCCTTGCCCGCTGCGGTGGCCATCGGCGTGCCGATGTATACCAACGCGGCCGGCGTCATCCCCATCGTCCAGGCGTTGCTCGGCAAGGGCGCGGCGCTGGGCACGGTGCTGGCTTTCATGATGAGCGTGATCGCGCTCTCGGCCCCGGAAATGATCATTCTGCGCAAGGTGCTTAAACCCAGATTGATCGTTATTTTCGCGGGTGTCGTGGCCGCCGGCATCCTGCTGGTGGGCTATGTGTTCAATCTCGTTTTGTAAATGGAGAAATCATGGATATCAAGGTTCTCGGCAGCGGTTGTGCCAACTGCAAGACCACCTTCAAGCTGATCGAGGAGGTCGCCGCCGAAAAGGGCGTAGCGGTGCAGCTCGAAAAGGTCGAGGACGTTCAGACCATCTTGGGTTATGGGGTCATGTCCACGCCCGGCGTGGTGATCGACGGCAAAGTGATGCATGCCGGCGGCGTGCCCAGCCGCGACAAGATCGGCGGTTGGCTGGCCGGAACGGCAGACACATCGCAAGCTGCGTCCTCAGGTGGCGGGTGCTGTGCCGGTGGCAAGTGCGCGTAGGTCTTGCTGCCTGGCACGTATCCGGCTGTGAAGCCCCGTCATGAGGGGCCCCAAAGGCCCCCCCGCCTTACCACCTGTGCGCCGCGACGCCAACGGCAGCCGTGCGAGCGCCGAGGGCGTGGCCTTGGTGATCGACAGCCGCAACGACCCCGAGGCGCTGGGTATTCCTTGGCACGTCAAGCATACTTGGTAGATGACCTTGCTGTTCAGGCTATTGGTTTACTGTTGGGTTTCGCCCGTCACGCTGCTGGGTGGGTTGCTATCGATGCTGGCTGTGCTGTCCGGGGGAAGAGCCCGCTTGCGCCACGGGGTGTGGGAAACCTGGGGCGGCTGGCCGGGGCGACTGCTGGAATCAGGTCTGCCTTTTCTCGGACCGGTCGCTGCCATTACCTTGGGTCATGTCGTTCTGGGGATCAGCGAACAAGCCATACACGTCACCCGGGTTCATGAACGGGCCCATGTCAGGCAGTATGAATTGTGGGGATTGTTGTTCCTGCTCGCCTACCCCCTTGCAAGCGTGTGGGCGTGGGCTAAAGGCGGTCATCCGTATCGCGACAACCCTTTTGAAAGGGAGGCGCGCAAGGCGGACAAGGAGATTCGTTAGTTGTCAGTCAGGTGGGTCAGCGATTCTTCCGCGGGGAGGCCGGTTTCTGGATCGATCCAGTCGGAGATTCCCAACTCATCCTCGGCTTCTTCCAGGCTTTCACCGGGCTCGTAGTCGGAGTCGGCATTGTATTCCATATCCCGAACCGCCGCCGCCAAGGTTGGGAAGGGGCCAAACTCTTCGCCGCTGACTTCATCACGCCAGTAGAAGCCGTCAGGCTTCTCCATGACGCGCGCGGGATCGTATTCGGGCTTGGTATCGTTATCCGGTTGGTCCATTTTTTCACCTCCTCACTAACAGTTTCAATATAGGCAAGCTGGGACAAATGTCATCTCAGCATCCAGGGGATTAAGCCGAGGCTCGCGAACGTGAACCCAAGATAAACCCAACTCCAAATTTGGTAGTGCTGGACAAGCTGCCGCGGCAGGCGGTTGGCCACCAGAAAGGGCCGGCCGTCGCGCGGTTTGCGCAGGACGTGTACGCCATCCTCCAGGCTGACCTGAAAATGGGTTCGTTCAACTTCCAGCGTGGCAGCGCTGCGCGCCAAGGCCCATTCGGCCATATCAATCTCGCCATCCTGATTATGATCGAAGCGCTTGAGCAATCCCGGCTTGTCCCGTTTCCATTCTCCCAGCAGCGCTGAGATGTCTCCGCGTCGATCCAGATCCGCTTGTGCGCCGCCCAACGTTACATGTTCGCCCAAAGCATATAGCGGTTCGCCCTCGATGAGAGTCCATTCGGTGTTGCGATAATCTCCTTCGATCCATACCTCCTTGCGGGACGTGAGGATCTCCGCTCCGTCCGGGTCAATCAGCATGAGGCCGGTGGTGTCTTGCAGGCCGAAGGTATCATGCGACTCGCCCGACTCCATGTGTACCCACTTGTCGCCACTTTTGCGTTCTATGCTGTAACGGTACCAAAGGCAGGGCAGGCCGGTCCGATAACTGAACAGTCTGTCGCCAGGCGGCTGCTTGCCGCGACCGCACAGCTCAACATACCCCAAAGGCGCAGAGAAGACTTTTGAGGTGGGTGTATCCAAGACTGCCCGAAAGCGCTTCAGATTCACCAACCAGGCAACAAGGCTTGAGAGCAGGACAAACAGTGCAGACACGCTCCAGACGCCGGTCTGCTGGACCCGCAAGCCGATCAGGCAGACAAAACCATAGACTCCCAGCAAGCCCCAGTTGCTGGCTCTTAACTGGCTGTCGGCGAGGCGCAATGAAAACATCAGGCCTTGAACATCTGCTGCAGGTTGACGTCGGCCTTCTCGCTCTGACTGAATCTGAGCAGCGGGAAGGGGCCGAACTTGAACAGGCTGGCAACGAAGCTATCTGGAAACTGTTCGATACGGACATTGTTGATGTTGACGGAATCGTTGTAGAACTCGCGCCGATCGGCAATGGCATTTTCCAGCCCGGATATACGGTCTTGAAGATGGATGAAGGTTTCGTCGGTTTTCAGATCCGGATACGCTTCTGCCACGGCAAACAGTCTGCCCAGACCCAGCTTCAAGGCATCCTCGGCGTGTCCCAGTCCAGGCACATCGCGACTTTCCCGCGCACTGGCCACCTGCGCGCGCGCCAGCATGACTTTCTCCAGGGTTTCCTGTTCGAATTTCATGTATTGCTTGCAGGTTTCTACCAGTTTGGGCAATTCGTCGTGACGCTGCTTCAGCAGCACATCGATATTGGCCCAGGCCATGCTGACATTGTGCTTAAGGTTGACGAGCTGGTTGTAGATGAAAATGCCGTACACAATCAGCAGGACAATAACGCCATAAAAAAGAACCACACCCATACTCATGCTTCCCCCCCAAAGGATCTTGAAAATTAACGGATGAATCGCCCTGAAAATGAAGGCTTACAAGCGGGCTGAAAGGATGGCCCCGATTTCGTCGTCGTTTAGCACGACGGGATTGGTTTTCATGCTGCTGCCCCGGCTGTTGGCAACGATACGCGGAATATCCTGCCGCCTGATGCCGTAAGGGCCCAATCTCGGCAGTTTCAGCCGTGCTGTCCAGTCTGCAAGGATCTCAAGCAATCTTTCCAGCGCTGATTCGTCCGGCAGGTTGCCGTCCCGACCCAGCAATCGACCGACTTGGGCGTACTTGTTCAGGGCATCGACACCCTGGTCGCGATTCTTCAGTGCCTGAATGTTAACCCGGGTGGCTTCTGCGACCAGGGTGCCGCACACCACTCCATGGGGAATCGGGAAGAGCGCGCCGAGCGGCGAAGCCAGCCCATGCACCGAGCCCAAACCCACCTGAGCCAGCGTGATGCCCGACATCAGCGCCGCGTACGCCATGCCTGATTGGGCATCGCGGGCTTGCGGGCCTTGTTCATGCCAGACCAGCAGGCTGTTTCGTACCGCCTTCATTCCTGACCAAGCCAGGGCGTCGGTAAATCGGTTGGCCTTGCTCGACACATAGGACTCGAGCAACTGGGTAAAGGCGTCCATTCCGTTTGCGGCGATGATTTCAGCCGGACAACTGGCCAACAGATCGGGATCCACTAGGGCAATCTCAGCTACCAACTTCTCGTCGCGGAATGATTTCTTGAATCCGTCCTCGCCATGCAGCGACAAGACGGCATTCTTCGTGGCTTCGGAGCCTGTCCCTGCAGTCGTCGGCACGGCAATGAAGGGCGTGACGGGTCCGCGGTAGGGCAATTCCGGCCCCACACCTTCCAGATGATCCATCACCGAGTTTCCCGGCTTCAGCAGTCCAGCGATGGCTTTCGCGGCGTCCAGGGCGCTGCCGCCCCCAATGCCAATTACTACGTCTATCTGTTCGCCCTGGAAGTCAGCAACTACCTGATCGACGAGTTGAGGGGAAGGCTCTCCATCTACCGTCATATGAAGATATGTGATGCCCTGCGTCCTCAAACCTGAAAGCAAGTCCTCCCACTGAGGCATGCCGCGAAATGACCGGCGACCCGTCACAAGCAGAGCCCGCCTGCCAAAGTCGTGGGCAAGCCTGGGCAAAGTTCTTATCCGCCCTGCGCCAAACGCAATGCGAGGCATGCGGGAAAGGGAAAAATCAAACACGTGGCTGGTCCCCAAATTCCGGACAAAGACCCTCATAGCTCACGCCACTTCTGGGGCTTGCCATCCAGGGGGCGACAGTCTTTTTCCAGGTGTGATAGTGCGAGGTTTGCTTGTGCGCCGCTGCGGCTTCGGCTGTCAGGTAGGCCTCATACAAGACAAAGCGGGCGTTGTCTTCCTCGGCTTGCAAGACATCAAAGCGCAGGTTGCCCGGCTCCTGGATAGAGGCCGCATGGTTTCTTCGCGTGGCCTCAATGAAATCAGCCTCATGGTTTGCGATAACGTGCACATAGACCAAAGTGACATGCATGGAAGATCCTCCACATCGCCTAATTCATCAATGATGTAAGATTAATCAAATTCGGTCCCCTTTTCCTACGGACACGAAGTCTAATGCGCTGTTGACAGGGCGAAAGTATCTTTGTATAGTCTCGCTTCTTGACGCCGAGCTGGGCGTCGATTAATCGGGCGCGGGGTGGAGCAGTCTGGCAGCTCGTCGGGCTCATAACCCGAAGGTCGTAGGTTCAAATCCTGCCCCCGCAACCAACCAGTTTCAAATCGTTCTTTAAAAACATATCAGCCGATAGGTGTGGGTGTAGGTAGGTAGCCGAGTCTGGTTGACTGAGGTGTTGAGCCGAGGTTGATTGGGTTTGGTGGAAGAAGTATTGAAGTACCTATGCTCACGCTTGAGTAATGAAATTGATTGAGTTCAATGGTAATGACTTTGAGTGAGCGAGATTCGCAAGAATCGAAACAGAGATTGAACTGAAGAGTTTGATCCTGGCTCAGATTGAACGCTGGCGGAATGCTTTACACATGCAAGTCGAACGGGCTTGAGGGGCTTGCTCCTTGAGTTAGTGGCGAACGGGTGAGTAGAACATCGGAACGTACCCAGTCGTGGGGGACAACGAGTCGAAAGATTCGCTAATACCGCATACGACCTTTGGGGGAAAGCAGGGGATCGCAAGACCTTGCGCGATTGGAGCGGCCGATGCCGGATTAGCTAGTTGGTGGGGTAAAGGCCCACCAAGGCGACGATCCGTAGCGGGTCTGAGAGGATGATCCGCCACACTGGGACTGAGACACGGCCCAGACTCCTACGGGAGGCAGCAGTGGGGAATTTTGGACAATGGGGGCAACCCTGATCCAGCCATTCCGCGTGGGTGAAGAAGGCCTTCGGGTTGTAAAGCCCTTTCGGCCGGAGCGAAACGGGCGGGGCTAATATCCCCGTCTAATGACGGTACCGGCAGAAGAAGCACCGGCTAACTACGTGCCAGCAGCCGCGGTAATACGTAGGGTGCGAGCGTTAATCGGAATTACTGGGCGTAAAGCGTGCGCAGGCGGCTATATAAGACAGATGTGAAATCCCCGGGCTTAACCTGGGAACTGCATTTGTGACTGTATGGCTAGAGTGCGTCAGAGGGGGGTGGAATTCCACGTGTAGCAGTGAAATGCGTAGAGATGTGGAGGAACACCGATGGCGAAGGCAGCCCCCTGGGATGACACTGACGCTCATGCACGAAAGCGTGGGGAGCAAACAGGATTAGATACCCTGGTAGTCCACGC
>DASQBT010000151.1:0-2427 GCA_035635075.1 Thiobacillaceae bacterium | reverse complement strand
AAGGGGTTCGAAGTCATCATTACCTCAATGTGCTCGATAAACTCTCAGTGAGTCCGATCCCGCATGAGCCTTGGACTCGGTTAAGGGAGCAGGCCCATCGTGCTTGCGCTCGCTGCAGACTTCGTTTCCAGAAGGAGACCTTAGACTTGACGGTAAACCGCCAGATGATTTTCGGTAATATACTCCCTTTTGTAAAGGGTATTTCCGTACTAAAGACTTGACACAAAAGTACGCCGGCGACGAGCCGCCGCTGCGAGCGGAACTGTTCAGCAGCGCGCAGATGGAGCAGCATGGCAAAATCCTGGCGGGCTCGCACCAGTTAAGTCCAGGACGTGCGCCGGACCAGTTGCTGCCGCGGCTGACCGAGAATGAAGCGGTTCTGAAAGGAGCCTGTCACCTGCTGACAGCGACGGTCAAGGCAAACCGCCGGATTGTGCCGGCCGGGGAATGGCTGCTCGATAACTTCTATCTGATCGAAGAGCAGATTCGCACGGCCAAGCGACACTTGCCCAAGGGTTACAGCCGGGAGCTACCCCGCCTGGCTCACGGTCCGTCGGCTGGACTTCCGCGCGTGTACGACATTGCGCTGGAAACGATCGCGCACGGCGATGGACAGGTGGATCCGGAAAGTCTCGGCCGCTTCGTAACGGCCTACCAGCAGGTCACCGTTCTCACCTTAGGCGAATTGTGGGCAATTCCCATCATGCTGCGGCTGGCGTTGATCGAAAATCTCCGCCGGGTCGGCGCCCGGATCGCCGCCGCCAGGATCGACCGCAACCTGGCTGACACGTGGGCGGACCAGATGATGGAAATCGCCGAGAAGGACCCGAAGAGTCTGATTTTGGTGATCGCGGACATGGCGCGGTCCAATCCGCCGCTGTCGGGCGCCTTTGTGGCGGAACTGGCGCGCCGGCTGCAGGGACAGAGCTCCGCTTTGGCAGTGCCACTCACCTGGATCGAGCAGTGGCTTGCCGAATCGGGTTTGACGATCGAGCAGTTGGTGCAGGCGGAGAACCAGCAACAGGCCGCCGACCAGGTCTCCATCAGCAACAGTATCGGCAGTCTTCGCTTGCTGGGGGCGATGGACTGGCGCGAGTTCGTAGAAACGTTGAGTGTGGTCGAGCAGACATTGCGCCAGGATCCGGGCGGCGTTCACAGCAAGATGGATTTTGCCACCCGTGACCGCTACCGCCACGCGGTGGAGAAAATAGCGAAGAACAGCCGGCTATCCGAGGCTGAAGTGGCGCGCCAGGCGATCCACCTGGCGCGCGAGGGCGCGGCTGACAAAGGCGGCGACGCCCGGGCAGCGCATGTCGGGTTCTACCTGATCGACGAGGGATTGCCACAGCTCGAACGCCTGGCTCGGATGCGCCTGTCCATTGCGGCGGTTCCGCGAAAAATAAGCCGCCGGTTTCCTTTGTTCGTGTATCTGGGCGCGATCACGCTGCTCACGGCGATCCTCAGCGGGAGCTTACTGGAGCAGGCGTATGCCGCCGGATCACCGGGTTGGCTACTCGCGCTGCTGGTGATCCTCCTACCGCTGTCCACCAGTCAGTTGGCAGTGGCGCTGGTGAACTGGCTGGCGACACTGCTGGCGACGCCACAGCCGCTGCCGCGACTGGACTTCTCCCAAGGAATTCCGCCGGAATCGCGCACCCTGGTAGTGATCCCGACCATGCTCACCAGCGCCGCCGGCATCGACGCTCTGGTCGAGGCGCTGGAAATCAGGTTCCTGGCCAATCGCGACGAAAACCTGCACTTCGGTCTGTTGACCGATTTTCGCGACGCGCCCCAGAAAACCTGTCCTGAGGACGAAGCGCTGTTGCGCCTGGCGCAGCAACAGATCGAAGCGCTGAATCAAAAATACCGGCATGCCGACAGCGATATTTTTTTCCTGTTTCATCGCCCGCGCCGGTGGAATCCGCAGGAGCGGCTCTGGATGGGTTACGAGCGCAAGCGCGGCAAGCTGGGGGACTTGAATGCGCTGCTGCGCGGCGGCTCGGAAGATCGCTTCTCGCTGATTGTCGGCAGGACGGACGTGCTGGCGAACGTGAAGTATGTGATTACTCTGGACACCGATACGCAACTGCCGCGCGACGCGGCGTGGCAGTGTGTGGGCACCCTGGCGCACCCCCTGAATCGGGCGCGTTACGACGAAGACAGGCAGCGGGTCTGTGAGGGGTACGGCATCCTGCAACCCCGCGTGGCCGTGAGCCTGCCCGGTGCGAACCGGTCGTGGTATGCGCGGCTGTACGGCAGTGAGGCGGGCATCGACCCGTACTCGCGCGCCGTCTCCGATGTTTACCAGGATCTGTTCCAGGAAGGCTCTTTCATTGGCAAGGGAATCTATGATGTCGATGCGTTCGAACGGTCACTCGAAGGGCGTTTTCCCGAGAACCAGATCCTCAGCCACGACCTGCTGGAAGG
>DASQBT010000150.1:0-11825 GCA_035635075.1 Thiobacillaceae bacterium | reverse complement strand
ATTCGTCAAGAAAACGCGGCTGATTTCGATCAAGGAGCTGCGCGATCATCCGCAACTTGCCAACATGCGTATTCTGCAAAAAGGTAACCGCTTGTCCGTTACGCCGGTGGATCCGAAGGAATACGAGTTTATTCTCGGACTGCTGTCGACGTCCCCCAAAGGGGTCGCCGGAGGAAAAATGGCCCAGCGTTCCAAGGCTATTCCATGAATCCTTACACTTCTCCGTCAGCGCTAACTCCGGTTCCTCAGGGAGGAGAAAATACGCCCCCATGACCCCAGAATTCCTCGGGGCCTATCTCGGCCTGGGTCTCCTGGCCGGATTTGTGGCGGGTCTTCTGGGCGTCGGAGGCGGGCTGATCATCGTGCCGGCATTAATCTGGCTGTTCGATGTACAGGGCGTCCCCCCGGCTATCCAGCCCCATCTTGCGCTTGGCACCTCATTGGCATCCATCCTGTTCACGTCGCTGTCGAGTGTGCGTGCGCACCACCGTCATGGTGCAGTGGACTGGTCGACGCTGAAACAGATCGCCCCGGGGATCGTTTGCGGCACGCTGGCAGGAGCTTGGCTGGCCACCTTGATACCGGCACGGCCGCTGAAAATTTTCTTCGTCGCGTTTCTATTTTATGCGGCCCTGCAGATGGCATTCAAATTCAAACCCAAGCCTAGCCGGGAATTGCCCGGTCGGTTGGGCATGTTTGGCGCAGGGAGCATCATCGGCTCGGTATCTAGTTGGGTAGGTATCGGCGGCGGCACGCTGTCTGTTCCGTTCCAGGCTTGGTGCAACGTGCCGCTGCACCGGGCCATAGGCACATCGGCTGCGATCGGGATTCCCATCGCGGCGGCGGGCGCAATCGGATACCTAATCGGCGGCTGGCGGCATGTGGGACTTCCTCCTGGCAGCCTCGGATTTCTGTCCCTACCGGCTCTGAGCGGCATTGCCTTGGGCAGCATCTTCACCGCCCCGCTAGGTGCCAAGACCGCGCATGCGCTGCCGGTGGCAAGGTTGAAAGAAGTCTTTGCGCTGCTGTTGTTTATTCTTGCCGTCAGGATGGCGTTGGCGCTGTAGACACGATTGGCAGTACTTGTCAGGTTATTACGATTTGGCTATCTTTAACTCATTGAATGCGGAGATGGACATTAAGCAATATTCGGGCCGACTCTGCGGAGGCACCGGATGTTGATAAAAAAGTAGCGGTTTCATCCAGCTATTGAGGTCCGATCAGAATCGAGAGTGGGCTTGTTGTTTCTATCCCAGGTGCGGCGTTATTCTGAACGCCGTTGAGGGAATAACCGCGTCACGTTGTATCAAGCCAAGGAGCGCACAAATGTCGCATCTGCAAGCAGTAAAGGACACTCTGCCAGTTCAGGCCACCGGATTTACTCAACTCACCACGTTCTTTGATGACCACAATCAGATTGCGTGGGGCTACATGCATGCAGAGCCCAGGCCATGCTTCACCCATACCCTTCTTTCCGAATACGTTGCCTGGTTTAGCCAATTAGTGAGGCAAATCGATGACCCTGGCGCAAGCGACATCCGATACATGGTCATTGCCTCGTCCGCCCCCGGCATATATAACCTCGGTGGCGACTTGAATTTGTTCAGTCAGCTGATCGCAGCACGAAAGCGTGACCAATTGCTGAGCTACGCAAGGGCCTGCATTGACCCGCTTTACTACAATGCGACGCATCTCAACCGACCTGGTTTGAAGTCCATTACTCTGGTTCAAGGTGATGCCTTGGGGGGCGGCTTTGAATGCGCCCTGTCGGGCAATGTCTTGATCGCCGAACGCGGCTGCAAAATGGGCTTTCCGGAAATCTTGTTCAATCTGTTTCCCGGCATGGGGGCGATCACACTGCTCGGACGACGGATCGGACATCAGAAAGCAGAAAAGATCATTCTCTCCGGCAAGCTCTATCTGGCCGAAGAACTTCATGAACTGGGAGTGGTCGATGTGCTGGCCGAACCCGGGGAAGGCGAGCAGGCAGTCTATGAGTACATTCGCCGCGAAGCTCGCTCGCGCAACGGCGCCTTGGCTCTGCGCGCTGCGCGGGAAATCAGCCAGCCGGTTTCCTATGACGAATTGATGCAGGTTGCCGATATTTGGGTCGATGCTGCGATGCGTCTTGAACCCAAGGACCTGCGCATGATGGAGCGACTGGTCAGTCGGCAAAACGGCAAGGCCGAGGCCTCAGCTCCCTTTAACAGCGCTCCGCTGGCTGGCTAGGTAATCTTCCAGTGCAGCCTTGGCATTGTCCAAGGCTGCCCGCACCACAGCCAGTTTCTCCCCGGCCACGGGCTGGGCGATTTCATAGGGTTTGATGCGTTCCGCGTCGATGCACGCCGCTGCCAGCAGTGCGCAGCCCACATCGCTCGCACCGCCCTTCAGCATATGGAGATGGTCTTTCCAGGCGCCATAATCCTGCGCGGACAAGGCTGATTCTGCCTCCACGTAGGATCGCTCTGCGTCCTGCTTGAAGCCGTCGACCAGATCGCGCACGAAATCCAGACCACCGGCCAGCTCACCCAGTTCCCGCAGGACATCCTCATCCACCGCGGCCCGGTTGCGTTGCTCCACCGCTTTAGCCGGCACGACTTCGGCTCTTTCCTGACTGGTAAGTTTGGCCAGGATTTCCATCAGGCTGCGGCTGTTGACCGGCTTGGTCAGAAAAGCATCCACCCCCGCCTCGGTACAAATTTGTTGAGCCTCTTCTGTCGCATCCGCGGTCAGCATGATGAGGGGAAGATGCTCATGTTCCATAAAGCGCCAGCGCTTGGCCACTTCCGGTCCGGAGAACTTGGGCATGTGCATATCCAGAACGGCGACGCTGAATTTCTCCTGGCTCGTTTCCAGCAAGGATAGGGCCTCTTCTCCGTCCCGCGCCACCACCACCTCATGGCCGGCTTTTTCGAGCAAGCCCCGGATTACCCTTTGGTTGACCGGATTGTCTTCCGCCACCAGGATTCGCAGCTTGCAGTGGCCGCCGGCCTTGGCCTGAAAGTGCTCCGCCAGGGAAACCACATTTTCCGGCAGTTCCGTTTCGGTGGCCGCGGCATGCAGCGTGTTAAACAGCAGCGTCGGATTAATTGGCGCTTTGAGCACCGCGGAATAGCCCATTTGCAGCCATTCGCCATCCGGAACCGGATGCTCCGAGTCGTTGTCCACCAGGATAACCGGCACCTTGCGCGGACAGTCCTGCAGCAGTTGAATAAACGATTTGGCCTGGGCGCCAAGCTGCTGGCGTTCCACGACCACCGCCCGCAGATCCTGCATCGATCCATCAGTCAGACCGGACAGGATCGAAATTGGCGTGCCCACCGGCACGACTTCTCCTGCCCAGGCGCGAATCAGATCGGCCAGACGAACGCGCAATTCTGCATCGGCCAATACCCCAACCTGCAGTTGAACAAGGGTCTTGTCCGGGCCCCCTGCTGTGTCCTGCTCTTTCGTCTGGACAGCGGGCAATTCAAGCCAGAAGGTAGTGCCTTCGCCGACCCGGCTGGAAAAGCCGATTCGTCCGCCCATCAGTTCAACCAGTTGCTTGGAAATTGACGTTCCCAGCCCGGTTCCACCGAATCGGCGGGTGATCGAGGCGTCGGCCTGATTGAAGCTTTCAAAGATCCGCGCCTGGGCATCCTCGGCAATGCCGATGCCGGTATCCACCACTTCAAAACGGAGTTTGAGCTTGGTTCCGAGACCCTGCGGCCGGACATACAGGTCGACCCTGCCGTGTTCGGTAAACTTGATGGCATTTCCAATCAGGTTGATCAAGACTTGGCGCAAATGCCGGGCATCGCCGTGCAATTGAAATGGAGTTTGCGGCGCGATATGGCTGGCCAGAACAAGGCCCTTCTTGCTTGCCTGGGGTTCCAGCATCAACACCGTGCCGTTCACCAAGCGGTGAAGGTCATAATCCACGCTTTCCACCAGCTGCTTGCCCGCCTCGATTCGCGAGATATCGAGCACATTTTCGATCTGCTTAAGGAGGGTGTCTGCCGATGACCGGATGACCTCGGTCAGTTCTTTCTGTTCGCGGCTCAGCTTGGTTTCGGTCAGGAGATCGGCCACGCCTATCACCCCATTGAGCGGAGTACGCAATTCATGCGTCATATTGGCCAGGAACTGGGATTTGGCGGCGTTGGCAGCCTGCGCACGCTTGACCGCACCATGCAACTGTTTGAGCAGGGACGCCGTGTAAAGCGGCACCGCAATCATGCACAACAGGAACGCCCAGCCAATTGCCTCATGTGTGCGCCAATAAGGAGACACGAGCATCACGCACGCAAATCCCGAAATGGCAAACGCCGCAGAAACAAAAAGGTAATTCACCCCATATCGAAATCCATTGCCCAGGGTGACCCACAGATAGACGACCAGCAATGGACTGCCCGATTCACCCGCTTGGATCAACAGATAGGACGCGGTAAAAAAATCAAGAGCCATGCCGAACACCCGGCGTGCCGGGACAGCAGAGCGACTCATTGCTACCACCCCAAGCAAGGCCACGGATATGACAATGAACGCTAGACTGACTGACTGAGCGTGCTCACGCAGCACCAAAGGAAGACGGACAATCGCGCTGGAAAAGAATGCATAAAACACCGCGCCGATGACCACCCTTATAAGGGCCTGCTGAAACTCGCTGTCCGGGCGCGCGCGTATCCGCTGGCGGATATCCGCCATGGCGTCAAGAATCAAGCTCCGCATGGTGGGCGGGGAATCAGGCGCCTGCATCC
This sequence comes from Thiobacillaceae bacterium, assembly GCA_035635075.1. Classification (GTDB taxonomy): domain Bacteria; phylum Pseudomonadota; class Gammaproteobacteria; order Burkholderiales; family Thiobacillaceae; genus DASQBT01. Next base: position 7,086 of record DASQBT010000150.1, on the reverse strand, counting down.
GGGTACTCTTGCATGATCTGGGCGACCTCATCCAGTCGGACCAGAAAGGCTCGGGCGCAGGCGGGGTCAAAGTGGCTGCCGATCTGGCTCTTGATCCAGTCCAATGCCTCCTGCATCGACCAAGCATTCTTGTAAGGTCTGACCGAGGTCAGCGCATCAAACACATCTGCCACCGCGGCAATGCGGGCCGGCAGGGGAATGGACTCGCCAACCAGGCCCTGCGGATAGCCGGTGCCATCGAATTTTTCGTGGTGGCCGAGGGCGATGACCGCACCCATCTGCAGAAAGCGGGAGGGGCTGTCGGCCAGAATATCGTGCCCGATCCTCGGGTGCCGGCGCATATTCAGCGTTTCTTCCTTGGTGAGGGCGCCGGGCTTGAGCAGGATATTATCGGGTATGCCGATTTTTCCGATGTCATGCATGGGCGCCGAGGACTCGATCTCGTCGCATTCCATCGCAGTAAGCTTGAGTTCCTCGGCGATGGCGCGGGCAAATTTTGCCATGCGAATGATGTGGTAACGCGTTTGCCGATCTCGGTATTCCCCTACCCGCGCCAGTATCAGCAAGGTTTCCTGCTCGCGTACCTGGATATCCCGGGTCGCCTGCATTACCTGCTCTTCCAGCCATTTCGCCCGATCGCTCACGACACGCTGGCTGCGCCTGAGCGCCAACAAATTGCGGCACCGGGCCCGGCATTCCTGGGGGTCGATGGGCCGAGTGAGGAAGTCCGTTGCGCCGGACTCCAGCGCCTGATAGCGAATCTGCCGGTCTTCCACCACGGTTACGATAACAATCGGCACGTCAGCCAATCTGGGCAAGGCGCGCAACCGGCGGGTGAATTCGACACCGTCCATGCTCGGCATCCGGTAATCGGAAATAATGAGGTCCGGCGTCAACTCAGCAGCCCTCGCCAATGCCTGATTGGGATCGGCATAACTTTCCACCAACAGGCCCGGCTCGAGAGACCGGGCCAAGCCCTCCAGCAGACTCCGCGCGGTACCCCGATCGTCTACAATCAGGACAAAGCCCCCCGACCACTCCGGGCGGACTGAATCTTCAGCGGAAAGATTGCTGCCGGTGTTTTCTACTGAATGCAAACGTTGAATGCTCAAAGAGTTCTCCAATCGGTGCTGGCCTAGACCGCGGATTCCGCTCACTAGCTCACTTGGTTTAGAACGGTATTTATAAGTCCGAATTTAGGCTCATGCCAGCAATTTATTACCCCATTCGAACAAAAATTGGAGAAAAGATGAAATATATTATGATTTTATTGGCTTTCATTGGCCAGTTTCTTGCGCAGCCAAGCTTTGCCGCGGACTATGCCCGCGAGAAGAAATGGGCCGATGAGGTCGTTCCCGGGATCGTGGTGGGCGATCCGGTCTATTTGAGGCAATCCAATAAGCATCAGCTTCTTACCCTCTACACGCCGGTCAAGGACGCCAAGACCGCCATCATCCTAGTGCACGGTCGCGGGGTGCATCCGGACTGGGGGATGATCGGCGTGCTGCGCAGTTCACTTGCCGACCAAGGCTACACAACCTTGTCGGTGCAGATGCCGGTGTTGAAAAACGACGCCAACGACGAAGACTACGTCTCAACCTTCCCGGAAGCCAAGGAGCGCCTGCGCTTGGCGGTGGATTTCCTCAAGAGCAAGGGCTATTCGCGGATCGTGATCGATTCGCATAGCCTCGGATCGTGGATGACCTATGCCTACCTGACCGACCACCCGGATCCAGCGGTCAAGGCCTGGGTCGCGATCGGCGTCGGAGCCAAGCTCGATTTCAGCAAGCTCAAGCTACCCGTACTTGACCTGTTTGGCGAGAACGACTTTCCCGAAGTGCTGGCGCATGCGCCTGAGCGGGAAAAAGCGCTGGCCGGGAAACCTGGTTCAAGGCAACAAATGATCCCGAATGCAGATCACTTTTACACCGGCATGGACACAGAATTGGTCAAGGCAGTGGCGGATTACCTGAACGCCACGTTCAAATAGTCAGCCGCCGCAAGGCCTCCTGGTATTTCGCCGCGGTCTGCCGCACCACCTCGTCTGGCAAGGCGGGTCCGGGCGGCCGCTTGTTCCAGCCAGTCGCTTCCAGCCAATCGCGGACAAATTGTTTGTCAAAGCTGGGGGGATTGGTGCCGGGCTGGTACTGATCGGCTGGCCAAAAGCGGGAGGAATCCGGGGTAAGAACTTCGTCGATCAGATAGAGGTTGCCCCGTTCATCCAGGCCGAACTCGAACTTGGTGTCGGCGATGATAATGCCGCGAGTGACTGCGTACTCGGCGGCTTTCGTGTAGAGCGCGATGCTGGCATCCCGCACCCGGGCAGCCAGTGAGTTGCCCAGCAGTTGCTCGCAACGGGCAAAATTGATGTTTTCGTCATGCTGGCCCAGCTCGGCCTTGGTGGAAGGGGTGAACAGGGGCTCCGGCAGCTTATCGGCTTGGCGCAGCCCGGCTGGAAGGGCAATGCCACACACGCTTCCCTGCTCCTGATACTCCTTCCAACCCGAACCCGCTAGATAGCCACGCACGATGGCTTCCACCGGCAGGGGCTTGAGGCGCCTGACCACCATGGCGCGGCCGGCGACCTGGTCGCACTCATTGGCCTCCACCACCGATTCCGGCGCATCTCCGGTAAGCTGATTGGGAAGTGTCCCCCTCAACTTGTCGAACCAGAATTGGGAGATCGCCGTGAGCACCCTACCCTTGTCGGGAATGGGGGTGGGCATTACGACATCAAAGGCCGACAGGCGATCCGTGGTGACGATGAGCAACCGCCTGTCGTCCACCGCGTAAATGTCCCGCACCTTGCCCTTGGAGATGAGCGGCAGACTCGTGATGGTGCTAACGAACAGGGGGGCGGCCATGGCAGAAGCGAGAGGCGAAAGCTTGGCATTATAGCCGCCTTGGTAAGCCGGACTTTGCAGGTATGCCGCCCGCGCCTGACGCAGCGCCACCAGCAGCGCCGCCGCCATGGGCAGGGCCAGCAGTACGCCAACGAAGCCGAATAGCTGGCCAAACGCCGCCAGAGCGAAAATCACCACCACCGGATGCAGACCGATGCGCCCGCCCACTAGTTTGGGCGTCACCACCATCCCTTCGATAAGCTGGCCGGCAATGAATACGCCGAGCACGGACAGCACGCCGGATAGGGCCTGGAACTGCAAGCTTGCCTCCAACACGCCCAGCAACAACCCCAGGGTCGCGCCGACGAATGGAATAAAGCCCAGCATCCCCGTCAAAATGCCGATCGGCAAAGCGAAATCCAGATTCACCAGCCACAAGCCGAAGGCGTAAAAGACACTCATCACCACCATGACCGAGAGTTGGCCGCGGAGAAATTCCGACAGCACGCGATCGATCTCGCTTGCCAGCCTGCTGACCGGCCCATGCCAGCCGCGGGGAACCAGATGGTCGATGCGCGCAACCAGCAAATCCCAGTCACGCAGCATGTAGAACATCACCACCGGTATCAGGAGCAGATTGACCAAGGCGGAAATAATTGCCAGCGCGCCATTACCCAGTCGCGGCAAAAACCGGCTCGCAGCCGACCCCGCGGTTTGCGCATGTTGCGCCAGCCAATCTTGCACGGTGGATATATCGAGATCCAATTTGACCCCCAGCAGTCCTGCCAGGGTAGGCAGCAACTCATGTTGCAGCCAGCCCAGATATTGCGGCAGGCGCTCGGTCAGCTGCTGAATCTGGCTGGCAAACAGGGGAATCACCAGCAGGATCATGCCCATCGCTACCAAGCCCACACTCACCAGCACCAGCAACGTGGCAAGGGTTCGGCCTAAACCCAAGCGCTCCAGCCGGTCTGCCGCGGGGTCGAAGATATAGGCCAGCAATGCGCCCGCCAGGAAAGGCGTTAACACCGGCGCCAATAGGTAGACCAGCGCAGCCAGCGCCCCCAGCACGGCCAATGCCAGCCAGCCGAGGTTTTCGGGGCGAGAGAAGCTCATAGACGGTAAAATGACGGCTTTGAAGTTTCCGAGTCTAAAGTGACTTCCATTTCTTACAAAGACGCCGGGGTGGACATCGATGCGGGCGACACCCTGGTGGAACGCATCAAGCCGCTGGCCCGAGCCACGCTGCGGCCTGAGGTGCTGACCGGGATCGGCGGATTTGGCGCGGTGATCGAAATCTCAAAGAAATATCGCGAGCCGGTCCTGGTTTCCGGCACCGATGGCGTAGGCACCAAGCTCAAGCTGGCCTTCCAGCTTAACAAACATGACACGGTCGGAATCGACCTGGTGGCCATGAGCGTCAACGACATCCTGGTACAAGGTGCCGAGCCGCTGTTCTTCCTCGATTACTTCGCCACCGGAAGACTGGACGTGGATACCGCCGAAGCAGTGATTGCCGGCATTGCGGCAGGCTGCAAGCAGGCGGGCTGCGCCCTGATCGGCGGCGAAACGGCGGAAATGCCTGGCATGTACCCGGACGGTGAATACGACCTGGCCGGCTTCGCCGTGGGTGTGGCAGAAAAGTCGGAACTGATAGACGGCCGCAATATCCAGCCCCGCGACGCGGTGCTGGGTCTGGCTTCCAGCGGTTGCCATTCCAACGGCTATTCGCTGGTACGCAAACTCCTGCAAGTCAGCGGCGCAGATCTCAAGGCGAATTTTCATGGCCGCCCGTTCGTCGATGTGCTGATGGCGCCCACCCACATCTACGTAAGGCCCCTGCTTGACCTGATGCAGACCCTGCCGGTAAAGGGTATGGCGCATATCACCGGGGGCGGCCTCACCGGCAATATTCCGCGCGTGCTGCCGCATACCTGCGCAGCGGTCTTGCAGCGCAGCGCCTGGTCCTGGGAGCCGCTATTCGACTGGCTGCAATCCACCGCAAATATTGACAATGCCGAAATGTATCGCACCTTCAATTGCGGCATTGGCATGGTGGTGATTGTTGCGCCGGAAAACGTTGACGCGGCACTGGCGCAGCTGCGAGCTGCGGGCGAAACCGCGTGGAAGATCGGTGAAATCGTCGCGCGTGCAGCCGGCGGCCAACAGATCGCAATTGGGTAATTCCGTTTCGCAAAAGAGGGCGGGCGAATATCCTTGATGCCAACTTCTTCTGCCTTTTCTTCCTCTTTGTCGGATAAATGACCAAGGCTGTTGTTCTGCTCTCCGGCCGCGGCAGCAATCTAAAGGCGCTGCTTGAGGCCGACCTGCCGGTGACCTTCACCGCGGTCATCAGCAACCGGCCCGATGCGCCTGGACTTGATTACGCGCGACAGCGCAACATTCCCGCGCTCGGCCTGGATCACCGAGCCTACTCCAGCCGCGAGGCATTCGACCAGGTCTTGGCGGCACGAATCGACGAAGCCGGCGCCAACTTGGTTATTCTGGCCGGTTATATGCGCATTCTCACCAAGGGCTTCGTGGAACACTACCAGAGCCGCCTCGTCAATATTCACCCTTCGCTGCTGCCGGCCTTCCCGGGACTAAACACGCATGCAGAAGCATTGGGGGAAGGGGTCAAGATTCACGGCTGTACGGTGCACTTTGTCACGCCCAGACTGGACCACGGTCCCATCATCATTCAGGCTGCCGTGCCAGTGATGCCTCAAGACACGCCGGAGACGCTGGCCGCGCGCGTGCTGGCCGAGGAGCACCGGATCTATCCCATGGCGGTGCGCTGGTTTGCACAAAATCGACTGGTCATTTCGGACGGAGTGGTGAACGTCAGCGGAGAAACAACGTCACAGGCAGTATGTTCCGATTCCTTCCCCCCTACTTGATGATGATCCGACTCTTACTGTCAGGCCTGATTTTTTCTCTGGCCCACTGGGCAAGCGCGGCCTCCGCGGCCGGATCAAACTTCACGGCCGTTTACAGCCTGGCGCGCAATGGCATCGAAATGGGCCAGGTAACTGATGCATTTCGAAGAACCGGTGAGCGTTATTCCCTGGTCAGCGAGAGTCGGGCGATCGGTCCACTGAAACTCATCGTTTCCGGAACTAACCGCCTGGAAAGCCAGGGGTTCATCTCCAACAACAATCTCGCCCCCACCCTGTACCGCCGCCTGCGCAGCGATAATCCGAAAAAAACCGACCAGGTGCAATTTGACTGGAAGGCCATGCAGCTCACCCTCAGGCACAATGATCTGGTGAGGCAGGAAGCATTGTCCGCCGGAACGCAGGACAATCTTTCACAGCTCTACTCGTTCCTATATTTGCCCGGCCTGCCTGACAAGCTTGTGGTGCCCGTAGCAAACGGCAAGGATGTGGATACCTATCGCTACAGCCAATACCCTTCCCCGCCGATGACGACGCCCGCCGGCACATTTGAGGTGGTCGAGTACCGCCGCGATGCCACACTCGGCCAAAAGGCCATCTCGGTCTGGATCAGCCGCGACCTGCCACACTTGCCAATCCAGATTCGCGTGGTGGAAGACGGCGTGCGCGTGGAGCAGAAACTCGCCGCCCTGACCAAGGGCGGAAGCTAAGGGGGAAGACGGCTCACGGAATGGGCCGAGGATTGCCGCAAGCCAGTAAAACCCCATGCCGGCAATCAGGATTGCGGCGAAATACCAAGACTTGCGCGGGTGGCACGCGCCAAGCTTTCGGCCTCTTCGACACTGGCGGCCAGGCAGTTGTAGTGACCCATTTTGCGGCCGGGGCGGGCTTCACTCTTGCCATAGAGATGCAGCCTGATGTTCGGGTGAACGAGCAAGGCCATCCAGTCGGGCTCGGGGCACCAGACATCGCCGAGCAGATTCACCATCACCACCGGGGTCAGCAGCCTCGCATCGCCCAACGGCAGCCCGCACAGTGCCCGCACTTGTTGTTCGAACTGGTCCGTCACGCAGGCATCCAGGGTGTAATGACCCGAATTGTGGGGGCGCGGGGCGATTTCGTTGATCAGCAGCCCGCCGTTTGAGACAAAGAACTCCACTCCGAGGGTGCCGACATAGTTAAGTTTTTCCGCCACTACCCGTGCCTGATCCTGCGCCTGGGAACTCAATTCCGCATTTACGCGGGCCGGCACAGTAGTCATATCCAGTATGCCGTGCTGGTGGCGGTTCTCGCCTACGGGAAAACAGACGCACTCGCCGGCATCATTGCGGGCCAGCACCACAGAT
>DASQBT010000149.1:0-20414 GCA_035635075.1 Thiobacillaceae bacterium | reverse complement strand
AACCCCCAAAATGGGAATCTTGCCGGCGAATTCGCGGATCAGCGGCACTGAAACGCCGGCCTCGTTGGGCGTGCAGGGGCCAGGCGAAACAACAATATGGTCGGGATCGAGCGCAGCAATTCCTGGCAGGTCGATTTCGTCGTTGCGAACGACCATCACCTTCTCTCCCAACTCACCGAAATACTGGACGAGGTTGTAGGTGAAGCTGTCGTAGTTGTCGATCATCAGCAGCATGGCGCCTGTATCCTATGGACCAACAAGCCCTGCAGATGAATGGTGGGGGCACTGCATGGACCCGCCTTTGCGTGTTTGGCGAAATTATTATTTTCCACTAGATCGCGGAACGACGGAAATTAACTTGCATCCGTCCGCTCCTGAATCTGGCTTCCGTCGGAATGCAATCTCTACACGTCAATTCGGGTCGCCTGGCTACGTATCGGCAAGGACCTCGTCGCCTTCGTAGACGGGCAGCCGCTGCGGAACGCAGCAGACCTGTCGATCCCCAATTGGACAAGGCGCCGGGCAATGGGTGCTGCTTCGCCCACTACGCGCGGGAGAAGCCACCCAAGGACCCCGCTTCTCTCCACCCGAGACCCAACCCCCGCGGGGGAGGGGGGGAGGGGTGTCGTGCGCAACATTATCAGCCTCGCGAATGAGGCAAGGACTTACTTCAGGGTCGCGTAATAGGCAGCCAGGTTGGCGATGTCGTCATCGCTCAGTTTGGCCGACGCCTTGATCATCGCCTTGTTCTTGGTGCGCGCCCCGCTCTTATAATCCTTTAAGACCTTGATAAAATCCGCTTCGGCCATACCGGCAATCGGGGGATTATCGCTATCGCCCTTGCCGTCCTCCCCGTGGCAATTCGCGCACTCCTCCGCTTTGGCCTGACCAGCACTGGCATCGCCCGCGTGGGCTGGCCCCGCGACAAACAGAAACGCGCCCAAAATCATCAACGTAACTTTCCCGTTCATTTGTTGCCTCCTTTGCCGTCATTTACACCAAGAAACAAGCACCTCAAATCGCTGAATAAGGCGCCGCCCCAATCAATCGCACCCAAACTCCTCACAACCGAATCACTTGACAGGAGCAAGCTTGTTTGCGAAGCCAGCGCTGGCAATTACTCAGTACTTCCATAATGGCTGATCGGTCGAGTCAGGATCAAGAATAACTGTGAAATTCTGACCCATATCAAGGAACCCGGCATTTACGCCAGAGTCGGCTCCAATCCGGCCTGAACCAGCTCGGCGGCACGGATGACCGCCCGCGCCTTGTTCTGGGTTTCGATCCATTCACTTTCCGGCACCGAGTCGGCAACGATGCCCGCTCCCGCTTGAACAAATAGCGTGCCATCCTTGATGACGGCAGTGCGGATGGCAATGGCCAGATCCAGCGCGCCGGTAAAACCCAGGTAGCCCACAGAACCAGCATAGACGCCACGCTTGGAGGGCTCAAGCTCGTCAATGATTTCCATGGCCCTCACCTTGGGTGCACCGGAGACGGTGCCGGCCGGGAAGGTCGCCCGCACCACGTCCATGGGACTCAGGCCGGGTCTTAGTTTGCCTTCGACATTGGAGACAATGTGCATGACGTGGGAGTAGCGTTCGATGACCATCTGCTCGGTCACCCGGACGCTGCCGGTGACGGCCACACGGCCCACGTCGTTGCGCCCCAGGTCGAGCAGCTGCAGATGCTCGGCCAACTCCTTGGGGTCCGCCAGCAATTCACGCTCCAGGACGAGATCGGCTTCACGTGTGTCTCCGCGCGGGCGGGTGCCCGCGATGGGTCGCAGGGTAACCGTGTCATCTTCCAGCCTGACCAAGATCTCCGGCGAAGAACCCACGATGTGGAAATTGCCCATATCGTAATAAAACATGTAGGGCGATGGATTGAGGCTGCGCAGGGAGCGGTAGAGGGTCAGCGGGCTGGCGGAAAAGGGCCGGCTCATGCGCTGCGAGAGTACCACCTGCATGATGTCGCCGGCGGCGATGTACTCCTTGGCGCGAGTAACGGCAGCCTTGAAAGCTTCCTCGCCAAATTCGGAGTCCGCCCGCGCGGCCATCACGGGCTCCAGCCGGGGCGGCGCAAGCGGCTGCTGTGCCTGGGTCGCCAACTCGTCCAGCCGCGCCAACGCGCGGGTATAGGCCCCCGTTTCCATGGCATCTGCATGCACCACCAGCGCAGCACGGCCGGTCAAATTGTCCACCACCACAGCTTCTTCGGTCAGCAGCAGGAGAATATCCGGGGCGCGAATTACGTCGGGTTTGTGCGCCTTGGCTAGACGCTTCTCGATGTAGCGGACGGCGTCGTAACCGAAATAACCGGCCAGTCCCCCGGTAAATCGGGGCATCCCCGGCAGCGAAGCTGCCCTGAAGCGAGCAGCGAAGGATTCCACGAAGCTCAAGGGGTCGGCTACCTCTTCTTCCTCGACCACTTGACCGTCCTGTTCCACCCGCACCAGGCGGCCGTACACCCTAAGCACCGTACGGGCCGGCAGTCCAATGATGGAATAGCGGCCGAAGCGCTCGCCCCCCACCACGGATTCCAGCAAATAGGAATAAGGCCCGTTGGCCAGCTTGAAGTAGAGCGCCAGCGGCGTATCTAGGTCCGCCGGCAATTCGCACACCAAGGGGATGCGGTTATACCCGCGGCGGGCCAACTCGTTGAATTCTTGTTCAGTCATGTCAGGGGTCAGTAATCTGCGATCAGGAAATCGGGTGGGAGCAAGCTTTTGCCCGCAACGGATCAATCCATGCCCCGCCATCGGCGACACATCCCCTGACCCCTGAATCCAGATTCCTGATGCCTGAAAGTCATGCCTTGACCACCAGCTTCGCAGCGTCCGCCAGCGTCGGCACAATTGCGTCCAGATCCAGCTCGGTGACCGGACGCCCGCGATTGTAGCCGTACGGCACACAGAAGACTGCGCAGCCAGCTGCGCGGGCGGCTTGGGTGTCGTTGAGGGAATCACCGATCAGCAGCAGCTCATGCGGCTGGATGCCGAAGGTTTCGCACGTATGCTGGAGCGGCAGCGGGTCGGGCTTGCGCCTGGGGAGGGCATCGCCGGACAGAATCAAGTCGAAGTAACCGTGCAGGCCGGTGGCTTTGAGCAAAGGATGGGTAAACTGCGCGGCCTTGTTGGTGATGCAGACCAGGCGCAAACCTGCCGCCTTCATCGCCTCCAGGCCCTCCACCACCCCCGCAAACGGGCGCGACTGGTCGGCCACATGCTTGCCATAGTGTTTGTGATAGATCGGCAGGGCCCGGTCGAAGAGGGCGGTTTCAGGTTCGGTATCCATTTGCCCGGTGAGCACCCGTTTCACCAAGCGCGACACGCCATTGCCGATATAGGTCCGAATGGTAGCCAGGGAGGGGCACGGCATGCCCAGCTCGGCCATCATCAGTTCGGCCGCATGGGCCAGATCCGGCGCCGTATCAAGCAGGGTGCCGTCGAGATCGATGACGACAGCCTTGATCGGGAGAGGAAAGTTCATGCTTGCTTGGAGTGGGGCTCAGGCGTCAGGGGTCTGAAAAGGTGCGGTTGGGGCTGCACAAAATTCATAAACTTGAGCACAGGACCCCCCTGACCGCTGGTGCGAATCCTGACCTGAGAAATCAAACTTTCGCCAGCTCGGCCCGCATCGCAGCGATCACGCTGTTGTAGCGCCGCGGATCGCTGTCCTTGGCTGCGCCGAACACGGCGGAACCGGCAACGAAGGTATCCACGCCCGCCTTGGCGACTTCGAGGATATTGCCGGGCCCAACGCCGCCGTCAATCTCCAGGCTGATGTCGCGCCCGGTCGCCTTGATCTTCTGGCGCACCGTGCGCGCCTTGTCGAGCACGTAGGGAATGAATTTCTGCCCGCCGAAACCGGGGTTGACAGACATCAGCAGCACCATGTCGATTCTGTCCAGGGTGTATTCCAGCGCATCCAGCGGAGTGGCCGGGTTGAACACCAGGCCGGGCTTGCAGCCGTGTTCGCGAATCAGGCCTATGGTACGGTCGATGTGTTCGGACGCCTCGGGGTGAAACGTGATGTAAGTGGCGCCAGCCTTGGCGAAGTCGGGAATGATGCGATCCACCGGCTTGACCATCAGGTGCACGTCGATGGGCGCAGTCACACCATGCTTGCGCAACGCCTCGCAGACCAGCGGACCGATTGTCAGGTTGGGAACATAGTGGTTGTCCATTACGTCAAAGTGGACGATGTCGGCGCCCGATGCGAGGACGTTATCCACCTCCTCGCCCAACTTGGCGAAGTTGGCCGAGAGTATGGAAGGAGCGATGCGGTAAGTCATGGTTAAGACTCCGGGATTATATTCACTGAAGGTCGGCATTTTACCGCACTTGGCGCTAGAATCTGGTCTGACAAGCAGAAGGAGCCGTCGTGGCTGAAGGCAACAAATACGACATCACCATCAAGGTGCGCACTGCCTATATCCCGGAACAAAGCGATCCCGCATCCGACCGGTACGTGTTTGCCTACACGGTTACGATTGAGAATACCGGCACCGTGGCCGCCCAGCTGATTTCCCGCCACTGGATCATTACCGATGCGGACAACAAGGTCCAGGAAGTCCGCGGGCTGGGCGTGGTGGGCGAGCAGCCCTTTTTGCGTCCGGGTGAATCGTTTGAGTACACCAGCGGCACATCCATGGGAACCCCGGTTGGCGCAATGCGGGGCGCCTACCAGATGGTGGCCGAGGATGGACAGAAATTTGACGCGGAAATCACGGAATTCAGCCTGTCCATGCCCAGGGTACTGCATTGAATGCTTAAGGACGGCACTTGGCTGCTGATTCTGGAAGCAGCATTCGCACTGGGGCTCATGCTCTTCTTTGTCTGGTGGACAATGAAAAAATAGCCATGACGTTTCGGCATGGCTTTGCAGCGCTGTTGGTTGGATTGGTCCTTGCCGCCTGCCAGACCCTGCCACCTATTGTCGAAGCGCGCCCCGCGCCCCCACTGCGTCTTCCGTCACCTTTACCTTCCGTTCCATTCGCAACACAGTCCTCCGCCGGCCAGTTGCGCCCAGTGGACTGGCCTGCTCTTGCCAGTTGGAATGCGCAATCGGTCAGCGGAGCCTGGCCCGCCTTTCTGCAGAGCTGCGATGCCCTCAGGAATCAGGCCATCTGGCAAACCATCTGCGCGACGGCCCGCGCCGTAGACCCCAAGGATGCAAGCGCCCAACAGCGCTTCTTTGAAGAGAACTTCCTGCCCTATTCCGTGGCGAGCGCAGACAACAGCCTTGATGGCACCATCACCGGCTACTACGAACCCGTGATCAAGGGCGACCGGATACCCAGCGAGGGCGCCCGTTTCCCCGTCTATGGCGTGCCGAATGACTTGATCGCCGTTGATATGGGCAGCCTCTACCCAGAGCTGAAAAACCTGCGACTACGCGGCCGGCTGGAAGGCAACAAACTGGTGCCTTATTACAGCCGCGCCGAAATCGAAAGCGGAGATGGCCGCTTCGAGGCCCAGCCCATAGCCTGGGCGGAGGATCCAGTGGAGCTGTTCTTTCTGCAGATCCAGGGGTCGGGCCTCATTGAGTTGCCCAATGGCGAGCGCATGCACGTCGGCTACGCCGACCAGAACGGCCATCCCTATCGTTCCATCGGCAGACTGCTGGTGGAACGAGGCGAACTCAAACTCGAGGAGTCCTCGATGCAGGGCATCAAGGACTGGGCGCGAAGGAACCCGGACAAACTGCCCGAACTGCTGGCCAGCAACCCCAGCTATGTTTTCTTCCGCGAACTACCCAATGAACTCAGCGGACCGCTTGGCGCCTTGGGCGTGCCGCTGACCGTGGGCCGCTCCATTGCCGTTGATCCAAAATTCATTCCGCTTGGCGCGCCGGTATTTCTTTCAACCACCGAGCCCCTTTCCAACCAAGCCTTGGACCGGCTGGTCATGGCCCAGGATACGGGCGGCGCCATAGCGGGTCCGGTGCGGGCGGATCTCTTCTGCGGCGTCGGCCCGGGGGCAGGCGAACTGGCAGGCCGCATGAAGCAAAAAGGCCGCTTGTGGGTGCTGCTGCCTAAAGACTATCCCCTGCAGAGCGCAACCCGGTCACCGTGAGTTGGGCTGGGGTGTATTGAAATTCACCTCTATCACGATTCGTGCCCGTACCGCCCGGCCATTCCTGCGCCCGGGAGTGAATTTCGCCTTGCCGAATGTATCAAGCGCCAGCGCCTCGTACACAGGCGGAAGATTGGACTCCAGCACCTTGGTTTCGCTCACCCGGCCATCCGCCTCGAGCTTGAGCTGCAGTTTCACGTAGCCCACGCGGGGGTTGGGTGATCCTGCATCGGGGTCGGGTACCTCGATGGCGCCTACGGCTTCGGGCTGAACATCCAGCGCCAGAGAGTCGTAATACGTGGTGTCCGCCAGTTCGGGTAGATCCAGGTGGGGAATGCTGGACGGTTCAGGTTCGTCGATCTGGGGCCGCGCCGTGTTAATGGCGCTCGCTTGTTTTTCCGGCTCGGGCAGCGTTTTCGGCAGGGTTGGACTCGCAGTCGGAGCAGGTGCAGCAGCGGGCACAGTTGCCGTGGCCGACGCTTCCAGCCTCACCTGCAACGCGCCCGTGGACGAAGGCGCTGTGGCCGGACCCACACGAATGAAGGCCAGAATTGCGGCATGAGCCGCAGCTGAAAGCCAAAGGGCAATTACGACACGGCGCCAATGATAAACGGATTGGGAAACAGGGCCCGGAAGCTGCACGACGGCAAGGCCTCAGAGTCGAGGCGTCTTCATGATGAGGCTGGCGCGGTCACGCGGGGTCACTGGACGATTCTATCATTTCACTAATCGCACATCCGTCCGTCCGGCCTTCAATGACTGCCGTTCGTGATCAGCGCGACAGGGCAGGCTTTCGTGCCACCAGATCGATCAACGCCGACCGGCCGTGGTGACCGGTGCCCTCGCTGATGAAATCATCATGCTCCTGCATATGCAGGGTCTCCCAGTCGCCAAAAGCTTCTTTCAGCAGCGCTTGGGTATACATGTTTTCAGCTTCCGGCGGGCCGCCGGTTCTGTATTCAAGTTGGCGCGGGGTATAGCCTTGAAGAATCAGTAGACCGCCGGGCTTGAGGGCGCGGCGTATGCCGTCGAACATGAGCGCGCGGCCTTTGGGTCCCGCGAACTGGATGAAGATGGCCGCCACCAGATCATAAGCTGCATCGGGCCATGTCCAGCAAAGCAGATCGGCATGCTCGAAGCGCACATCCACACCCCGCTGCTGCGCCCACGTCCTGGCCTTGTCCAGCGCCACCGAGGAGAAATCGAGGGCATGAACTTGCAAGCCCTGTTCTGCCAGCCAGATGCCGTTGCGCCCTTCGCCATCCGCCAGCGACAGCGCATGCCAACCGGCTTTTAGCAGGCCCGCCTGGCTAAGCAGGAATGCGTTGGGCGCTTCGCCAAACAGATAACCCGGCTGTTCGTATCGCTCATCCCAGAAACTCATGCTTGCGGAACTTACTTCGCCTTGGCCGCCGTCAGCAGGGTTTCCAGTTTGTCCGCCGGCATCATGCCCGGCACGCGCTGGCCGTTTTCGAATATCAGGGTGGGCGTACCGGATACCTTGAGCCGATTGCTCAGGGCAATATTTTCATCCACCGGGTTCTTGCAGGAAGGAGCGGCCTTGGGCTTTTCCGCCCTCAGCATGTAGTCATGCCAAGCCGCGACGCGGTCCTTCTCGCACCAGATCTGCTTGGCGACATTGATCGCGGCCGGGTGCAGGCTCTCGACTGGGCTCAAGAACGTATAGATGGTCACGTTGTCCACCTTGGTCAGCTCATTCTCGAAGCGCCGGCAATACGGACAATCGGGGTCGGAAAACACGGCCAGCTTGCGACTTCCGTTGCCCTTCACGATCTTGATGGCCTGGGCGAAGGGCAAGCTGTCCCATTTCACTTCCTGCAGCTTGGCCATGCGCGCCGCCGTCAGGTTGTGCTTGGTCGCAACATCCACGACATTGCCGATGAACAGATATTTGCCGTCCGCCGTGGCGTAGATCACGTCCCCGTCTATCACCACTTCATATAGGCCGCCGTATGGGGTCTTGGTTACAGCGGAAATATCCACGCCAGGATATTTGGCGATAATGGCTTTACGGATATCGGCCTCGGCTGACAAGGCAAGGGCGGGCAGGCCAAGCAACAGCAACCCGGCAACAAACAAACGCAGCTTCACGGAAACACTCCTTAATCGGTTATGCCCATGGCTTCACGGACCAGGGCGGACTTGGCAACGGGCAGACGATTCAATAAAGACATGCCCGCATTGCGCAGGGTTCCGCTCAACTTATCGGTGCGAGCAAATAAGTCATGCAGATTATCCGTGACAGCTTGCATTCGCGCCACCGGTTCGGCACGAGCACGGGCATGGGCGGCAAGGATGCGGACATCGCCGCAGCCTGCCCGGCCCCGGTTTGCCAGGTGCGCAGCCAAGCTATCCACATCGCCAAATCCCAGATTCACGCCCTGACCCGCAAGCGGATGGACTCCGTGGGCCGCATCCCCGACCAGGGCCACGCCAGGCTTGCAGATTTCCGCCAGCTTCATGAGCCGCAACGGAAACGCCGCCGCGGGTGTCAGCAGGGACAGGGTTCCTAACCGGTTCTGCCCCGCCTTGGCCACGCGAGCACACAAAGTCGGTTCGTCCAGGGCCAGAAGTTCCCTGCCATGCGCTTCCGCCGTCGACCAGACCATGGACATCCTCTCGCCCGGCAGCGGCAACCAAGCCAGTACGCCATCGTTGCGAAACCATTGAAAGGCAGTGCCCTGATGCCTCCCATCCACGGCAAAGTTGGCAACCACACCGAGCTGCGCATAGGACTCGAGCAGCGCCTGGAAACCGGCTTGGGCTCGCACCCAGGAGTCGCGGCCGTCGGCGCCGATCACCAGTTCCGTTTCCAGCTCCCGGCCGTCTTCCAGCGCCAGGCGTGAGACAGGCTGCCCGAAGCGGATTTCCCGAATCGCGGCCGGGCTCAGGATTTCCAGGTTGATGGATTGGCGGGCAGCCTGCCACAGAGCCCATTGCAGACGACCGGACTCCAGGATCGTGGCCAGCCGCCCTGTCCCCGAATCGTAGGCATCCAGCCGCAGAACCCCGGCGCCATCGCCGAAGACGTCCATGCGATAGACCGCCTGCAAGCGGCTGGAATCCATGCGACCCCACACACCCAGGCTCTCCAACAGGCTCTGACTGGCCGGGCTGATAGCGTAGATGCGGCTGTCCCAGTCCGGGGCCGGCTCGGATGGCGGGCGTGATTCGATCATGGCCACCTGCAGGCCGCGTTGCTCCAGGGCCAGGGCGCAAGCCGTTCCCACCAGGCCCGCTCCCACTACCACAGCGTGATAGCGCATCAGCCTCTCGCCCCAAACATCATGCGCCGGGCGACGAAATGCCTGAGCGGCGGACAGGCTTGCAGCACCATCAGTCCGAGGCCACGCGCATGGCGCACCGGCGCCAGGTTGGTGGAAAAGCTGCGCACCAGAAAGTCGGTGAACGCGATGCCACCCAGCGCGTCGGTGCGGCGGGCAGACGCAAATCTTCTCAGCAGGGCCGGCTTCCCCGGGTCGTCGTCTGCCGCATCGATGAGCATCCGTGCCAGCTCAAAGGCATCGCGCAAGCCCAGGTTGAAGCCCTGGCCTGCCACCGGATGCAGAGTTTGCGCGGCGTTGCCGATGCGCACCATCCGGGGCTCCCGGCCCGGCCCACTCCAGATTAGCCTGAGGGGAAATTGGCCGCGCGCGCCAGCCTGGAGGAAGCGACCCTGGCGGTAGCCAAAATGGGTCTGCAACGCGGCCAGAAACGCCTCCTCATCGAGACCGGCGATGCGCTCTGCCTGTTCCGGGGGGCAGACCCAGACCAAGGCATAGCCGTCGCCTCTTGGCAGCAGTGCTACCGGCCCGTCCGCGGTAAACCGCTCATAGGCCAGGTTCAAATGCGGGCGTTCGGTCTTGACCTCGGCCACGACCGCAACCTGCCCGTAGTCGCGCCTGAGTTTGGCTGGCGGAGCCGGCTCACCGCTTCCCCCGTCCGCCACGATGGCCAGGCGGGCGGCCAGCTGATCGGGATGCTCGCCACCAATAACCAGTCTTGCCGATTCAAGACCGGGAATGGTTTCCGCCACCGGCGCGTCGAATCTGACATTCACCTGATTTGCCCGCAGAACCTCCTGCAGGGCGCGGTTCAATTCTCCATAGGACAGCACATAGCCCAGCGCCGGCACGCCTTCTTCGCCGGCCGTCAAGACGGCCCGTCCCAGACCGCCCTTGTGCGAAACATGGATAGCCGTGATGGGGGTGAATTCCCGCAGACGGCCCCACACCCCGATCCGTTCCAGAATCTGCCGCGAACCGTGCGACAAGGCCAGCGTACGCCGGTCGTCCAAGGGCCGGTCCGCCGTTCGTGCTTCCAGCACCAAGGGATCCCGCCCTGCCTGCTTGAGGGCCAGTGCACAGACCGCGCCGACCGGGCCGGCGCCGACAATCACAATATCTGCTGAAACTTGCATGAGCGTTTTCTCTTACACGGGGGGACCGGACTAACCGAATAAATTTCTGTCACGCCTCGCTGCACCCCACTATCACTGGCCTGCCATGCACGCCTCAATCTCGGCCACGGCCTTGGGCGCGCTGCTGAGCACTTCATGCCCGGTTTCGGTCACCGCCACGTCGTCTTCAATGCGGATGCCGATATTGTGAAACGCTGCCGGCACGTCCTCGGCTGGTCGGATGTAAAGCCCCGGCTCCACCGTCAGCACCATGCCGGCCTCAAGTTGGCGCCATGCCCCCCGAAGCTTGTATTCGCCTGCATCATGCACATCGCGGCCCAGCCAGTGCCCGGTCCGGTGCATGTAAAAACGCTTGTAGGCTTCCTGCTCGATCAGACCGTCCACCTCGCCCTGCAGCAGCTTCAGGTCCACCATGCCTTGGGTCAGGATGCGCAGCGCTGCCTCATGGGGTTCATTCCAGCGCGTTCCGGGCCTGACTGTATCGATGGCCACAAGCTGGGCCTGGAGAACGATTTCGTAAGCTGCTTGCTGCGGCCCGGAGAATTTGCCCTTCACTGGAAACGTGCGGGTGATGTCGGACGCGTAACCTTCCAGTTCGCAACCCGCATCAATCAGCAGCAGGTCGCCATCCTTAAGCTGCGAACTGTTCTCCACATAGTGCAGCACACAGGCATTGGCGCCGCCGGCGACGATGGCAGTGTAGGCCGGATGGCGGGCACCGTGACGGACAAAGTCGTGCAGCAGCTCCGCCTCGATTTCATACTCAAATTTTCCCGGGCGCGTCTTCGTCATGGCCCGCCGGTGAGCGGTGGAAGATATGGCCGCGGCGCGGCGCATGACGTCCAGCTCTGTCTCGTCCTTGATCACGCGCATTTCGTCCAGCCAGCGGCGCGCGTCAATGATCTCTTCCGGTGCGCTGACCCCGGCGCGGGACTTGGCACGCACCGCATTTAACCAGCCCAGAACCCGGCCGTCCCAATTGCTATCGACTCCCAGCACGTAGGCAAGACGCGGCTGGTTGGCCAGCAGTTCCGGCAGTCTTTCGTCCAGCTCGGTGATGGAATAGGCCTCGTCAAAGCCGAAGGCCCGCTGCGCCGCCTCGGCTCCAAATCGGTAACCATCCCAGATTTCCCGCTCGGCATCCTTGTCGCGGCAAAACAGGATGGAGCGCGGTGACTTGCCGGCAATCACGACGCACACCGCCTCGGGCTCGGGAAACGCAGTCAGATAATGGAAGTAGCTGTCGAAGCGGTATGCATAATGGCTATCCCGGTTGCGGGTCACTTCCGGCCCGTTGGCAACAATGGCCACGCCCTCCCGCAGCTGCTCCGCCAGGCGAGCCCGCCGGTTTGTGAAGGTCTGAATCTTCATCAGTACATTTGTTCGCTAAGGGCTTGGTCTAGTTCCCGCAAACGTTCCGGTGTGCCCACATCGACCCAGCGGCCAGTGTAATGCTCGCCGGCCACTTTCCCTAGCGCCATGGCCGCGCGCAGCAACGGTGCCAGAGCGGCCTTCCTCCCGGCCTCGGTGCGGGCGAACAAGCCGCTGTGATAGACGCCAATGCCGGAGAATGTGAGGGTGCGAGCAGCAAGCAGGCGCTCCACGTCGCGGGGATGGGCACGGCCGCGAGCGCCCTGGACTTCTGACAGACCGTTCGCATCTTCGGGCGGGTGAGGAGTGAGGCGCAATTCCTTGTCGCTCACTCTGCCCTCTTCGCTCAGCACGAAGTCGCCCTGTGGATGATGCGGCGGATTATCGACCAGCACCAGGTGGGCAAGGTGGCCTAGACGGATGTTCTCTATTGCCTGCGCCAGCCTGGCGAAATCATAGTCGCAGAAAATATCTCCGTTGATGACCGGGAAAATGTCAGCGTCCAAGAGCGGCAGCGCTGTTGCAATGCCGCCCGCCGTCTCCAGGGCCTCTGCCTCGCGGGAATAACGGATCTCGGTGCCGAAGGCCGCGCCCCTCCCGAGGACGGCTTCTAGGTCCTGCCCCAGGTGGGAATGGTTGATAACGATGGGGCCGAAGCCCGCTTTCACCAGTTTTTCCAGATGCCAGACGATCAAGGGCTTGCCCCCCACCGGCAACAGGGGTTTGGGGGTGTGGTCGGTCAGGGGACGCATGCGCTCGCCACGCCCTGCAGCAAGTATCATCGCCGGATTCATCTGATCAAGAGAGCCGGCCAAGGAAGAGTGGAAGACAAAGCTTGGCTTTTCTGTCTTGTGCTCATTGAGAAATGCGGCCCCTTCAAAACGTATATCCCATCTGGGCCGACCGGTTCTCCAACTGATCCAGCAGGCGCAGCATGGGATACAAGTCGCCGTAGCGTTCACAGGCCTTGCGCAGATAGTCCATTACCAGGGGCATGTCCTTGAGGTAGGCATCCTTGCCGTCGCGGTAACACAGGCGCGCGAAGATGCCCAATATCTTGATGTGGCGCTGCGCGCCCATCCATTCGAAGTCGCGATAGAACTCGTAGAAATCGGCGGTGACCGGGAGTCGGGCCTTGCGCGCCGCTTCCCAGTAACGGATCACCCAGTCCAGCACCTGCTCCTCTTCCCAGCGAATATAAGCGTCCTTGTAAAGCGAAGCCAGATCATAGGTTATGGGCCCGTAAACCGCATCCTGAAAATCCAGGATGCCCGGATTGGGCTCGCTGACCATGAGATTGCGCGAGTGATAATCGCGATGCACATAGACCCGGGGCTGGGCCAGATTATTGGCCAGTATGCGTTCGAACGCCTGGTTCATGAGGCGGGCCTGGCCGTCGGTCAAGGTCTGGCCCAGGTGCATTGCAATGTACCAGTCGGGAAACAGGCTCAGTTCACGCAGCAGCAATTCGCGGTCATAGGCGGGCAGCTCGCCGGGCCGGCTGGCCAGCTGGATCTTCACCAGAGCCGCATTGGCGGCCAAATACAGCTCGCGCGCGCTGGATTCACGCAGCATTGAAAGATAGGTAACGGGCCCAAGATCCGACAGCAGCAGAAAGCCTTGCGTCAGATCCTCCGCCAGCACCCGCGGCACATGCGCCCCGGCATCGGCGAACAGGCGGGCGACTTTGATGAAGGGACGGCAATCCTCGTGGGACGGCGGAGCGTCCATCACGATATAATTCCCGCCGTCAAACGTGGCACGAAAATAGCGCCGAAAACTGGCGTCGCTGGAGGCCGGGGCCAGGTCAAATTCCTGGCTTCCCAAGCAGGCTGTGACCCAGCGACGCAAGGATTCGAGACGTTCCACAAGAATTTCCAATCGGGCAGACACGGCAATTTTACTCCGACGGAGCCACTGAATCAGTCTTCCATGCACCGCGCTCGGCTCCAATCCCTTTTAGCTGCCTGCCTGGTTTCGACCCTGGCTCGAAGTGCGCCCGGCGCCGAGCCCGCGCTCGTTCTCAAGCAGGACACCGAGCTGCGCGGCTCGGCCGTGGCAGGCCAGGCTGGGCCGCTGTTCATCATGGCAGACCGCATCGAATCCAATCAGCCCGATATTGTCGAAGCCTTCGGTCAAGTGGAGGCGCGACACGCCGGGCAGAACTTCTTTGCCGATTTTCTGCGCTATGACACCCGGCTGAACGAGGTCGAAGCGCGGGGGAATGTTCGGCTGGAAGAGGTGCAGGCGGTGGTAACCGGCGACAGCCTGACGATGAAACTCGACACCAAGGCTGGAAAGATGATTAAGCCGACCTTCGAACTGACCGCCACGCCGGGCCGCGGTCGAGCGCAAAGCGTGGATTTCCAGGACCAGGATCACGCCAGCTTCAAAGAGGCCCTGTATACCACCTGCCCGGTCGATGACGAGGCCTGGAAGCTCCAGGTGACCCAGCTTGACGTAGACGAAGCGAAGCAGGTGGGCACCGCGCACAGCGCACTGCTCACGTTCAAGGACCTGCCTTTGCTCTATACGCCATGGATGAGCTTCTCCTTGGACAACAGCCGCAAGAGCGGCCTGCTGGCACCGACCTTCGGCACTACAAGCAAGAGCGGCGTGGAAATTACGCTGCCCTATTATTTCAATTTGGCGCCCAATTATGACGCCACCCTGTCCCCTCGTTATCTGAGCAAGCGCGGCCTGCAGTTAGGCGGCGAAGGCCGCTATCTGATGGATTCATTTCATGGCAGCGCCGTGCTTGAATTCCTGAATGACCAGCAAAGCGGACGGAATCGTTGGGCATTCCTTGTGCAGCATGAGCATCGGATCGATCCGGCGCTGACAGGCAAGATCGATTTCCAGCGGGTGTCGGACAACGATTACTACCGCGATTTGTCCACCCTGGTGGTCAAGACCTCACAAACCCTGCTGCCTGAACAGGGCGTCCTGGACTTTGACAATGGGCCTTGGCAAGGGCAGTTCACCCTCCAGCAGTTCCAACTACTGCAGGATCCCAACAGCCCGATTACCCGCCCCTATGGCCGCCTGCCGGGCATTACGCTCAAGACGGACCGACAGTTTGGCGCTGTGGAGGGGAAGCTGGACTCGGAATTCGACTATTTCACCCACCCGACCCAGACCCAGGGTGCGCGGCTGATTGTGTACCCCCAGCTCAAGCTGCCATGGGAAACCAGCTTCGCTACCTTCAATGCCAAGTTCGGCATGCATGCCAGCTACTACAGCTTGGACAGCTCCGCACCCAAGCAAACCATCAGCCGGGTGCTCCCCATTACCAGCGTGGACGGCGGCTTCGCCATGGACAGGGACTTCGAATTTGCCGGCAAACACTACCAGCAAAGCCTGGAACCGCGCGCCTACTACGTTTATGTCCCGTTCCACGACCAGAGCCTGATCCCAGTGTTCGACACCGCGAAGCTGGACCTCAGCCTGGACCAGATGTTCCGCGAGAACCAGTACATCGGGGGCGACCGGATTAACGACGCCAACCAATTGACCCTGGCCTTGACCAGCCGCCTGATCGATGCGGAGAGCGGCCTGGAACGCCTCAATCTGACCTTCGGACAGCGTTATTACTTCGACAAGCAGCAAGTCACGCTGCCGGGGGAGACGCCCCGCGACACCCTGGCCACCGACCTGCTGACCGCGTTTGTCGGGCAGGTCACGCCTGACGTGTGGGTCGATGGAACCTGGCAGTACAATACCGACCAAAGGAAAACGCTGCGTTCCAACCTGAGCGCCACCTACAAGCCCGGCCCCGGGCGATTGCTGAACCTGGGTTACCGACTCATAGCGGGAACGGCCGAACAGATTGACTTTTCCAGCCAGTGGCCGTTGACCCACCGGCTCTACGGCCTGACCCGGATCAATTACTCGCTCAAGGACAGCCAATTGGTGGAAGGCTTGGCGGGGCTTGAATACAATGGAGGCTGCTGGGCCCTGCGCAGCGTCATTCAACGGCTTGCCACTGCGCAAAACGCCCGCAACAATGCATTTTTCATCCAGTTGGAATTGAACGGTCTTGGCCGACTTGGCTCCAATCCGATTGACGTTCTCAAACAGAGCATTCCCGGATATGCGACTACCAGCAGCTTTATTCCTTATTAGCCTGAGCCTGGCGTCTTGTCCGCAGCCCTTGCGCGCGGCGAATGTCGAAATGGTCGATCAGATCGCCGCCGTGGTCAATGACGAAGTCATCACCCGAAGTGAGCTGGAAAGCCGTTACAAGGAGGTGCTCGCCCAGTTGCGTCAGCAGAACACGCCCTTGCCGCCCAAGGCCTTGCTGGAAAAGCAGCTGCTGGAAAGGATGATTACCGAGCGCGCAATCCTGCAGCACGCCAACAGGACAGGCATACGGGTGGACGCACCGCAGTTGGAACGCACCCTGGAGCGGATTGCCCAGCAGAACAAGCTGGATCTGGATGGACTGAAAGCCGCACTGGCCCGCGATGGCATTAGTTTCGATAAGTTTCGCAACGACATCCGCAACGACATGTTGATCGCCCGGACGCGAGAGCGCGATGTGGATGACAAGATAGTGGTGTCCGAGGGGGAAATTGAAGGCTACTTGCAGACCCAAACAGCCCAGGGCAAGGACGAGGAATACAACCTGGCCCACATTCTGATCGCTGTGCCCGAAAATGCATCTCCCGAACAGATCCAGGCGCGCCGCGCCAAAGCCCAGGACATCATTGATCAATTAGCCAAAGGTGCCGATTTCGCCCAGCTTTCCGCCAGCTACTCGGATGCGCCCAATGCCATGCAAGGCGGTAACCTGGGCTGGAAATCCAGCGCCGAAGTGCCGACCCTGTTTCTGGACACACTGAAGACCCTCAAGCCCGGCGAAGTCGCGCCCCTGATCAAGAGCGCAAACGGCTTCCACATAGTCAAACTCATCGATAAGCGCGGCCTGAATACAAACATGGTGGTCACCCAGACCCATGCGCGCCACATTCTGATCAAACCCAGCGAACTGGTATCGGAAGCCGACGCCAAGAACCGCCTGCTGCAAATTCGCGAACGCCTTGAAAACGGTCAGAAATTCGAGGATCTCGCGCGCCAGTACTCGGAAGACGCCTCGGCGAGCAAGGGCGGCGATCTGGGTTGGGTCAATCCTGGCGACACGGTGCCCGAATTCGAAAAGGCCATGAATGCCCTGCAACCCAACGAATTGAGCCAACCCATCCAGAGTCCTTTTGGCTGGCATCTGATCCAGGTGCTCGAACGGCGCCAGCAGGACGTCACCGAGGAGCGGCAGAAGCTGCTCGCGCGCAAGGCGATCCGCGAGCGCAAGGCGGACGAAGCCTATCAGGAATGGGTGCGCCAGCTGCGGGATTCAGCCTATGTGGAGATTAGGCCCCTTGAGTAAGTGCATGGCAGAACGATTCGAGGCCGCACCCAAGCGGCCTTTTTTATCCTCGTGACCTCACCCTCAATCGTTCTCACGACCGGTGAGCCGGCCGGGATCGGCCCCGATCTTGCCCTGCTCATCGCACTGCGGGAGTTTCCCGGTGCCCTGGTCGCGCTGGCGGACATTGATCTGCTTCACGCACGCGCCGCCCGGCTGGGAGTCTCGGTCAAGCTGCGAACACTTGCCGCAGACCAAACTCCCGCAGTCCACCGGCCCGGCACCCTGCAGGTCTGGCACCAAGCCCTGCCGCAGCCTTGCCGGGCTGGCGAACTGAATCCCGGCAATGGGCCCTACGTCCTGCAATTGTTGGACCGGGCGATCGCCGCCTGCCAGGCCGGACTGGTCCGAGCCATGGTCACAGGCCCGGTGCACAAGGGCGTAATCAATGATGCGGGCATCCCCTTCACCGGCCACACGGAATATCTCGCAGAGAAGACCGGGACCCGGAAAGTCGTCATGATGCTGGTCGGCGGAGGGTTGCGCGTCGCGCTGGCCACTACCCACCTGCCGTTGTCCGAAGTCTCCCGTGCCGTCACACACGATGAACTCAGTGCGGTGATCCGCATTTTGCATGCAGAGCTTGGGAAAACATTCGGTTTGCCGCATCCGCGCATCGCGGTGTGCGGGCTCAACCCCCATGCCGGCGAATCGGGCCACCTGGGCCGTGAGGAAATCGACGTGATCGAGCCGGTGATGCACTTGCTCCAAGCCGAGGGCATGGATCTTACCGGTCCCCATCCCGCCGACACCTTGTTCGCCCAGTTGCGCAAGCAGCCCGCCGATGCGGTGCTAGCCATGTATCACGACCAGGGGCTGCCGGTACTCAAATACGCCAGCTTCGGCGCGGGCATCAACATAACCCTGGGCCTGCCGCTGATCCGCACCTCGGTCGACCACGGCACGGCGCTGGATCTAGCCGGCACCGGCAACGTAGAAACGGGCAGTTTAGTGGCGGCAATTAGCTTGGCAATTGAACTGGCCGACAGTCGCAAAGAGAAGCCATGAGAGCATCGCGCAGCCGACAAGCACAGCCCAAGGACGAAGACCTCGAAAGTACGCGAGCAAGACGTAGCCGCCTTTTCTCTGTCATCTGACCCCTTACCCCGTGAAGCACGCCCCCCGAAAGCGATTCGGCCAGCACTTCCTCATCGACCGGAGCATCATTCAAGCAATCGTCGATGCGATAGACCCCAAGCCAGCTGACGTACTGGTGGAAATCGGACCGGGGCTCGGTGCCCTCACCCGGCCCTTGCTCGATCGCGTTCCCCGCTTGCATGTAGTGGAACTGGACCGCGACATCATCGCTCGGCTGAAGAAAACCTGGCCTTCCGGGCAGCTGATCGTCCACGCGGGGGATGCCCTGAAGTTCGACTTCGGTTCGCTTGGGAAATCCATCAGGGTCTGCGGCAACCTGCCCTATAATATTTCCAGCCCGCTGCTTTTCCACCTGATGCATTGCGCTGATCTCATTCTCGACCTGACCTTCATGCTGCAGAAGGAAGTCGTTGATCGCATGGCAGCAAGACCTTCCACCCATACCTACGGCCGGCTCTCGGTCATGCTGCAGCGCCGATTTCACCTGCAGGCGTTGTTCGATGTTCCAGCCGAAGCCTTCGACCCGCCGCCCCGAGTGACGTCAGCTGTGGTACGCATGATTCCCAAGCCAAGCAGCGATATCGTTGCACTCGACGAGCCGCTGTTTGCCGAGATCGTCACCGCAGCATTCAGCATGCGACGCAAGACCCTGCGCAACACTCTGGCAAACCATCTGACGCCCGAGGAGTTTGCAGAACTTGGAATCGACCCCGGACTGCGCGCTGAGAATCTCGACGTATCTGACTACGAGTCCATCACTTTGCAGGTGGCCAGTCGAAAAAATTCTGGCCAGCATTTCCCGGCACAGCTGACCTAATTATCTTCCCGTAGAGCAGCCACCATCAGGGCGTTTTGTAGGTAAACTCGCGCAAAGTCATGAGGCCCTCGCTATGGGCAATATCACCGCCCGGCCCCAGCTTGATCGCCAGCTCACTGGCTCCTGACCGTGAACCCATTACCCCCCAACCGCTGGCACCCTCGAACTTGCCTGTTCCGCCGCTGATATCCAGCCGCCCGGCACAGGATCCGATCTGGCCGTGACATGAGTAGGTGGCGTAGACCACGTCCGCGCCGCCTTTCGGGTAAATGGCGCAACGACCCTCGCTGCGGGCATTCCCGCCGTCGACATCGATCTCATAGAGCATTGGACAGAGCATGGACGCGGCGTCGAGTATGCCCTTGCCGGTCTCCGCATATAGGATTCCCCTGATCTCTCCCACGAACATCAGAGTCTTGGGTGCGACGTCGTAAACCTTGCCGTGCGCCTCCCAGGGGAAATGCAGCGTGCCCTTGAACTCGTCTGCTCCGGCGAAGCTGCTGCATGCGGCAAGCGTCGCCGCCAGGATGATTTTCATGACTGCAGTCGCGGCCGTGCGATGCGTATGCTTGTTCATGCCAAGTGCTCCTTTAGTGAAGGTCCGGCCCGGAGGGGCCTCAATAACTCCTGATAATGGGCGCCTTGCCCGAGGCTCGGTTCATGGTCTGCGCGAATTTCTGTATGCAAGGGGATGGCTTTAAAGTCATCGTGTGGCCTTGCCTGGCGATATCCTCCACCAGGATCGGCTTGCAGTACAGACCCTGGTTGGCCTCCTGGTCAACAGTGATCTTGAAGGTGTCCATGGACAGGCCGACGGTCAGGCCGCCGCTTCTGGAGTAGGTGACGATGTGTGCCCCCATGTCTTGTCCTGCGCCGACCTGTCCCTGTGTCCTGCCGGTGAGCAAGCCCAGCAAGGCGTCATGGCTGTTGGCGACGATCATCATGTCGATGGTCTGCATGCTGAAATGTGGACCTACGCTCGTCACCCTGCCGGTAACGACAACGGGGTAGTTCCAATGCCCGTTTGCATCCCGGAAGGTCAGCAGGCCCTTGCCCTGGGCGGCGGTGACAAAGAATCCGACCTTGGCCACATGCGGAAACACGATCACGGCGAAGGCGTCCCGCGCCGCTGCCCGCACCTTGGCGCTCTCGTTTCCGGGGCCCATGAAGATCCTTTGCACGG
>DASQBT010000148.1:0-23675 GCA_035635075.1 Thiobacillaceae bacterium | reverse complement strand
AATCCCGGCGGCAGGTTCGAGTTGGCCATCAGGCGCAGCGTGACGGGGTTGCGGTCCACTATGAATAGCACTGTCCCGGATGTGTCAAACAGCAGGGGTAAGAGTTCGCCCAGTTTTTTTCCCAATGTTTCCAGGGAACCCGTGGCCGGCAAGGCATCCTGAAACGCTCCGGCGATAGCAAACCGACTGTACACGTGGATGAGCTGTGTCATCGACCCTGAGCCGGCCGCTGTTCCGGCTGCGTCTTCAGGGTTCCCAATGCTATAGCGGGTCGCGAGCAGGTCCAGTTGGGTCGAAGCGTGCTGAACCATGGCGCCGGCCTCTGCCTTGTCTACTCCCAGATTGGCCAGCGCAGCATGCGCCTCTTCTGGGTCGGTGCTCTGTCCCACGCTGACCAAGGCATGGGCGGCATGAACCACCTTAACCAGCGGATGGGCAGTCCTGACTCTGGACGCAGGCACACTGCAATAATGCACCGCATCGGCAATCAACCCATAGGCATCCACCTTCTTCTGCGCAGCGACGGCGGAGTCACCTCCAAAGCCCTGGACCCGCAGCCAGTCTCCCAGATTGTGGAACAAACCCGCGAGCCAAGCCCACTCGCCCGGACAGGAGCGGCTTTTTTCCGCAAGATCCCGGGCGAGCAGGGCAACCTTGATGCTGCGTAGCCAGCATTGCTGAAGAGCGGGCCGCAATTCCAAGGCCGCCGGAAGCAGCGACAGAGCAAACGCTCGGATCTGGGCTGTTGAGTAACAGGCCAGCGCGGGGCGGATCAATTCCGGGTTGTGCGGGGTCGGCGCGGGCAGGGGCGCGGAAGTCAGCAGGCGCAGGGCCAGCAAGGGATCATGAACAAAACAGGGCGCATAGTCGTCCAACCCGGAGTCGCTCCGGCTGCAAGCCTGAACCAATTCGGCCAACACACCTGGCGTCACCTGAGCAGAGCTTAGATTATTTATTTTGAGTGAAATCTCCACTACCCCCCATAACATTCTATATATAAAATGTTTTTAGCGCGGCTCTATGCGTATATCAGAATGTGGTAAAATGCCATGCATAACTATGTGCCGAGAGAGTTCAAGTTTCGAATCGTTTGTCCGCTCTTTGCAAGCGTATTCCACAGTATGGCCGAAATCTGGAAAATGATGGGGATCAGTATGCGCGCACTTACTCTCAGTCTTTTTCTGGGGTTGACTCTAACCCTGAGCGCTCCAGCACCGGCCTATTCGGAGCCGGCGGCCAACGCGCCCCAAGCCAGCCAGGAGACCGCTGACTTTGGTCCCAACTTGTCTGCCATCGCCGCCATCGTCTATGACCAGCACACGGGCCAGATCCTGTTGTCGAAGAACCCGGAACTGCAAAGCCCAATTGCCTCGATTACCAAACTGATGACCGCCGTTGTGGTGATGGATGCGGGGGTGGATATGAAGCAGCGCATCACGATCACGCGCGACGATGTCGACCATCTGAAAGGCACCCGTTCGCGCCTGCCGGTCGGCGCCATCTATACCCGCGAACAGTTGCTCAACATGGCGCTGATTGCATCGGAAAACCGCGCGGCCCATGCCCTGGGCCGCACCGCCTTTGCCGGAGGCGACAGCGAATTTATCGCCGCGATGAATCGTAAAGCGCACGAGCTCGGCATGCTGAACACCATCTATGTGGATCCGACCGGCCTCGACAGCACCAACCGTTCAACCGCCGAAGACCTGGTCAAGCTCGTCAACTACGCCTATCTGAATTATCCCGAGATCCGCCGCATCGCCTCCAGCGGTGAATACAATCTGGGCTTCCAGCGCGTGGTGCTCAGATCCCGCAGCCACCGGCGCCATCACCATGCCATCAGAAGAGTGTGCTACCGGCAGGTGGCCTTTAACAACACCAACCGGCTTACCCGGGAGGGCGAATGGGAAATCGGCTTATCCAAGACCGGCTTTATCAATGAGGCAGGCCACTGCCTGGTGATGCAGGCCCGCATCGCCCAGCGCGAGGTGATCATCGTGCTGCTGGACTCGCCCGGCAAATCCAGCCGCATCGGTGACGCCACCCGCATAAGACAATGGTTGGAAGCCAAGTTCCAGCCGCGCAACCTGTCTTAAATTGCCCCGACTTTATCCCGCATAATTGGGGGGCCTCGGCTCCCCAATTCGTTATGGATTCCAGTTTCGCTGGCCTGCTGCTCAAGGTCGTGCTGCCGCTTGCCCTGCTGGTTGGCGCAGGGGGAGTTTGGGCGCGCTTCGGCCATGGCATTGCAGTCGCCCAGCTGCGGGCCGAAATCGGCCGCCTGGTCATCAATCTGTTTGCGCCCGCCCTGCTGTTTGCGGTCACTGCGACCACCTCCATAGACCGGCATCTGCTGATGGTTCCGGTCATTGTGGGCGGAACCACGCTGAGCGCGGGTGCGCTGCTCTACCTGCTGTTTTTCCGCAGCGCTCTGGGGCGCAATCTTTCCGACCCGACGCGGGCTACCCTGCTGCTGTGCGGCATGTTCGGCAACGTGCTGTTCATGGGTCTGCCCCTGCTGGGCTTTGTGTTTGGTCAGCCAGGGGAGCGCTATCCGGTATTTGCCGATGTGCTGGCCACCACGCCCCTGGTCTGGACCCTGGGGGTTTGGATAGCGACGCGGCTGGGCAGCCACCATCCTGAAGAAGGCAGGGGTTTCTGGCATAGCCTGCTGCGCTTGCCTCCGGTGTGGGCGTTTGCCACCGGCATGGCCTGCAATGCGCTGAAGCTGCCGGTGGAACCGCTGGCCAGTGCTGCGCGCTTCATGGGCCAGCCCACCATCCCGCTGATGATATTTGTCATTGGCTTGGCAGTGCCCTGGCACGACTTGCGCCCAAACCTGCCGGTGATGGTCGCGGTTTCGATAAAAGTAGTTCTTATGCCCTTGCTGGCTCTGGGCGTGTTGCACCTGGCGGGATATAGCCTGGATGAGCCCAGAGTTGCCGCAATTATCGAAACCGCGGTGCCTACCATGGTGCTCGCCATCGTCTTCGCCGATCTGTTTCATTTGGACACCCGTGCCGCTGCCCTGGTCATGGGTTGGAGCACCCTGCTTTCCATCTTGACGCTGCCCGCGTGGTTGTTCATCCTGCATATATAAGCTGCGCACATGCTCGCTGCGAGCGCTGCGTCGGCGCAATGACGAAGTACAGGAGCCACACCATGCGCATCGGCTTTATTGGCACCGGGATCATGGGTCGTCCCATGGCGCTCAATCTGATTAAGATCGGCCATGATCTGCTGGTGTATGGGCGCCGCTTTGACACGCTGGAACCGCTGCTGGTGGCAGGTGCGCTGGGCAAGGGCACACCTGCCGAAGTGGCAGCTGGCGCCGATATCACATTCACCATGCTGCCGGACACCCACGCAGTGGAGGACGTGATCTTGGGCGAGCACGGCACGATCAAGGGTGCGAAACCGGGCTCCGTGATGGTGGACATGAGCACGATTTCACCGAACGCCACTTTAGATGTGGCCGGAAAACTGGCGCAGCAGGGCATCGAGATGCTGGACGCCCCGGTGTCGGGGGGCGAGGCGGGGGCGCGCGATGGCACCCTGTCCATCATGGTGGGTGGCAAGCCCGAAGTGTTCGAACGGGTGCGCCCGCTGTTCGAGGCATTGGGCAAGAACATCGTGCACGTGGGCGGCAACGGTGCCGGCCAGGTGGCCAAGGCGTGCAACCAGATTGTCTTCAGTCTGACCCTGGAAGGCGTAGCCGAAGCCTTTCTGCTGGCGCGCCGCAACGGGGTTGATCCGGCCAAGGTGCGCCAGGCGCTACTGGGTGGTTATGCCAACAGCCGCATCCTGGAAGTGCACGGGCAGCGCATGTTGCAAGGGGACTTCAAGCCCGGCTTCAAGCTGCGGCTGCACGACAATGACATGAAGGTCGTACTGGACAATGCGCGTGAGCAGGGTCTGGCCCTGCCTGGCATCGCCTGCGTGGCCCAGCACATCCACAACCTGATCGCGGCCGGCGATGGCGAACTCGACTCCACAGCGTTGTTGCGCGCCCTGGAGCGGGAAAACGCGAACGGGAACACTTGACCGGCGACGTTCTGCCCTAGACCAATTTGCGGTCGCTTAGCTCTTTCTTGATGTAGGCATAGAACACCGGGGCGGCGATCACGCCGCGGATGCCGAAAGTCGCCTCCATCACCAGCATCGCGATCAATAATTCCCAGGCGTGGGCCTTGATCTGTCCGCCGATGATGCGCGCATTGACGAAATATTCCAGCTTGTGGATAACCACCAGAAAGGCCAATGAGGCCCCTGCCACGTAGATTCCCTGGGATAGCGAAATGATGACAATTACCGTATTGGAAACCAAGTTGCCCAATACCGGCATCAACCCGACCATAAAGGTGACAACCACCATGGTCTTGACGAACGGCAGGTGGATACCGAAGGACGGGAGGAGAAGGGTCAGATAAATCCATGTCAGAAAGGTATTGAGGGCGGAAATGCGCAACTGGGCAAACACCACGCGCCGAAATGCAATTCCCAGCCGGACCACCCGCTCGTTCATCGCCTGGGCCAGGGGACCCACGCTGTGATCCGGAAAGCCTTCATTGAGGGCGACAAAGGCACCCACGATCAGTCCGACCACCAGCATCGCAACAACATGCCCTGCGTTGCCGCCGAAAGCCTTGATCTCCTGAGCATGAGTTCGCAGCCATTCCACGATGATCGCCCTGACCTGGGGTTCATCACCCTGCGGCAAATACTGAGCAATGGCGGGGGGCAGGACGCTGCGGGAGCTCTCGACGATTTCCGCCATTTTCGTCAGCAGCGCCGGCAGATCGTTGCCCGAACGAACATAGGCAACCACCAGCGCCACCAGCCCGATCAGCAAAGCCAGCACGGTCGCCGAAATCAGCGCCACGACGATGATCTTGGCACGGCTATGAGACAGACGACCGGTAACAAAGCGTGGCGACACAAGAGTGACGAGTTCGTACACCAGCAGGCCCGCCATGAGGGCTGACAGCAAGTGCATGAACATCACATACCCCAGCGCCAGTCCCATCAGTATCCAGGCTGCGATTGTGTACCCCGTGGGTTTGGCCACCGTTGTCATTGACCCTCATCCTCACTTCTGTCCCGCGCCGCACGAAGTCGCCTGGCGGTCGCCATGACCGGCACACCCGCCCCGAACCGCCCGGACCGTTTGGCGACCGAACTATCCTCAAAGCTGAACGCCCCGAACACACAACATGCGGTATCCGCTTGGCAAGGCGGCGCCCTTTATCTTGAAGCCGGACTGCCTGGCTAATTTAGCACTGAATCCGAGGCTCAAACCGCACAAATCCGCGGTCGTGATTGGATGTTATCGATTCGCTGCTCAAGATGCCTGAACCACTAGTTTCGCGCAACCTCCTCGATGCGCGCCTCAAGCAGGCGATGGCGTTTGCGGGGCCGTCGCGTTTTTGCTGCTGTCCTCATAAATAGCGTGAAGGATCGGTGGGTAATCGCGGACGGGCGCCGATCGGACGTCGCGGCGCAACAGGTGCCAAGACTCAGGTCCGGTCCGAGCCCATCACAGCGTCCGCAAGGCAGCATGATCCCTGGCGACGTTCCGGTCGCGCGAGCCCCAGCTGAAGTAGAATCGCCTTTTAAATCACGACACACCTATGATCTCCCCCGCCGTCATCCGCAAGCTCAAGGCTCTTCTGCCGCCGCATTGCCTCTTGGTGGACCGCGAAGACGTGAAGCCCTTCGAGTCTGACGGCCTGACGGCCTATCGCCGTGCACCGGATGTGGTATGCCTGCCCGAGACTGAGGCCCAGGTCAGGGCGGTGGTTAATCTTTGCCGCGAACACAAGGTTCCCATCGTCGCGCGCGGCGCTGGCACCGGCGTGTCAGGCGGCGCCCTGCCGGTGGAAAACGGCGTGCTGCTGGCGCTATCCAAGTTCAACCGCATACTAGCCATCGATCCCCTGGCACGCGTTGCGCGAGTGCAGCCAGGGGTGCGCAATCTGGCTATTTCCGAAGCAGCCGCTCCCCATGGCCTTTACTACGCGCCCGACCCATCATCGCAAATTGCCTGCACCATAGGCGGCAATGTGGCGGAGAACTCGGGCGGTGTGCATTGCCTGAAATATGGGCTGACCGTACACAACGTGCTCAAGGTGCGCGGACTTACGATCGATGGCGAGGAAATCGAATTCGGCAGCGAGGCGCTGGATAGCGCGGGCTATGATCTGCTCGCCGTGGTCAACGGCAGTGAGGGTATGCTGGCCCTGACCCTGGAAGTGACAGTGAAGCTTTTGCCGAAGCCCGAACGCACGCAGGTGCTGCTCGCCGCCTTTGACAATGTTGGCAAGGCGGGGGCCGCGGTCTCAGCGGTGATCGCCGGCGGGGTGCTGCCAGCCGGGCTGGAAATGATGGACAAGCTCGCCATTCAGGCGGCGGAAGCCTATGCAGAGGCAGGCTATCCGCTGGATGCGGAAGCCGTGCTGCTGGTGGAAGTGGACGGCACCAACGAGGAGGTCTCCGAAGACGTGAGGCGCGTCCACGATCTGCTCCTTGGCGCGGGCGCAACCTCGGTGCGCACCGCGCGCGACGAAGCCGAGCAAAGGAAATTCTGGGCTGGGCGCAAGGCCGCCTTCCCCGCGGTGGGACGGCTGGCCCCCGACTACTACTGCATGGACGGAACCATACCGCGGCGCGAATTGCCTGCCGTGCTGACCCGCATGGCGGAACTGTCGCGCGAATACGCCTTGCCGGTTGCAAATGTCTTTCATGCCGGAGACGGCAACCTGCATCCGCTGATCCTTTATGACGCCAATGTGGAGGGCGCCTGGGCCAAGGCCGAACGCTTCGGCGCGGACATCCTCGAGTTGTGTGTGGCCCATGGCGGCGCCATCACCGGCGAACACGGCGTTGGGGTCGAAAAGATCAACCAGATGTGCGTGCAGTTTGGCCGGCCCGAACTGGACATCTTCCTTGGGCTGAAGGCCTGTTTCGATCCCGAAGGTCTGCTCAATCCCGGCAAGGCCATTCCTACTTTGAACCGCTGTGCGGAATACGGGGCCATGCACGTAAAGCGCGGCGCCCTGCCGTTTCCTGAGCTGCCGAGGTTTTGAGACCGATGACATTCTCCCGGAAGGCCCGGCAGGGGCAAAAAACCGGCTTGAAGATATTCTCTGGGCGCGCAACGTTCCCTCTGTAAGAAAACATGCTTGCCGAACTAAGCGATCGCATTCGCGCCGCGCACGCGGCCAAGACCCCGCTGCGCATTCGCGGTGGCGGCAGCAAGGACTGGTATGGCGGGCCCCTGAGCGGGGAAATCCTGGATGTGTCCGTTCATCGCGGCATCGTCAGTTATGAACCCGGCGAACTGGTGCTCACCGCAAAATCAGGCACCCCGTTGGCCGAAATCGAGGATTTGTTGGAGCAGCACGGGCAGATGCTCGCCTTCGAGCCGCCGCATTTCGGCGCCACCGCCACCTTGGGCGGCGCGCTTGCCTGCGCGTTTGCCGGCCCGCGCCGAGCGTATGCGGGCAGCGCACGGGATATGGTGCTGGGGACGCGGCTGATCGACGGCCGAGGACAGACGCTGACATTTGGCGGGCAGGTGATGAAAAACGTTGCCGGCTACGATGTGTCACGCCTCATGGTTGGGGCACTGGGCACGCTGGGTGTAATCCTGGAAGCCTCGCTCAAAGTGCTGCCCAAGCCGTTTACGGAGCTGACCCTGCGGTTCGAAATGGACGAGGCCGATGCGATCCTGAAAATGAATCAGTGGTCAGCCCTGCCATTCCCGCTGTCCGCTTCCGCCTGGGTGGGCGGCGCACTGATGCTGCGGCTTTCCGGAGCGCAGACGGCAGTGCGCGCCGCGCACGAAAAACTGGGCGGCGAGGTCCATGAGCACGGCGCGCAATTCTGGCGCGCCGCACGTGAACAAAGCGCGGCCTTCTTCAGCGCGAACGATTTGCCCCTGTGGCGGTTGTCAGTGCCGGCGGCGTGTCCGCCTCTCGCCCTGCCGGGCAGGCAGGCGCTTACCTGGGGCGGGGCCCAGCGCTGGCTCAAATCCGATGCGGCACCCAACGTGATTCGTTCCATCGTGGCAACAGCGGGCGGCCACGCAACCCTGTTCCGCGGCGGCGACAAATCCGCGGGCGTGTTTCATCCCCTGCCGGAGAGTTTGATGAAATACCACCGCCGTTTGAAAGCCCGGTTTGATCCGGCAGGCATCCTCAACCGCGGCCGCTTCTATCGGGACTTCTGACCATGCAAACCAGGCTGGCCGCCGCCATCGCCGCCACCGCCTCGGGCCGGGAAGCGGAAGCCATATTGCGCACCTGCGTGCATTGCGGCTTCTGCTTGCCCACCTGCCCCACGTATCAGATTCTGGGCGATGAACTGGATTCTCCACGCGGCCGAATTTACCTGATCAAGCAGATGCTGGAAGGTGCTGCCGTAACCCAAAAGACGCTGACCCACCTGGATCGTTGCCTGACCTGTCGCAATTGTGAAACCACCTGCCCGTCCGGCGTGCAATACGGCAGGCTTATCGACATCGGCCGCGCCATGGCAGAAGAGAAAGTCAGTCGCTCACCGCTGGAGCGCATCAAGCGCGCCGCGCTGAATGGTGTTTTGACCAATGGCACGCGATTTGATGCGATGCTGGCCTTGGGACGCATTGCCAAACCCTTGCTGCCACAGACGCTAGCAAGGAAGATTCCTGACCAACCCGAAGCGGGGTCGCATTTCGCCGGCCGCAACACACTGCGGCGCAAGATGCTTGCGCTGCAAGGCTGCGTGCAGCCCAGCCTCGCGCCCCAGATCAATGCCGCCGCCGCCCGGGTGCTGGAAACGCTGGGCATCGCCTTGATTTCGGCCGACCAGGCCGGCTGCTGCGGCGCGGTCAGCTTCCACCTCAACTACCAGGACCAAGGGCGAGCCTACATGCGCCGCAACATCGACGCCTGGTGGCCCTACGTCGAAGCCGAAGCGGAGGCCATCGTCATGACGGCTTCCGGCTGCGGTCTAACGGTCAAGGAATACGCCCATCATTTAAAAGATGACCCAAGCCATGCGGCAAAGGCTGCGCGCATCTCCGCGCTCACCCGGGACATCTGCGAAGTGGTGCTGTCCGAGCAGATCCGTTTGCTGGATTGCCTAAGACAGCGTCCCTCGCCCCATCCGGTCAGAGTAGCTTGGCATTCGCCCTGCACTTTGCAGCACGGCCAGAAGATCACGGGCATAGTGGAAGCCCTGCTCACTGCCGCCGGCTACGATGTGCTTGTCCCGGTGGAATCAAATCTGTGCTGCGGCTCGGCTGGCACCTACTCCCTGTTGGAGCCCGACATCGCCGGCCAACTAAGGGATCGCAAATTGGTACACTTGCAGGGCCTCAGGCCCGATGTCATCGCCACTGCCAACATTGGATGCCTTGCGCATTTGCAATCGGGCACCGATCTGCCGGTTCACCACTGGATCGAGTTGCTGGACGCCGCGTTGGTTAGCGGATAATTCGAGAATCACGAATGCCGCTGTCGGTCTCCAGCGAGGCGCTATTGGCTCGCCGGAAGATCTTCACCCTGCTGCCGCAGCGCGGTCATCTGCTCCCGCCCGCGCGCTTCTGCCACCGCCTGACCCAGTTCCAGCACGGCCTTCGCATAATAGGCGGAGCGGTTGTAGCGGGTGAGGACAAAGAAATTGCGGCTGCCCAGGAAATACTGGTTCGGAGCGTCGCCGTTCTGCAGCTTCACAA
Organism: Thiobacillaceae bacterium; assembly: GCA_035635075.1. Classification (GTDB taxonomy): domain Bacteria; phylum Pseudomonadota; class Gammaproteobacteria; order Burkholderiales; family Thiobacillaceae; genus DASQBT01. The sequence goes on along the minus strand of DASQBT010000148.1, from coordinate 13,957 downwards.
AAGCAAATCTTTCCGCAGGCGGCAGGGCCGCGGTGGCCCTTGCGCCTAAAGCCTCCAATTGCCGATAGTCAAAGCTGGGCTCGATATCGGGTTGCAGCAGGGTCGCGAGCTGGGCGCCATCCGCATTCACCGAAAAACAGGGCAGTAAATCGCGTACCCAGCCATGCAGGGCCAGAAACCGGGCTACCGAGCCTATCGCATCCGGCGCATTTTGCAGATCGATGCGGCCGTCGCCGTCGAGATCCATTCCGAAGCGCTCGATGTTTTCCGGCATGAACTGGGCCATGCCAATGGCGCCCGCGTAAGAGCCGTGCACGGAGAGAGGCGCACACTGTGATCTTGCGCACCAGAGAAGAAACGCCGCCAGCTCGCCGCGGAAATAGGCCGCGCGGTCCTTGCCGCCCCGTGGGTAATCGAACGACAGGGTCGCCAAGGCATCCAGCACTCGATAGCGGCCGCTGTTTCGCCCATATCTGGTTTCCACCCCCAGAATTCCCACGATGACAGCTTCGGGCACACCAAAAAGCTTGGTGGCCTGAGTCAAGGGGGCTTCGTTGTCTGTCCAGAAACGGGTGCCCGCCTGGATGTGCTCCTGATCGAGAAAGCGCGCGCGGTAGGCCTGCCAGTTCTTGCGAGCGCCCGCCGGCGGTGGCTTGATGGCTTTGCGCACGGCTTCGAGCTTGCGCGCCTGCCGCAAGGCATTTCTGACGAACGCGGGATCCACCCCCTGCGTGGCAAGCTCCCGGGCAATCACCTCAATTTCCGGTCGCCCAGCGTAGGTTTCGACCACTTGCGGTCTGGTGCGCCACCCCTTGTGGCGTTTGTTGTGTTTAGCCCAGCTCGCATCGCTGGCACTCGCCAGAACCGCAAACAACATCACTGCGGTGAGCCCCCATTCACGAATCAAGCTCGGTCCCTTGATTGCAGTTGAGGAAGGCCCCTACATCGGGGAATGCTGCGCTGGCGGCACCCACCGCATCAAGAAAGCCTTTGGCGCTGCGCCCGCCGCGTTCAAGGTAGGCGTTGAGCGCACCCAGGCGGTCCTTGTGCAGCAGGAGTGTGGTGTAATGCGTCTGCTGCGGGTCCCGCGCAACCACGACACGCGCCTTACCACGCGCGCGGCACAGCCTGTCAACCAGATCAGGCGGCAGCAAAGGCGTATCGCAGGGACTGACGACCAGCCAGTCGAAGCGGGCTTTTTCCAGGCCTGCCAGCACCCCCGCCAGGGGACCCGCAAAACCCGCCAGCGTATCGATCAGCACCGGGTAGCCCCGGCGCGCATACTCCTCCACATTGCGGTTAGCGCTGATCATCAATTCTTGCACCTGAGGCGAGAGTCGGGCGATCACATGGTCGATCAGCGGCTTGTCCTGGTAGATCAGCAGACCCTTGTCCTGGCCTCCGACGCGGCGACCCCGACCGCCGGCAAGAATAATCGCTGAAACCGGATAGGGATCGGCAAACATCAGCCCTGTTTCTTCCCACCGGCTTTTCTATAAAGCCAGAAATGCTCATTGCGGTCACCCGGTCGCGCGCCGTCCCAGCGTTTGATCCAGCCCGATCCCGGCGGAGCTTCCTTGGAACGCTTGCTGTAGAGCATCAGCCAGTCGCAATCGGGCACGAGCGGAGAAAAATCCAGCCCCGTGTGGTAGCTGAGCAAGGCCCGCTGGGTGGGGGGCATGCCCCGGGTCGCGACGCACTGGGTCGCATGAATGTGGTCCTTGATCTGGCCCGCCATCACTTCGTAGCCCAGCCGGCGATCAAAGGCCGGCAGGAGCAAGACCATCAGCAGCAGCCAGACAAAGCTCATGCCCCCCACCCAGATCAATATGGGTCTGATCGCGCTGCGCTTGATGCGCGGCGTCCAGGCAAACCAAGTCAGGGTGAGCAGGGCGCCGAGCGCCATCGCCCAGTAGCGTATTTCGGGGTGAGGGGTCACACCCAGCTTGGCCAGACGACGGGCCAAGGGAGCGGGGGTGCCAAATTGCCAAGCGACAAAATAGACCCAAAATACCAGGGCGAAAAAGCTGAAGACCATCACCCCGAACCAAAGCAGCGCATGGGCGGCGCCGCGGCGCAAGCCAAGCAAGCCTGCGCCGCCGAGCAGGGCAATGGGCGGCAACAACGGCATCATGGACACCTCATCCGGATCCACGGTCAGGCTCAGCGCCGCAAGTGGCAAAGCCAGGACAGCCACCGGCATCAGGATTGCCGGCGTACGCCAGTTCTTGCGAAGCCGATATACGGCCCACAGTGCCACTGGCCAGGCGGGCCAAGCGAACCAGAGCAGATTTCTAACAATGTAGCCTGGTCGGTAGACGCCATGCCGACTGGATACAAACACCAGACGCCGGCTGTTTTCATTCCACCAGGCGGCCAGCAGATGGCCTTCCCGTTGATGCAGCACCAGAAGCCACAGCCCGAGGGGCAACAGCGAACACAGCAGCAGCAACAGCCAGCCATGGCGCACCTGGGGACTGCGATATTCGGGCAGCACCACCATCAGCAACGGCAGCAGCGCTGCCAGCGTGACGGGCTCCAGCCAGCCGATGGAAAGACCCATTGCCGACAGCCCGAGGCCCGCAGCCGTGCCGCCGCGTCGTGGACTCGTCAGCATGTCGGCCAGCCCGAACAACAGAGCCGATGTCCCCGCAAGCTGGATAACGTGGGGATCCATGTTGTGTCCCGGCAGCAGCAGGCCCAGGCTGCCCAGCAGCATCAATGCGGCGGGCCAGCCGGTTTCCTCACCGTGCAGCCGGCGCGCGGCCAGACTGATGAGCCAGACTGCAAGACCTACGGCGAGGCCGCTTGTCAGCCGGGCTGCATCATGGGGCGCCAGGAAGAAGGAACATACCCAAACAAGGATTCCCGCCACCCAGGTGTAGAGGGGGCCATGACTCAAATCGATGCTGCCGGCCTCCGCGGGTACCAGCCAGTCTCCGCTATGCTGGGCCCATAACAAGGCCGCAAAGCTGTCGCCGTCGCTGCCCTTCCAGGGCACGTGGCCGACCAATCCGGGCAGCAGCCAAATCAGGCAGAGCACTAGCGCGCCCAGATGGGCGCGGTTGAGCGGCATCAATCTGCCACCTTCAGCAATTGCCCCGGTCTAGGCTCCCCGTTGGGATCAAGATTGTTCATCAGCCAAAGATAAGTCTCTGGATGGGGGCCCAGCAGGGAATGCGCTGCTAGGCTGGCCATGCTTGTCCCGACCTTCGCTTCGGTAACGGAGATGACGCAGGGCCCGGCTTGGCGGTGTCCAGCCATGCCAATCCGGTGAAAACTACTGAACGCAAGCTCCATCACGGCATTGCCCTGAGCATTGATGGCGCCTACCGGGTCAGGATGCTCGCCCACTCCCCGCCCCCCGGGAGACTGAAGCGCGATGCCAAACCGTTCATGCAGCGGAACGTTATCACGCGCCACTTCCTGATCCGGGCTGTCACCGAAATAAGCGCCGTCCACGGCGCGCATGAATTGATCCCTGCCGCCACCATACTTCGCGAGAACCTCCTTGTGACTTCGCGCAATTCGCAGGAATTTCTGCTGATCCGTCCACCGGAGAAAGTCTTCTCCGTCGCTTACCGGCCTTTGCGCGCAATAAGGGCGGATGAAAACGCCTACCTGAGCCAGTCCGATTGTTCTTGGTGTCCTGCCGGGCTGCATGTCATCAACTGGGAAAACAAAGGTGGGCATTATGATAGCCTGTCGGCCGTAGGGGACACACCAAGGCCATTGTTTTCTTTCGCCGGCAGCCAACCCAACAAAACAAGAGGCAGCCGAAGCTGCCTCTGTACGGGTCCCGGATAGACAATTATTTTTTTAGGGCATAGCGCTGACGGAATTTTTCCACCCGGCCGGCGGTATCCATAATCTTCTGCTTGCCGGTATAGAACGGGTGGCACTGGGAGCACACCTCGATATGCAGCGGCTTGGACAGAATGGAACGGGTCTTGAATGTGCTGCCGCAGGAACAGGTCACGTCAATCTCGTTGTATGCGGGATGAATGTCGGCTTTCATGCTTGAGTCCTCGAAAACACCGCGGCGAGTACGCGGAAACAAGAAATTATCCACAAAAAAGCCTTGCGAGGCAAGGGGTTGGCCTGGACGCGACTGACCTAGCGTCCGGTCTTCATGGCGTTGAAGAATTCGTCGTTGTTCTTGGTGGCTCGAATCTTGTCGAGCAGAAAATCCATCGCGTCCAGGTCATCCATCGGATACAGCAGCTTGCGCAGCACCCAAACCTTTTGCAGGATGCTGTGCTCCATCAGCAGTTCCTCGCGCCGGGTGCCGGAGCGGTTGACGTTGATGGCCGGATAAATGCGTTTCTCTGCCATGCGCCGATCGAGGTGGACCTCCATGTTGCCGGTCCCCTTGAATTCCTCGTAGATCACGTCGTCCATGCGCGAGCCGGTCTCGATCAAGGCTGTGGCGAGGATGGTGAGGCTGCCGCCCTCTTCGATATTGCGCGCCGCGCCGAAAAAGCGTTTGGGCTTCTGTAGGGCATTGGCGTCGACGCCGCCGGTCAGCACCTTGCCGGAGGAAGGCTGCACCGTATTGTAGGCGCGCGCCAGACGGGTGATGGAGTCCAGCAGAATCACCACGTCCTTCTTATGCTCCACCAGTCGCTTGGCTTTCTCGATCACCATCTCGGCCACCTGCACGTGGCGCGAAGCGGGTTCATCAAAAGTTGAGGCCACCACCTCACCGCGCACGGTGCGCGACATCTCCGTCACCTCTTCCGGGCGCTCATCGATCAGCAGCACGATGAGTTCGACATCCGGATGATTGGACGTAATGGCATGCGCCATGTGTTGCAGCATGATGGTCTTGCCGGATTTTGGCGGAGACACGATGAGGCCGCGCTGGCCTTTGCCGATGGGCGCAATGATGTCGATGATGCGGCTGGTGATGTTCTCCTCGGCGCGGATGTCGCGCTCCAGTTTGAGGGGCTTGTCCGGATGCAGGGGGGTGAGGTTTTCAAACAGGATCTTGTTCTTGGTGTTTTCCGGCGCCTCGCTGTTGACGGTGTCCAGCTTGGTCATGGCGAAATAGCGCTCGCCGTCCTTGGGGGTGCGGATCTCGCCGTCTATGGTATCGCCGGAGTGCAAGTGGAAACGCCGGATCTGGCTCGGGCTGACATAGATGTCGTCCGGGCTGGCCAGATAGGAAGTATCGGGTGATCGCAGGAATCCATAGCCGTCCGGCAAAACTTCCAGCACCCCTCCGCCAAAAATGCTTTCGCCCTTTTTTGCATGATTCTTGAGCAGGGCGAAAATCAGTTCCTGCTTGCGCATCCTGTTGGCATTTTCGATGCCGTTGGTCAGGGCCATGTCGACCAGCTCGGTAACGGGATGTTGCTTGATTTCTGATAGGCGCATGGAATAAACCTGTGGGGCCGAAAAAGGCGGAGAAGAAAAGTCGGGTTATGAACAGCGTCTTCCGGGTACCGCCCTCGGTGGGGCGGTCAGAACCCCGGAGACGTTTGGGATGATTTTAGGTTAGCGGGCTTAGATGTTGCTGTCAACAAAAGCGGTCAACTGGGATTTGGACAAGGCCCCCACCTTGGTGGCTTCCACGTTGCCGTTCTTGAATATCATCAGAGTGGGAATGCCGCGGATGCCGAACTTGGGTGGCGTCCCTTGGTTCTCGTCGATGTTGAGCTTGCAGACTTTGAGGCGCCCGGCATACTCCCTCGCCACTTCGTCCAGCACCGGCGAAATCATCTTGCAGGGGCCGCACCAGTCGGCCCAGTAGTCCACCAGTACAGGCAGGCCGGCTTGCAATACCTCCTGCTCGAATGTGGCATCGGATACATAGTGGATGTGTTCGCTCATGGTGTTCTCACGTTGAGGCAGGCTGGGGGTTAAGAGAGGAATTCCCGGCAAAACCGCTTCGGGCCTGCAAGTTGAATGCGTTCGGAAAGATGTTGTGATTTTGCAGTTGCCGCCTATCGTAAATAAGGGCGGAGCCCGCATCAAATAAAAACAACGCCTAAATGCTAGTCCAGGCCGGCACCGATTACAAGAGGAGGCGTTTATGTTCAGGAACCGTCTTGATGCCGCGGAAAAACTTGGCCGAGCCTTGGATCGCTACCGCAAACAGCACGCGCTGGTGTTGGCCATACCCCGGGGAGCAGTGCCGATGGCCCGCGACATCGCCAGACAGATCGAAGCCGAGGTCGATGTCGTGCTGGTGCGCAAGCTGCGGTCCCCGTATAACATGGAACTGGCCCTGGGCGCGGTGGACGAGACCGGCTGGATGTACGTTGGTGATTATGCCGCCCGCTATGGCGGGACGCCCGAGTACCTGGAACAGGAAAAAGCCCGTCAGCTTGAAGTGATGCAGCAAAGGCGGCGCCAATATACGCCGATCCGCCCGCCTCTGGACCCTGCCGGACGCATCGTGATCGTGGTGGATGACGGACTGGCTACCGGTAGCACCATGATCGCGGCGCTGCATGCGCTGCGCGCCAGAAGCCCGGCGCGCCTTATCTGCGCGGTGCCCGTTGCGCCGCCGGATACGCTTGAAAAAGTTGGCGCCTATTGCGACGAAATGGTGTGCCTGGAGGCTCCCTGGAATTTTCAGGCGGTGGGTCAGTTCTACCAGGATTTCCCGCAGGTCAGCGATGAAGAGGTCGTCGCCGCGCTGGCGGGCTGAAATCCGGCTTAGCTCTCCACAGGCATCGGCAGATAGCGCTCAAACCAGTCTGCCGCGAGAGCCGCCGCTTCTTCCAGAGTGCCAGGCTCTTCAAATAGGTGGGTCGCGCCGGGCACAATAGCCAATTCCTTCTTGCAGGAAAGCTCCCGGTAGGCAGCCTGGTTCAATCTCAACACCTCCGTATCCCAGCCCCCCACGATGAGCAAAGTTGGCGAGCGCACGCTTCGCAGAGCGCCCAGGCCGGCCAGATCCGGCCGGCCGCCGCGCGACACTACGGCGCGTATCCCGTCGCCTTGGCGGACAGCCGCATCCAGGGCGGCAGCAGCGCCGGTGCTGGCGCCAAAGTAGCCCAGCTGCAGGGCGCGGCTTGCGTCCTGATTTGCGGCCCAATCGGTTGCCGCATCAAGGCGTTCGGTCAACAGGTCAATATCGAATCGACGGGAGTAGTCGAGATCCTCTTCCGCCGACAACAGATCCATTAACAGCGTCCCCAGCCCATGGTTGCGCAGCACTCCCGCCACGTAATTGTTGCGCGTTGAATGGCGGCTGCTGCCGCTGCCATGAGCAAACAGAACCAGGCCCCGCGCGGCGTCGGGGAGCTGCAACCGCCCTTCGAGCCGGACGCCGTTGACCGGTATATGCTCGATGCGGTCAACGCTCAGGCTTTCCACGGCCTCTACTCACACTCTGGCGGAATGAATCTTGACGGGAATGCGGCGCCGGCCGAAACTGCCCGCCGCCACGCCAAAACGTCCGGCAACCGCAGTGCCGCAATCCGGGCAATGGCCGTTTGCTGTCAGGCGGTAGGCAAGTATCTCGTGCCAGTCCCGGACGATGAGCGGCTTGCGGCAGCTCGGACAGTAGGTCGTGCCACCCTCGGTGTCATACACGTTGCCGGTGTAGACGTGCTGCAACCCCGCATCCAGGGCAATCTTGCGCGCGCGGGTGAGGGTCGAGGCCGGGGTGGCGGGTACATCCATCAGCTTGTAATCCGGATGGAAGGCAGTGAAATGGAGCGGCACATCCGCGCCCAGTTCTTGCGTGATCCAGGCGGTCATCTCAGCGATTTCCTCGCTCGAATCGTTGTGGCCGGGAATGAGCAGAGTGGTGATTTCGAACCAGACCTTGGTTTCGCGCCGAAGATAGGTCAGGGTATCCAGCACCGGTTGCAGGTGGGCGCCGGTGAGTTTGAAATAAAACGCCTCGCTGAAAGCCTTCAGGTCCACATTGGCGGCATCCATCTTGGCGTAGAATTCGCGCCGCGGTTCGGCATGCATGTAGCCCGCAGTGACCGCCACCGTATTGATACCTCGTTCGTGGCAGGCATCGGCCACATCCATGGCGTACTCGGCGAAGATGACCGGATCGTTATAAGTGAACGCCACACTCTCGCAGCCGTATTCCGCCGCGGCCTGGGCAATGGCTTCGGGGCTGGCCTGGTCCATCAGGCGGTCCATGTCGCGTGACTTGGAGATATCCCAGTTCTGGCAGAACTTGCACGCCAGATTGCAACCCGCAGTCCCGAAAGACAGAATGGAACTGCCGGGATAGAAATGGTTGAGCGGCTTTTTTTCCACCGGGTCGATGCAGAAGCCCGACGAGCGGCCATAGGTGGTGAGGACAATCTGTTCGCCAGAGCGCTGACGCACAAAGCACGCGCCACGCTGGCCATCGTTGAGCCTGCAATCGCGCGGACACAGATCGCACTGAATGCGGCCATCCTCAAGCTTATGCCACCAGCGACCCGGGTAGGCCGATTCGGCGACGGGAGGCTCGAAACTGTCTTCGCCCGGGAACATGATCTTACGAATCTCCCATCTGACCGCGCTGCGGCTCTTTCCACTTCTGCACGTCGTAACGGGACAAGAGCAGGTTCTCGGCCCAAAAGTCGACCGGCAGGCCGGCCTTGCGCTTGAGTTGTTGAAGGAACTCGCGCGGCTTGGGCAGATGCTCCCACACCTGCGGCAGAAAGGTGGCGCGATGCCAGCCATACTCCAGCACTAGCCCATCGATATGGGGGCGCAGGCATGCCAGGGCCTCGGCCTCGCTTCCGACACTCAGGCGCTGGGGTGAGGAAAGCAGTGAGACTTCCACGCTGACTGCATGGAATTCCTCCCGCCGCAAGGGGAAAAAGCGCGGATCGTCAAACGCGGCGGCGCGGGCATTCCGGCGCACATCGTCAATCAGGGGCCGATGCGCATCGAGGGTGCCGATGCAGCCGCGCAATTCGCCCGCCTTGGTCAAGGTCACGAAGCTGGCGCCCTCGGCGGCCAGCCAGGCTGCATCCTGCGGCAGAGCAACTTCCGCCTCAAGGCCCAGGGTCTGCGCGATTTCGGCCCGCGCCACCTGGAGCAACACAGCACCTGAAATCCGCTCGCTCAATTCAATGGCCATGGTCATCCCCTGGGCTGAATGCGATGGCAGCGTAGCCCACCACCCTGTCCTTGTCGCCTGCGGTGTCGCCGGAATTGCGCAAGTCCAGCAAATGCGGCCTCAAGCCCTTGCGCCGGGCCACCCGCAACAGGCCGTTCAGGGGCGTGGCGCCACAGGCCTGCTCATGGTCAAGCGGCCCTTCGAGGTCGAGAATGCTTTCGACTGTCGCGCGGTCGATCCGCCTGGCCTCGTTGTAAGTGTGGTAATGGGACAGATCGGTGCTCACCAGGATCATGGTGTCCTCGCCGCCCCACAGTTGCTCTATCACCTCGGCGACTTCTTCCGCCGATGCATCTCCCACCGCCAGCGGAACCAGTTGAAAATCCCCCAGCACCGCCTGCAGGAAAGGGAGCTGAACTTCCAGCGCATGCTCCATGGCGTGCGGCCCATCGCTTTGCACCACCTGGGACAGGGTACTGATCCGGGCCATGGCCGCACGGTCGAGCGGCACCACGCCCAGGGGGGTGGAAAAGGACGCCACGGTGGGTACGGCAAGACCATGCACCGCCATCCGGTGGGTGGGACCCAACAAGATCACCCGGCGAATCGAATCGGCTTGGTTCTGCAACAGGCGATAGGCCGACGCCGCCACCGGCCCCGAGTAAATGTACCCGGCGTGTGGCACCACGAGGGCCTTGGCCTTCAATTCGGTGCGGGGGGCAGCATCGAGCAGTCCGGCTAGATCGAGCGACAAACGCTGTGGATCGCCTTCATAAAACAGGCCGGCTACCGCGGGCGGACGGATGGATGGACCAAACATAAGAAAGATTTAATCAGAAGCTTGTTCGTACTTGGGGGCGCTCCCCTTGCATAACAAGACTCAGAGAACCACGCAGTGGGCCAGCAAGCCGGGCAATTCCCGTTCATTCGCGCTGGTGTAGTCCCGGTCCACGCAGCCCGTGACCAGTTTGTTCACCCCTGCCGGCAGATGCTGCTTCAGCAGCCCAATGAAGGGCGAAGAGGCCGCCAGAATCAGCCGCTCGTAGCGGCCATGCGAGCGCCCCTCATCCAGCATGCCCGCCAGGTGTCGGGCAAAGTGTTCAGCAGCATTCTGTTTGGGGCCGGTTTGAGGCACATAGGCCCCCCGACCATTGCCGTGACCTTGGTTGTGACCAGGCCGGTCGCTCACCAGTTCGCTGCCTTTCTCGCGACTTTCTGGATGGACATACTCGCTTACCAGTTCGACCCCTTTGTTCGGCCCCTGATTGGCATAGAGCTTGGCTTGGGCGGCATTGGCAACCAATATCCACGTAATGCTCATGTTCTTTCCTTTCGAAGTGGTTGAGTGCTTCCATCCTTAAGCCTAGGCGTTTACTTGCGGCCGTCAAATCCGGACCGGCAAAACCCGTGACGCGCTGGAGTAAAATGCCCTGGTGTTCAGCCTGCGAGACTTGCCATGACCTATGTCGTCACCGAAAACTGCATCAAATGCAAATACACCGATTGCGTGGATGTGTGTCCCGTGGACTGCTTCCGCGAAGGCCCCAATTTTCTGGTTATCGAGCCGGACGAATGCATAGACTGCACCTTGTGCGTGCCGGAATGTCCCGCGGAGGCCATATTTGCCGAGGACGATGTGCCCAAGGACCAGCGCGACTTTATCGCCATCAACGCGGAACTGGCGAAACAGTGGAAGCCCATCATCGAACGCAAGGCGCCGCCAGCGGATGCCGATGAGTGGGCCACCGTCAAGGACAAGCGCCACCTGCTGGAACGCTGAGCAAGCCGAATAAGCCCGGTGTTCGAGCGCGCCGCCCGGCGTATTCTGGAGGAACTGGGCGAGAGGTTGCCGGACCTCTCGGCTGCCACTGTTCTCCTTCCCCACCTTCACGCCGCCGGCCCCCTGGCCGCAGCCTTGGCCCGCCGGTCCGGGATGGCGGTTCTGATCCCACCTGGATTTGCCACCCTTGCGGACTGGGCTGAAGCTGCACCGCAGGAAGCCGGCGTCACGCCCGCCAGCCAGCGCCAGAACCTGCTCTACCAAGCCCTGAAAGCCCGCGGCTGGTTTGACGAAGCCGAACTGTGGCCGCTTACCCGCCAACTCGTCGCCCTGTTCGATGAATTGACCCTCAATCGGGTGGCTTTGCCGGATAGCCTCGCCGGCTTTACCAGCGAACTTGCGAGAGCCTACCGGGCTGGCGTGACAAAGTCCCTCCAGTTCGAGGCCAGGCTGATCCACGAACTTTGGTTCGCGCTGGCCAAGAGCGGAGGCCGGGACCGGGCCGCACGCCATGGACAAGGCCTGGCCTGGCAGGCGGCGCACGCTTCGGGTCCCGTGTTCATCCTGGGTCTATCCCGCCTGGCGCGCATGGAGCGCGATGCCCTCAAGCGGATCGCCGATCGCGGCCTGCTTGTTGAACTCACGCAGACCGACCCCGCCAGTCCCATAGCACGGGTGCTGCAAGCAGCCTGGCCGGAAGCCGGTGAAGCGCCGCCGCTGCTGGAGCGCGCGGGTGCATTGGCCCGGGCGCTTCCGGCCAGCCCGCTGAGTTCGCGGGTGCGGCTGTTCGGCGCCCGACACCTGGAGGAAGAAGCCGAAGCTGCCGCCCTGCAAATCCGTTTGTGGCTGGCCCGGGGGCATTCGGCAATTGGCCTGATTGCCCAGGACCGGCTCGCGGCAAGGCGGGTCCGTGCCTTGCTCGAGCGTCACAGTATCCTGGTGTGGGACGAGACCGGCTGGCAACTATCGACCACGGCCGCGGCCAGCATGCTGATGACCTGGGTACAGACAGTGGCGCAGGATTTCCGCTTCGAGACCCTGCTCGCCCTGCTCAAGTCCCCTCTGGTGCTGGCCGATCAGCCGCTGCTGCGCCTGCGGGCCAGCCGGCAGATGGAACAAGCCTTGATCCAGCACGGTCCCGCCCGCGGCCAGGCGGAACTTGCCCAGCGCCTCGACCAAGCCGAACATCAGGGCGAAAGCGTGGCGCAGGCGCGCGCGACGCTGGAACACCTGGCCGCGGCAGCCCAGCCTCTGGGCGGCGGCGCCCGGCCCCTGGCTCGATGGCTGGCGGATCTGCTGCAAAGCCTTTCGGCGCTGAACACCGGTCTGTCCGCAGACGCTGCCGGCGCCCAACTGCTTGCCTTGCTTGATTTGCGTGCACAGGAACTTACAACCGACCGCGTCCGCTTCAGCCAGGCCGAATTCCGCCGCTGGCTGGCTGGGGAGCTGGAAACCGCCACCTTTGTGGAACGCGGCATCGACAGCCCGGTGGCCTTTACCCACCTTGCCGCCGCGCGACTGCGTCCGTTCGACGGCGTAATCGTGCTGGGCGCCGAAGCCGACCGCCTGCCCGGTGCACCAGCCCCGGGATTCTTCAATCAGCGTGTGCGCGCGGAACTCGGCTTGTCCGGCCATGCCGACCACGTGCGCGATATCCAGGCCGACCTGTTTGCATTGCTGGCCGGCAGTCCCGACACTCTGGTGCTCTGGCGCGCGCGCGATGCAGGGGAAGAAATCGCCGTGAGCCCTTGGTTCGAGCGGCTCGACGCGCTGCACCGGCAGACTTGGGGACCGGGTCTGGAAGACGCCGCGCTGCACCGCTGGCTTGACGAGTTCGCGCTGCACTCGATGGCCGGTGCCGGCACCCCGACGCCCGCACCGATACCCCGCGCGCTCCCCGCGCGCCTGAGCGTGTCGGCATACAACAGCCTGGTGGCCTGCCCCTATCAGTATTTCGCGCGCCATGTGCTGAAACTCAACGAGCAGGATGAAATCAGCGCCGAGGTGGACAAGGCCGACTACGGCAAGCTGGTGCACGCCATCCTTTACGCCTTCCACCGCCGCCATCCCGTGCTGAGCAATAGCGCCGACGAAACTCTGATCGCCGATCTGTTTGAGGAGACCCGTCGAACCTTTGCCGGACCCGCTGCCCAGGACTGGTTCAGTCAAGCTTGGCGGCTGCGCTGGGAGGCCCGCATCGAGCCCTACATTCAGTGGCAGAAGCAGCGCGAGCAGGATGGCTGGCGCTGGCAGGACGGCGAGCGCAGACAGGAGCGGGAATTCGCCTTGCCCAGCGACCGTTCGATTACGCTGTACGGCCGGCTGGACCGCATCGATTACAGGGCGGATCAAGTAGCGGTGCTGGACTACAAGACCGAATCGCCGCAAAGCCTGCGCGATAAACGTCAGGCCCGCGGCGAAGACGTGCAGTTGGCGGCTTATGCCTTGCTGCTCGGCGAACGCGTCGCCGAAACTGGATTTGTTTCGCTTGAAGACCGCCCGCCCAAATGGCTGGCCATGCCAAGTGCTGATGCGGCTCCGGAAGCCTGCCGGCTGGTGGAGATATTCACCCGGCTGGATCAGGGCGCGACCTTGCGGGCCCAGGGCATAGACCAAGTCTGCATTCATTGCGAGATGCGCGGCCTCTGCCGCCGCGACTACTGGCCGGATCATGGCTAGGTTTCCCTTGACGCCTGCCGAGCCGGAGCTGCGCGAAGGCACCCCATTCGCGCCGAACTATGGAGACGTTTACCACAGCGCCAGCGGCGGGCTCGCGCAGGCGCGCCAGGTGTTTCTGGCCGGAACGGGCTTGCCGGATCGCTGGCTGGGGCAGGACAGCTTCACCGTGCTCGAGACCGGCTTTGGCCTGGGGCTGAATTTTCTCGCCACCTGGCAAGCTTGGCGCAAAGCGCTCCAGCGCCCGCGCCGCCTGCATTTCGTCTCGGTGGAAAGACACCCGCTACGGGTCGCGGATCTCGCCCGCCTGCTCGCGCCTTACCCTGAACTGGCAATGTTGACCGGAGAACTCCTCGCCGCCTGGCCTTTGTTGGTGCCGGGCTGCCAGCGCATGCATTTCGAGGACGGTGCTGTGATCCTCACCCTGCTGTTCGGCGACGTGGAAGAACTGGATCAGTTGGTGCTGCAGG
>DASQBT010000147.1:0-3588 GCA_035635075.1 Thiobacillaceae bacterium | reverse complement strand
TTGAGTCGTCCGACAACAAAATAAAAAAACGCCCTGACTGAGCAGGGCGTTTTGCTGTGCGTGCCGGATTACTGGGCAGCAGGAGCAGCGGCGTCATCCTTCTTTTCCATCTTCTTTTCCATTTTCTTCTTGGCTGCTTTCTTGTGCACGGCTTTCTTCTTGTGCACAGCCTTCTTCGGAGCGGCAGCAGGCTTCTCAGCAGCAGTTGCACCGGCGTCAGCGGCAGGCGCGTCAGCAGCCATCACGGAACCGGCGAAGGCGGAAAAAATCAGGGCGGCGATCAGTTTGTTCATGTGTATCTCCAATTGGGGTTCAAGAAAAGGCAAGGGATTTTGCGCTTTCAGGGTGGCATCTTAAGGAGTCAGGCTTACACAGGCCTTACAGAATTGCGTATGGTCCGTCCCCGAAGATGTCAGCCCAGCCTCGCTCAAGCGGCAGCTTTGCGATGAGCCTTGATTCCCTTGTGATGGTGAGCCACTCTCTGGTGGTGGGCCACCTTCCCTGCCTTGGAAGTGGCAGCCGCGGATTTTTCCACCCCGGTTGCGGGGCTGGCTTTGGGGGTCCCGGCGGCCATCGCTGATCCAGCGAGCAGGGCAGCGGTGAGGGCGAGGATAAGTTTGTTCATGATGTACTCCTGTAAACGTTGAGGGATTGAGCTCACGCCCGTGCGTGAACTTGGATTCATTGTCGGGGGCGTCGCTTACGCAGGGCTGACGACTGCTTACAGGCTGCTTACGCCGGCCCGGAACTGCCGCTAGAATGGCCTCATGCGCATACTGCTGGTTGAGGATGACCCCGCCCTGGCGTCGAGCCTGAATCAGGGCCTAAGACAAATGGGTTTTGCCGTGGAGCTTTCCCAGGATGGGGGAGAGGCAGACGCCATCCTGTCGGTGCGAAAGTTCGACGCGGTAGTGCTGGACCTGGGACTGCCGGGCTTATCGGGCATGGAAGTGCTCAAGCGGCTGCGCAAGCGCGGCGCCACCTTGCCGGTGCTCATTCTGACCGCTCGGGATGCCATGGCGGACAAGGTGGCCGGCCTAAATGCAGGGGCTGATGATTACCTGCTCAAGCCATTTGATTTCCAGGAACTGGAAGCCCGCCTCAATGCTCTGCTGCGCCGCACACAGGCAGAGCGATCAGGCTGGCTGGAAGCGGGCCGGCTTAGGCTGGACAGATCGGCCAGGCAGGCTTTTCTTGATTTGGCACCCTTGCCCCTGTCGGCACGCGAGGTGGGCGTGCTGGAACTATTGATGAGTCGGCTCGGGCGGGTGGTCAGCAAGGAACAGCTTGCCGAGCACCTGTCGCAGGACGAGGAAATCGGCGAAAACGCGGTGGAGGTCTATGTCCACCGCCTGCGCAAAAAGCTGGAGGCAGTCGGCATCGAAATTCGCACGCTGCGGGGCCTGGGCTATCTGCTGGAAAAAGACCTGCCGTGACGGCGGCCGGTGGCGCCAAGCGCTACAGCCTGCGTCGGCTGCTGCTGTCCAGGCTGCTGGTCTTTCTCCTGCCTTTAGTGGTCCTCACGCTGATCGGCGCTTTTTTTGCCACCTACCATTACATCAACGAGGCCTTCGATCGCTCCTTGGCCCGGCGCGCCTATGCGCTGGCCGATCAGGTGGAAGTCAGGGACGGCAGGGTCGAAATGGACTTGCCTCAGTCCGCCCACGACATCCTGGAATTCGACCCCACTGATGTCCTTTATTACCGGGTTATAGGGCCAAATGGGGAGCCGCTGGCAGGAACGGACGACCTCCTTCTGCCGGCCGAGAGTCTGACACAACCGACCAGGAAGGCGACCTTCTATGATTCCGAGGTGGAAGGCGAGCCGGTTCGCGTCGCAGCCTACCTGCTGTCACTCGGCGGCACGAGCGCCAATGGCAATGTGCTGATTCTGGCAGGCGAAACCAGGGATAAGCGCAGCCGTCTGGTGGAGGAAGTGATTGCGGCCATGCTGCTTCCCATGTTGATGGTGATCGGCTTGATGGCCTACGGCGTGAGTTTGGGCGTGGACATGAGTCTCAAGCCCATTCAGGCCTTGCGCAAGGCAATCAGCGAACGCAGCCCGCAGGACTTGAGGCCGATTGGGATGCCCGCCATCCCGAACGAAATCGAGCCGCTCCTGACTGAGATGAATCGGTTGATGACAGATGTTGGAGCCTTGCACGATTCCAGCCGGCACTTTCTGGCTGACGCGGCGCATCAATTGCGTACTCCACTCGCCGCGCTCAAGGCCCAGACCGAGCTTACCCTGCGCAGCGCCAGGGATGAATCCACGCGCGCAAGCCTCAAGGGATTACTCTCCACTCTGGACCGCCAAAGCCACCTGATCGGACAGTTGCTGGCCTTGTCGCGGGCAGAAAGTGCTGCCAAGGCGGTGGAATTCCAACCGCTCGACCTAGTGCAGCTGGCGCGGGACGTGGCGGCGGACTGGGCGCCGCGCGCGCTGGAACAAGGGATAGACCTGGCATTCGATGCGGGTCACGACAAGGTTTGGGTGCGCGGCGATCGAAACAGCCTGATGGAGGCGCTGTCCAACTTGCTCGATAACGCGCTGCGCTACTGTCGTCCCGGAGACTCGGTCACTGTAGTGGTGGGGCGGGATGAAAGGGAGGCTCACCTGAGTGTGGCGGATACGGGTCCTGGTGTGGGCGAGAACGAGTTGGACAAGCTGTTCAATCGTTTCTATCGAGTGCCCGGCACGCAAATCGAAGGCTGCGGGCTGGGGCTGGCTATCGTCAAACAGATTGCCCAGACTCATGGCGGGGACGCACGGGCCCAGGCAGGCAGAGACGGGCATGGTCTGGACGTGTCCTTGCATCTGCCG
The DNA here is from genome assembly GCA_035635075.1 of Thiobacillaceae bacterium. GTDB lineage: Bacteria > Pseudomonadota > Gammaproteobacteria > Burkholderiales > Thiobacillaceae > DASQBT01. The sequence goes on along the minus strand of DASQBT010000147.1, from coordinate 764 downwards.
CTGACCGAGACATAAAAAAAACCGCGCCCAGGCGCGGTCTTTTCCGCCAGCTGTCCGGTTATTCTGAAGCCGTTCCCGGTGGAGCAGAGGGAGCTTCGTCCTTCTTGGGCGGCTCGATCAAGGCCTTAATGGACAGGCGCAGGCGGCCCTTTTCATCGGCTTCCAGGACCTTGACCTTTACCTGCTGGCCTTCTTTGAGGTGTTCGGCAACCGTGGCGATGCGCTCGTGCGCAATCTGCGAGATGTGCAGCAGGCCGTCTCGGCCCGGCAGTACATTGACGATGGCGCCGAAGTCCAGCAGCTTGATTACGGTGCCGTCGTATACCGCACCCACTTCGACTTCGGCGGTCAGTTCCTCGATGCGCTTCTTGGCGGCCTCGCCGGACTCCATGCTGGTGCAGGCGATCTTCACGGTGCCGTCCTCGCCGATGTCGATCTGGGTGCCGGTTTCCTCGGTCAAGGCGCGAATTACCGCGCCGCCCTTGCCAATGACGTCGCGGATTTTTTCCGGGTTGATCTTGATCGTTAGAATGCGCGGCGCATAGGCGGACATTTCCTCGCGCGCGCCGCCAACGGCCTGCTTCATCAGGCCGAGAATGTGCGTGCGGCCTTCCTTGGCCTGAGCCAGCGCTGCGGCCATGATCTCCTGCGTGATGCCGTTGATCTTGATGTCCATCTGCAGGGCGGTCACGCCCTTCTCGGAACCGGCCACCTTGAAGTCCATGTCGCCGAGGTGATCTTCGTCACCCAGAATGTCGGTCAGC
>DASQBT010000146.1:0-1914 GCA_035635075.1 Thiobacillaceae bacterium | reverse complement strand
TCGGCTCGCCGTGACGAGGGTCCGGTAGGCTGGTCTTTGCCTTTGCGAAAGAAAGGAATTGCCACTGGGATCAGGGAAGGATAATCAACGGGAATGGGGAATGTTAGCCCTGCAAGGCCAAGCTCACAAGCCGCCTTGGGCCGCTTGGGTAAAATCTTGCAGCACCTTGGCGACAAATGACGGTTCCAGATCGCGGACGATGAACACAAAGCGGCTGCGGTGGTCTTCGTCGGGCCATGTCTCCAGCCTGACCTCGGGGTAGAGCACATGCTGCACGCCATGCAGGACCAGGGGCTTGTCCTCGCCCTGCACATTGACGATAGCCTTGATGCGCAGCAGATATTCGGAGCGGAAGGAAACGAGCATGGTCAGGGCGGCCTGCAGGCCGGCGCGCGAGACGGGCTTATCAATGATGACGCTGAAGGCATGAATGCGCTGGTCGTGGTTGTCTTGTGACAAATTGGGACTAGTCTGCCCCACTACCGTGGGCTTGGCGGGTCTGTAGCGGGCTTCGTTGAGCCAGCGCTTCACGTCTGGCATTTTGGTCTCGGTGTTATACAGACCCAGATTGAGCAACCGGCCAGGATCGAGGTCGCCCCTGATCGCCGGCATGATCTCCGCCGCTGGGTTCAAAGCCTGCAACCTGGCCTGCAGCGACGCAGTCTGGTCGGCGCGCGCCTGGTCCGTCTTGGTCAGAATCAGCCGGTCCGCCACCGCGACTTGTCTGACCGCTTCGAAATAACTGTCCAGTTGTTGCGCCCCCAGCACGGCGTCGATTGTCGTCACCACGCCGTCAAGCCGAAAGCGGGCCCGCACCCAGGGATCATTCAATAGCGCGTCGAGGATGGGGGCGGGGTCTGCGATGCCGGTGGTTTCGATCACTACCCGCTCGAAAGCAGGGATGTCGCCCTTGCCACGTGCCATCCAAAGGTTCTTCAGCGTGGGGGAAAGGGAACCCACCACAGTGCAGCATACGCAGCCTCCGGAGAGCAGGGCCATAGGGCCCTCGGTCCTCTCCAGCAGTTGATGGTCCAGGCCCACCTCGCCGAACTCGTTCATGATGATGGCGGTTCGCGGCAGCTTGCGCACCAGGGTGTTGAGCAGCGTGGTCTTCCCCGAACCAAGAAAACCGGTAAGCAGGGTGACGGGAACAGGCACAGATTTATCCATTGCCCGGATTTTACCGGTCCTGGCCGGCTAATCGCAGCCGACCTGATGACCTATGATGGGCTGTGAACGAAACCAAGGGGGAAACCAATGAAGCTAGACGTCTACCGCGTTAAGCCCGGCACGAAAGTCAATCTGGCAAAGTGGGATCCGGAAGACCGGTCTCTCATAGGCAAACACAAGGCGGCAGCCCATGCCCGGCTCGAGACACTGACTCGCAAGCTGGATCAGCAGCAGGAACTCCTCTATGCACAGGGCCGGCACAAGCTTCTGGTCGTGCTGCAGGCCATGGACACCGCGGGCAAGGACTCCACCATCCGCTATGTGTTCGAGGGCGTGAATCCGCAGGGCGTCCGGGTGGCCGGGTTTCGCGCTCCGACCGCGGAAGAACTCGCGCGGGATTTCCTCTGGCGTATCCACAGCAAAGTTCCCGGTCACGGGGAAATTGTCATTTTCAACCGCAGCCACTATGAAGATGTGTTGATCACTTGGGTCAACGGCTGGATTGACGGGAAAACCTGCCGGGCGCGTTACGAGCAGATCAATGCATTCGAAAAACTACTGGCTGACACGGGCACCACGATCCTGAAATTCTACCTGCACATTTCCAAAGACGAGCAAGAGAGGCGCCTGCTCGAGCGGCGCGACGACCCGACCAAGCAATGGAAATTCAACCCCGCCGATCTCAAGACCCGCGATAAGTGGGTGGACTACATGCGTGCCTATGCGGCTGCCCTGTCGGCGACC
>DASQBT010000145.1:0-14103 GCA_035635075.1 Thiobacillaceae bacterium | reverse complement strand
CGCACTGGTGGCAGGTTTTGTCTGGGTCCTGGTCGAGTATGACATCCCCGGCGACGAGGTGGCCTGGCTGGCATTCGCGCTGACCCTGTTTACCGGCGTGACCATGGTGAGCAATTTCAAGTTCTACAGCGGCAAGGCAATCAACCTGCGCAAAAGCGTTCCATTCTTTGTGGTGCTGCTGATTGTGCTGTTCTTCATTCTGGTTTCCAGCAGTCCGCCGCAGGTTCTGTTCCTGCTTTTCCTGGCCTATGGCTTGTCCGGGTATGTGTACACCGCATGGACTTGGATGAAACGGCGAAAAAGTCATGCTCAGGGCTTGCCTGACGGGCAAAAGTAAATACAATCAGGATCATGTCCAATCTCGCCTCTCCCTCCTACGTCATCTGCCTGTCGAACATGTTGTTCGGCACCCTGCTGCTGCGCCCCACGCGCTAATACCTTTTCCTCCTCCGCTGTAACGACGTGCCCGCTTCGGCGGGATGAATTCGCAAGCTAATTTAAGGAGTCTGTCATGACAGATCGTTTGTATATTTTTGACACCACGCTGCGCGATGGCGAGCAAAGCCCCGGCGCGTCCATGACCAAGGATGAAAAAATTCGCATCGCCAGACAGCTGGAAAAGCTCGGCGTGGATGTGATCGAGGCCGGATTTGCGGCTGCCAGCCCGGGGGATGCAGAGGCCATCAAGACCATCGCCGAAACCATCGTAGATTCGACGGTGTGTTCGCTGGCGCGCGCCAATGAGCGTGACATTCGCGCTGCGGGCGAGGCAATCCACCCGGCCCGCTCCGGACGCATCCACACCTTCATCGCCACCTCACCGATTCACATGGAAAAGAAGCTGCGCATGAGCCCCGATCAAGTCTTGGAAGCAGCAGTCAAGGCGGTGAAACTGGCGCGCGACTTCACCGATGACGTGGAATTCTCCGCCGAGGACGCGGTCCGGTCCGAACTGGATTTTCTGTGCCGTCTCTTCGACGCGGTGATAGCTGCGGGAGCCAAGACCATCAACGTGCCGGACACCGTGGGCTATTCCATACCTGCGCTGTGGGGGGAGCGGATGAGCCAGCTCATCCAGCGCGTGCCCAATTCTGACAAGGTCGTCTGGTCTACACACTGCCACAATGACCTGGGAATGGCGGTGGCCAATTCCCTGGCTGCGGTCATGGCGGGTGCGCGTCAGGTGGAATGCACCATCAACGGCTTGGGTGAGCGGGCGGGCAACGCATCGCTGGAAGAAGTGGTCATGGCAGTGCGCACCCGCAAGGACGTGTTCAGGTGCGACACGCGCGTCGACGCCACCCAGATTGTGCCAGCGTCGAAACTTGTCTCCACCATCACCGGCTACCCAGTGCAACCCAACAAGGCGATCGTGGGCGCCAACGCGTTTGCCCATGAGTCAGGCATCCATCAGGATGGGGTGCTCAAGCACCGTGAAACCTATGAAATCATGCGTGCTGAAGAAGTGGGCTGGAATGCCAACCGGCTCACCCTGGGCAAGTTGTCCGGCCGGAACGCATTCCGCACCAAGCTGGCGGAACTTGGCGTCGTCATGGAGAGCGAGGAGTCGCTCAATGCTGCGTTTGTCCGCTTCAAGCAACTGGCCGACAAGAAGCGCGAGATTTTTGACGAGGACCTGCAGGCTCTTGTCAGCGACGAGGGCTACGCTGCGGAACATGAGCGATTCAAGCTGGTGTCGCTCAAGGTCTGCTCGGAGACGGGAGAAACGCCCCATGCGCGCCTGGTGATCGCCGACGAAGGCACCGAAAGGGATGCACAGGCAGACGGCAGCGGCCCGGTGGATGCGGCGTTCAAGGCGATGGAATCGGTGGTGAACAGCGGTGCGGAACTGCTGCTCTATTCTGTCAATAACATCACCAGCGGCACTGACTCCCAGGGCGAAGTCACGGTGCGGCTTGCCAAGGGTGGCAGGGTAGTCAATGGCCAGGGAGCAGACACGGACATTGTGGTGGCGTCGGCCAAAGCATATCTGCATGCGCTCAACCGGCTGCACTCCAAACTGGAGCGCGCGCACCCTCAGGTGTGATTTGACATCGCGCCCTTGCGGCCCGTGCGCGAGGGCGCGGTCAAGTTCGCATAGAAGATGGCTGCGGCAAAAAAAGCCAGACTAAGCGCAATTTCACCAAGGGCGAGCCGGGCGGAAAGGCCCTGGTCAGACCAGGCGCGCATCACGCCTTCGACAAAATAGAGCAGGATGAACATCGAAGCCCACTGATAGGTGTAGCGGCGACCCTTGAGGATGCCCATGAGCGGCGGCAGCAGAACGATGGCTTTGAGTATCAGCCAGGAGCCACCCGGTCGGAGCGGCGCAAGCCACAATTCCCATGCCAGGCATAAGAAGATGAGCGCAATGAGGCTGGCGCTGGCGATCTGGTTAAGCGTGCGGATCATGTGCGCGCAGCCCTGGCCATCGCAGCAAGGGTGGCGCGTGCGCCTTGGGCATCCAGCACCGGGTCTGTGAACTCGAAGCGCAACAATCGGCCCTGCGCTCGCAGGTCAAACCCATCGCAGTCGATGCCGATCATAGTGGCGCCTTGCACCTGGTGCTGATGTACATGGCGGCACAAGTTCACGAGTGCATCAGCATGGTCGCGGTTCATGTGTTCGAGGATGCCGTCTTCCAGTTCGGCGAGCTGATTGGGCGGCGCCCGGTAACTTGCGGCTTCCACCCAGTGAATCTTGCCGAAGCCGCCGATGTAGCGCACCGCCGTGACATCGATGCGATGGAACTGAAAGTCGTGCATGTCGAAGTATTGCGCAGCCTGCGGCAGGTAGCGCAGGTAGCGGTTGCGTAACGCAGTCTTGTCCGCAAGCAGGATTGCATGGCCGCTCACAGTAACGCGCCCGGCGGTCTGCATGTCGTCCGCGCAGGGATGGACGATCAGGCTTACGCGGTTATCCTGCAGAATATTCTTGCTATGCTCGGCCAGCGTGGAGATGAGAATGACGGGTGCACCGGATTGATCGGTCACGAACGGCGCGACCGAGGCGAAGGGGAACCCCTCCAGGCGTTTCGACAGGGTGGCCAGAATGCCGTGCGGGTGAGCGCGCACGAAACGCCGCGCTTCAGTGCCGAGCTTGCTCACGCTGCCGCCTCCGTTGCGTGTTTCATGGTTCGTCGCCGTGGCGTCGGCGGCCGACGGCATTGGCGGCCGGTCACACCTCCCGTCTTCGGCGACCGGTGCCGCTTCCCGCTCATGCCGGCGCCTTCAGCTTGAGGGCGATTTCTGCCAGACGCTTGCCCTGTGCCAGGCAAAGTCTGCGCTCGTCGTTGGTCAGCGGGCGATCGTCATTGGGCCCCGCCACATGACTCGCGCCATAGGGCGTGCCACCCGCCGTGGTGGAAGTCAGTTCCGGCTGGGTATACGGGATGCCGACCATGAGCATCCCGTGATGCAACAATGGCAGCATCATGGAGATCAGCGTGGTTTCCTGCCCACCATGCAGGGTCGCGGTCGAGGTGAACACGCAGGCGGGCTTGCCTGCGAGGGTCCCCTTCATCCATAAGCCGCCGGTGCCATCAAGAAAGTATTTGAGCGCCGCCGCCATATTGCCGAACCTCGTGGGACTGCCCAGCGCCAGCCCGATGCATTCCTCGAAGTCCCTGAGTTCTGCATAGGGCGCGCCCTCAGGCGGGACCGGAGGCTCGGCCGTTTCGGTTTTTGGGGCGACCCCTGGGACGGTACGCAGGCGCCCCTGCGTTCCCGGTACGGATTCGATGCCGCGCGCAATCAGGCGGGCCATTTCAGCAACAGCGCCATGCTGGGAATAATAGAGGACGAGCAAATCCTGCATGAGCGGGTCAATTTTTAAAGCTGGAGGGCTGAGTATAATGCAGCCATTTCATTAGCGGTTGGACCTGTGCGCGCAGCGCTGCAACTGAGGGAGCCATGGTGAGAGTTCTGGAACGGCTATTTGAGGCCGCGCTCTGGCGCAGCCGTTGGGTGGTGCTGGCCGCGGTAATTGCCAGCATGGCGGCAGCGATCGCAGTGTTCTATCTAGCCACCGTCGATGTGGTCTATCTGGTGGCCCACATGACGCACTATGCGGAGCCAACGCTCGGCGACGAATTGCGCAGACAGCTGCACGACCAAACCATCAGCCACGTGGTGGAAGTGGTGGATGCTTACCTCATCGCCACCTTCATGCTGATATTTTCTCTCGGCACCTACGAGCTGTTCATCAGCGACATCGACGAAGCCAAGGGCAGCCGAACCTCAAGCCGCATCCTGGTGATCGAAAGCCTGGACGATTTGAAGGCGCGGCTGGCCAAGGTAATCCTGATGATCCTGATCGTCACCTTGTTCGAGCACGCGCTCAATATGAAGATCGACCAGCCGGTTGACCTGCTGTATCTGGGTGCCGCCATTGCCATGATCGGCTTGGCGCTTTACCTGACCCATGCCTCGGAGAGCCACAAGGAGTATGGGCGGGGGGAGGAGGGGATGGGCACGGATAAATAGGGGTCAGGGGTCAGGGAATCAGGGATCAGAAGACAGAAGCCAAGCGCGAGGTCTTGACTCCTGACCCCGATTCCTGGTTTCAGCCTGCGCCGCCGCCGCTCCCCACGCCGTGGGCCGCTTCCAGCACCAGCCGGTCGAACTCCGCGCTATCCATGATGCCGTGCTCCTGCACGATGTCGCGCACAGGCCTTCCGGTCTTTTCCGATTCCTTGGCGATTTCCGCAGCCTTCATGTAGCCGATCCGGGTGTTGAGCAACGTGGCGAGCGCCACGCTCTGGTGGATAAAGAAGGCGCAACGCTCACGGTTGATTATCAGGCCTTTAAGGTTTTTGTCGGTGGCAGCATTGATCGCATGGGTGAGCCAGTCCATTGCGTCAAACAGGGCGCTGCCCAAGGCCGGCATCATGACATTGAGCTCCAACTGGCCTGCCTGGGTCATCAGCGCGACAGCATGGTCTTGTCCCAGCACTTGGAAGCAGACCTGGTTCAGCATTTCGAACATGACCGGGTTGACCTTGCCGGGCATGATGGACGAACCGGGCTGCACTGCGGGCAGAGTGATTTCGCCAATACCTGTGCGCGGGCCGGAGGCAAGCAGACGCAGGTCATTGGCAATGCGCGTTAGCTCAAGCGCCAGGCCGCGAATGCGGGCAGACACGTCCTGCAGATCCAGCATGGATTGCATTTGCGCCACCAGATGGCTGGAAACGATGGGTTCGCCGGTAAGTTGGGCCAACTCTGCCGCAACCCGCGCGGGGTAGTTTGGCGAGGTGTTGAGCGCAGTGCCGGCGGCGGATCCACCCAAACCGATCTGCACCAGACGCCCGCGGCATTCTGCCAAATTATCGGCAGCTCGCCGCAAGGTCCAGGCGTAGCCGCCGAATTCCATGCCCAAGGTGGTGGGTACGGCATCCTGCAAATGGGTGCGTCCCGATTTGACCGTGTCCTTTTCTTCCGTGGAAAGCCGTTCGAACTCGGCGGCCATATTCCGGGACGCTTGCAAGAGGCGGGGCAGTTTGGCCAGAACCGCCAGCCGGATGGCGGTCGGGATGGTGTCATTGGTGGACTGGCCCATATTGACATCATCATTCGGGTTGACCGGCTGATATCTGCCCCGAATTCCGCCCAGCGCCACATTGGCCAGATTGGCCACCACTTCATTGGTGTTCATGTTGTGGCTGGTACCGGCACCGGCTTGGAATCGGTCCACCATGAACTGGTCCAAATATTCCCCTTGCAGGATCTTTTCGCAGGCTGCGACAATGGCGTCCCGCTTGTCCGTTGACAACCATCCTGGCTGGCAATTTGCATGGGCGGCGGCGAGTTTGATCTGCACATGAGCGCGGATAAAATCGCCATCGGGCTTGCGCCCGGAAATAGGGAAGTTGTCCAATGCACGGGCGGTCTGAATGCCGTACCAGGCATTGATGGGAACTTGGTATTCTCCCAGGGAGTCTTTCTCAATACGAAAATCGCTCATGGCATTCAAGACAAGGAAAAAATGAAATTCTATCCGAGCCGATGGCTGGCCGTGCTTCTGTTTGGGTTCCTGGCATTTTCTGTGCACGCCTTCAGCTTGACCGACACCGACGGAAAAACGCACAAATTGACCGATTACAAAGGCAAATGGGTGTTGGTGAATTTTTGGGCAACCTGGTGCCCACCCTGTCTGGAGGAAATACCCGATCTAGTCGCGCTCTATGAGAACAAGAGGAACAACCTGATCGTCATTGGCGTCGCCATGGATTATCGCAACCCCAAACAGGTGACAGACTTTGCCCAAAGCATGGAGGTGTCTTACCCCATCGTCCTGGGAACATCCAAGCTGGCCTCCCAGGTGGGTCCAGTCGACGGGCTCCCCACCAGCTACTTGTACAACCCAGCTGGCAAGCTGGTTGCGCATCAGCTTGGGGGCGTTACCAAGGAGGGGGTGGAGGACTACATCCAGCGCAGCAGCAAGACGGGTGGCAAATGATGCGCTATCTGATTCTGGCATTGGCCTTGCTGGTGTCATCGGCCTGGGCTGAAAACAGGGATCCCGACAGCTACTTCTTCAACCCCAAACTGGGCGACTTCCGGGCCGAGCTTGCCACGGCCAGACAGGATGGCAAGACGGGCGTGATGCTGTTCTTCGAGATGGACGATTGCCCCTTCTGCGCGCGAATGAAGGCCACGATTCTGAACCAGCCGGATGTGCAGGACTATTATCGCAAACACTTTCTTATCTTCCCGCTGGATACCAAGGGGGACTCACCCATGACGGATTTCAAGGGCCGGGAAACACGGGAAAAGGACTTTGCGTTTGAGAACCGAGTGAGGGCGACCCCCGTTATCGCCTTCTTTGATCTGGATGGCAAGCTCATCGTGCGACATACCGGACCGACCAAGAACAAGGATGAGTTCCTGCTGCTGGGGCGCTATGTGGTGGACGGCTTCTATAGACAAATGCCCTTCGTCAAATACAAGCAGCAGGTTCAGGCAACGCTTGGTCCATGAGACGGCAGTTGGCTGGGCTCATCCTGGTCTTGCCGCTCGCGGTTTGGGCAGATGACAAGCCGCTCACGCTGGCGGATGCGCTCGCTGCGGCGAATGAGCCGCATCCCCAGCTCGATGCGGCCAAGGCCGATCTGGATCTGGCCTTGGCCGAACAACAGCTGGCGATCAGCCAAGGTGATCTTGCCCTGAGTCTCGATGGGGCACTGCGCAGCGGACGCCCCACCACCAGTCCGGATGAGGCCGGCTGGGCCTCGGATAACAGCATTCGCTTGGTGGCGCGCAAGACCTTGTTCGATTTTGGCCGCACTGCCCAGACTATAGCAGCGGCCCGATCGGAAAGCTCGGCGCGCGAAATCAATCTGCTGGAAGTCAAAGACGCACGCCGCATCAACATCATGGCGCGTTTTTTTGATGTGTTGCTGGCTGACATGCAGGATGCGGCCGCCAGTGAGTACTTGGCCGTAGCCTATACCCGCTGGGACGACGCGAAATCCAGGCTTGAGTTGGGCCAAATCAGCCCGTCTGAATTGAGTGAACTGGAAGCGCAGTACCAGGATTTTAGGGAGCGCCGCAACCAAGCCGAGCAACGGGTTCGCGCCAGCCGGCAGAAGTTGGCTGACGCACTCAATCGCCCCGGACAGCTGCTGCGCGATCTGGAATCGCCCAGATTGCCGCAAAACGATCGCCCCTTGCCTGACTATGAAGCGCTTCTGCCGGTGGCCATGGCGGAAAATCCCACAATGCGGGCCTTGGTTGCCCAAATCGAGGGCAGCACGCTACGGGCCGATGCAGTGCGGCGCGAGCGTGGACCGACCCTGGATGCGGAACTGGTCGGAGCGGATTACAGCCGCGCTGCCACTACCCGAGACCGGGCGAGCGCGGGACTGGTAATCAACTGGCCCCTTTATCAGGGGCAAAGGGTGGATGCCCGCATTGCGCTGGAACAGGCGCAAAGGGACAGATTGCGCGCGCGGCTGGCGCAAATCCGTCTGGACTTGTCGGAGCAGTTGTTGGACACCCTGAACGAAATCGAATGGCTCAGAACGGCGGCGAGGCCGGCAGCGGCCACCCAGGCGGCTTACCGTGATCTGGCCCTGGAACGGGCGCGGGCGGAATATGAAATGGAGCTTAAGACCAACCTGGGTTTTGCCATGGCGGATACCCAGGCGGCAGCGATCCGAAGACAACAGGTTGAATTCCGGCTGGCGCTCGCGCTGGAGAGGCTGCAAGCCCTGGTGGGTGAGCCCCTGGAGGCGATCGTTGCAAGAGCCAAGAAGGAAAGAAAATCATGAGACGTCTGGTTCTCGTATTGCTGGGTTTAGGCGCCTTGCCGGCATGGTCTGCCGGCAGGATTGAGCTCACCACCCGCGTTCCGGGCGTGGTCGAAGAAGTGAGGGTCGGGGTGGGACAGCGGGTAAAGAAGGGTGAGGTGCTGGTGAAATTGAACACGGTGGTGTACGAAGCCCGCGTCAAGGAGGCGCAGGCAGAAGTCGAGCGGAGCCGGCTGGACGAGGACGATGCGAAGAAAGATCTGGATCGGGCCGAGGAACTCTACCGGCGGACCGTTACATCCACCACCGAGCTGGACGCCGCGCGCCTGAAGTACGCCCGTGCCAAGGCGGGGCTAATGGCCGCGGACGCTCACTTGACAATAGCGCAAAAGAATCTGACCGATGCGGTGTTGAGAGCGCCGTTCAACGGCGTGGTGGCGGAACGGCTTGCCGAACCAGGAATGGTGACCTCCGAGTGTCAGTCCAAGACGCTAATTATTTTGTCTCGCTAGACTTGCCATCGCAGTCTTGGTCCGGGGCAGATAGTCCCAGTTGCGCTTCCAGGCGCCAACCACCATGTTGGGATATTCAGGCTGCCCGAGGCTGCCGTTGTAACGGCCCAACGCCCGAAAGAGATCGCCTTGTTCCATGTCGATATAGTGGCGCAGGATTACGCAGCCATAGCGCAGATTTGTCCGGAGCTGGAACAGGTTATGTTCGCGGCTGCCGATCTGGCGGGTCCAGAAGGGCATGACCTGCATGTAGCCCCGGGCTCCTACAATCGAGGTGGCATATTTATGGAAGCCGCTTTCCACCTGGATCAGTCCCAACACCAATTGTGGGTCCAGCCCCGCGCGCGAGGCCTCCCAGTGGATGGTGGTTAGCAACTCTACGCGTTCCTGCTCGTCCGGGACAAAACGGGCGAGGCGGCGGGACATATCCTGCAGCCAGGCTGCTTCGTCGGCCCTGTTGCTGAAGGCGGTGCGGCTGACCGCCACGTCCGCCACCGCCTTTTGCAGCGCGAAGCGCACGCTCTGGCTCAAATTCTCTTCCTTTTGCGCGCCAGCGTGAGCCGCACCGGCGAGAACACAGCACAGTGCGCCCGTCAGCAGGGCGCGGCTCGGCAACCCCAGCTTCCTGCAGCCCATCCAAGGAGTAAGTCGAGCATGCCACATGATCCAACCCTTCATTCCCGCGTCAACCTTTCAAGCAATACGTTCGTGACATCGCCCAGAGGGATTCTTTGCGCTTCTGCATCCTGGCGGCCCTGGTATTCCGCCACGCCTTCGTTGAGGCCACGATCGCCAAGGGTGAGACGGTGGGGAATACCTATCAACTCGGTGTCGGCAAACATGACACCCGGCCGCTCGTCCCGGTCATCCAGAAGGACCTCAATTCCTGCATGGGCAAGCTCCCTGTATAGTTTATCGGCAGTTTCGCTGACTACCTTACTTTTTCGATAGCCTATCGGAATAATAGCAAGCAAGAACGGTGCCATCGAGCTTGGCCAGATGATACCCTTTTCGTCGTGGTTCTGTTCGATGGCAGCCGCGACGATGCGGGAAACGCCGATACCGTAACAGCCCATCTCCAGCGCCTGTGTCTTGCCGTCCCTGTCCAAGAAATTGGCATCCATGGCTTGGGAATACTTGGTGCCAAGCTGAAACACGTGGCCGACCTCGATGCCGCGGCACAACTCCAGGGTGCCTTTCCCGTCGGGGGAAGGGTCGCCAGTGACGACATTGCGCAGGTCGGCCACGCCTGGTTCGGGCAAATCGCGGCCAAAATTAACCCCCGCCAGGTGTACGCCATCCTCGTTGGCGCCGCAGACGAAATCCGCCATGGCCAGGACTGCGCGGTCGGCAACAATGGGAATGGTCAAGCCCACCGGTCCCACCGAGCCGGAACTGGCACCGGTGGCAGCCCGAATTTCCGCTTCAGTGGCGAAGCGAAACTCTCCGCCAAACTCGGCAAGCTTGGCGGTCTTGACTTCATTCAGCGTGTGGTCGCCACGGACGAGCAGGGCGACCGGGCCCGTTGCGCCCATTGAAATCAGGGTCTTAACCGTCTGGTCTGTGCCAGTCCGGAAAAACGCTGCGACTTCTTCGATGGTACCCATCCCCGGTGTCGGAATTCTTTCCATGGATTTCCCTGGCCGGGGTCGAGATTGGGCCGGGGCCAAGGCTTCGGCCATTTCAATATTGGCCGCATAGTCGGAGTTAGGGCAGAAGGCGATGGCATCCTCGCCTGAATCAGCGAGGACATGAAATTCGTGCGAGCCTGAACCGCCGATGGCGCCAGTGTCTGCTGCAACCGCGCGGAACTTCAAGCCGAGCCGGGTGAAGATTCTGCTGTAGGCTTCGAACATGGCCTGATAGGTCTGTTCCAGGCTGGTCCGGTCAGCGTGGAACGAGTAAGCGTCCTTCATCAAGAATTCTCGCGCCCGCATGACGCCGAAGCGCGGACGGATTTCATCGCGGAACTTGGTCTGGAGCTGATAAAAATTCACCGGCAACTGGCGATAGGAGCGGATTTCCTTGCGCACAATGTCAGTGATGACCTCTTCGTGGGTTGGCCCGAAGCAGAAATCCCGTCCGTGCCGGTCCTTGATCTTGAGCATCTGGGGTCCGAATTTTTCCCAGCGCCCGGATTCTTCCCATAATTCGGCCGGTTGTATGGCCGGCATGAACAGTTCCAGCGCCCCCGCCCGGGTCATTTCTTCCCGGATGATCGCTTCCACCCGCCGCAGGACCCTGAGACCTAAAGGCATCCAGGTATAAAGTCCGGAGCCCAGACGACGGATGAGGCCCGCCCTCAGCATCAGCCTGTGGGACACGAGCTCGGCTTCGGCAGGGGCTTCCTTGCTGGTGGAGAGGAAGAACTGGGACAGGCGCATGGTCGATATAATTGGGCAAAGCGACATTCTACCAAGGCTTATACACAGCGATGTTTCGCAAACGCCTGTCCAAGTCCATTCATTGCAACAACACCGTGGAAGTCATTGAAGAGCGCGGAGTGCGCAGCCTGCACCTGGGCACCGGCGCAATTCAAAGTTCCATGCGCTTGAGTCGTCCCTGCGATCTTGAATTGGCCTACACCCGCGCCATGATGGCGTTTCTGCTTTTTGTTCCCCAACCTTTGGACATCCTGATGATAGGTCTGGGCGGGGGGTCGCTCGCCAAGTTCATCCGCAAGCGACGGCCCGAGATCCGAATCCGGGCGGTGGAACTCAATCCACAGGTCGTGGCTGCGGCACGTAACCATTTCTTCCTGCCGCCTGATGATGATTGCTTGCAGGTCTGGATCGAAGATGGTGCAGTCTATGTGCCTGCGCATCCCAGGAGCGCGGATGTCATTCTGCTGGACGGCTATGATGCTGGCAACCAGGTGGAGGCGCTTGCTACGCTGGATTTCTATCGCGCCTGCAGGCGGGCATTGAAGCCCGGAGGCGCACTGTCGGTGAACCTGTGGGGCCAGGACAGGGGTTTCCCGGATTACATCAGCCGGTTGGTGGATGCCTTTGATGGCCAAGTCTGCTCACTGCCGGTGCAGGGAAAAACCAATGTGGTAGTACTGGCCCTTGAAGGTGAAGGGGGCCCGGCACGGCTGGAGAAAGGACTTAGGGAGGCAGCGGATTGGGGGCGCACATGGGGGCTGGATCTGCTCAGGTTCGCCAGGGACTTGCGCTGGGCGTGTATTAGAGCCTGACCGGTCGCTTTTGCGCGGCATCTAGTGCGCAGCGGCAAACGAACGGGGCGAGTAGACCAAGCTCAAGTCGTACAGCCTGACACTTTCATCGTCCGAGGCCGAGGCGATCCAGCGGCCATCGGGGCTGTAACGAATCATGGCGCCGCAGCGCGCATGAGCCTGGTAGCGCCTCTCCACTTTGTAATGGACCGTGTCCACGATGCGGATGGCGGAATCTGTGTCCCGACCGATGGACACGATATGTCTGCCATCGGGACTGTAGGCCACGGAAGCGAGCAGCCCCCGGTGTTCGGTTGCATGGATCTGATGTTCGCCAGTGGCCAAATCCCAGATGCTCAAATTGAACCAGTTGCCGGCGGCAAGGGTGTTTCCGTCAGGTGAGAACTGCAGATCGTGCGGCCGGTTGCCACCCGTATCCAGTATCCCCAGTGTCTTGAGACTAGAGTCCAGGATCAGGATTTTCCCGTCCAGCCCGACCGCCAGTCGTTCTTGGTGCGCGCTGAGCGCGATTACGCCTTGATCCAGTTTAATGCTGGCCTTTTGATGCAGTTTGTTGTCCCACATCCTCAGCCATCCGTCGCTGTGCCCGCTGACCAGGCGGTCCTGCATGAGCGCCAGGCTGGTGATTGGCGAGAGCGCCTGCGCGGCTTTCATTTGGGTGCCGTCCCAAAGCGTCAATCTGCCTGTGTCGGTGGCGC
Source organism: Thiobacillaceae bacterium (assembly GCA_035635075.1). Lineage (GTDB taxonomy): Bacteria > Pseudomonadota > Gammaproteobacteria > Burkholderiales > Thiobacillaceae > DASQBT01. Next base: position 1,446 of record DASQBT010000145.1, on the reverse strand, counting down.
TGGCGAAGGTTTTGTTGGAAAGGAATATCAGCGCGCGCACTGTTCCGTCATGCGCAGGTATTTCCGCTACGGAGGATTTTTTTTGTATATCCCAGAGCCGAAGATCGCCTTGGTAACCGCCGGATGCCAGCAGTCGACTGTCCGGCGAGAACGCGATTGCAGTGGCACCGAATTCGTGGGCCCCAGGGAAGATAGTGCTTGCACGGTCGGCATCGCTCAGATTGGAACATCCCGATAAAAACAAAGCAAAAACAATGGCTAAGGATCGGAATATGGGCATGGGCTGAGTTGCAATTTCTGGCAGGTGTGAAAGAATGCAAATAGGAATATTTTAAGTTTAAAGGTGGCGGCGATGATTGATCGGGAAGGTTACCGCCCCAATGTCGGCATTATTTTGTGCAATGCCCGTAACCAGGTGTTTTGGGCCAAGCGAATCAAGCAGCACGCTTGGCAATTTCCCCAAGGGGGGATACAGGCGGGAGAGACGCCTGAGGCGGCCATGTACCGAGAACTCAACGAAGAGATCGGCCTGGCCCCTCAGCATGTGCGGATTCTGGGACGGACTCGAAACTGGTTGCGTTATGAAGTGCCGGACAGTTGGGTGAGGAGGGACTGCCGTGGAATTTACCGCGGCCAGAAGCAAATCTGGTTCCTGTTGCGTCTCACGGGGAGGGACTGCGACGTGAGTCTGCGTGCAACGGATCACCCGGAATTTGATGCTTGGCGCTGGAATGAATACTGGATTGAACTCGATTCGGTTGTGGAATTCAAACGCGAAGTCTATCGGCGCGCCCTTGAAGAACTGGAGCGCTTTCTGGCTCGTGACGTGCGCTATTTGAGACGAGGTGGCCCGCGACGGGAGCGGCCTGTGGTTGACAAGGCTGGTTGAGGACGGTTTCCGTCGGGTTCCGACTGCGTGCTGGACGCATCGTCCGGCTCATGATCTTGCCTGTCCTGCGCATTGCGCCGTATAGCGCCGGAAGGTATAGTGAATTCAAGTTTTGGGCCGCAGTTCGATACTCTTGGCAGAGGAAGAGCCTAAGCCAAGACCAGTTCTAGGAGGGGCCATGAAATCAAGCGCCGATCCAGACCTGCCTGCTGCACGGGCTGCAGAAGCACCGGGTAAAGCATGGCCGCTCAGTCCAGGTGAGCCCCTTTGGAAGCGAGTGCCAACCCGGGATGAGACAGGCCGGCTTCTGGCCGATTTCATGATGCTCATTCCCAAGCTCAAAACCCGTCCCAATCCATACATCCAGGCCGCCGCGGCGTATATCAAGGCGGTCCTGTCGCGCCATGATGAAGTGGTCTTTGCTGATGTAAACCTGGAACTCAACGTGCTTTGGGTTTCCCATCGTTATCGCCCGGGTTTGATGTGGGAGATTGTGAGCGCAGTCAGGTTGCGTCTGCCGGAGGCAGTTTTGGTGGCGCACCAATGCGCGCCGATGC
>DASQBT010000144.1:0-25368 GCA_035635075.1 Thiobacillaceae bacterium | reverse complement strand
CTCAAGGCCCTGCCTCCCAACGCAAGCGACCAGGACGCCCGCACGGCCTTCGCCAACTTGGCGAACCCGCTGCTGGAAGTGAGCAAGTGCCCGGATTTCGTGGTCAACCGGGGGCACTATTTCGGTACCGACTATTTCAGCGAGGAACCGGGATTATCGGATATGGACAAGTGGGCCCTGATCGAATTCCTCAAGACCATGTGAGCGCAGCGGATCCCAACGTTACAACGCAAGTGAACGCACCCTCCTCCCGCCGGCGCTTTCTGCAGGCGTGTAGCTGGGGCCTGTCCGCGCTCGGTGCATTTCTCAGCGGCTGCGGCTCGCTGTTCAGGCCCGCAGCACCGGAACCCGCGCCAATCAGTTGCGCCCCGGCTCCTGACGAGGAGACCTACGACTACATCGTGGTGGGCTCGGGTGCGGGCGGTGGGCCGGTGGCGGCCAATCTGGCACAGGCTGGCTTCAAGGTGCTGCTGGTTGAGGCCGTCGGCGCTGACGACGACTATGATTATCAGGTGCCGGCCTTCCACGCCCGCGCCTCCGAAGACCCCCGCTTTGCATGGAATTTCTTCGTCCGTCATTACGCCGACGATGCCCGCCAGGCGCGCGACGAGAAGTTCATCCCTGCCAGAGACGGTGTGCTGTATCCGCGCGCCGCCACCCTTGGCGGCTGTACCGCGCACAATGCCATGATCGTCCTGTATCCCGACAACAGCGATTGGGACGACATCGCCGAATTGACCGGCGATACTTCGTGGGCAAGTGACAACATGCGGCACTATTTCGAGCGTCTGGAGTGCTGCGAATATGTCGATCCGCGCGACACTGAAAGCCGCCACGGCTTCAGGGGATGGCTCGCCACCAACGTGGCCGACCCGCTGCTGGTGGTGGGCGACATCTTTCTGCTCAGGCTCATTGCCGGCGCTTTGAAGGAATCCTTCCTGAGGCTGGGGAGCCCCATCACCCGCATTTGGCACAAGCTCGGAAGCAGCTTCGACCCCAATGACTGGCGGCTGGTCAAGTTGCGCCCAGAAGGAGTCTGCCTCACGCCGCTTTCCACTCGCAAAGGAAAACGTGTGGGCAGCCGCGAGTACCTCCAGCGCGTGCAGCAGACCTGCCCCGGCAATCTGAGCATTCGCACCCATGCCCTGGCCAGCCGCGTCCTGCTCGATGCCGACAATCGCGCAACCGGTGTCGAGTATCTGGGGGGCGCGCATCTGTATGCGGCCGACCCTAACAGTCAAACAGCTACCCCCGAAAGCAAGTTCAAGGTCACGGCGAAACACGAGGTGATTTTGTGCGCCGGCACGTTCAACACCCCTCAGCTGCTCAAACTTTCCGGCATCGGGCCGCGCGAGGAACTCAACGCGCACGGCATTCCCGTCAGGGTGGACTTGCCCGGCGTAGGCGAAAACCTGCAGGACCGCTATGAAATCAGCGTAGTCAGCAGGATGCGAGCGGATTTTTCCCTGATACACGGCATGAAATTCCGCCCACCGGATCCTGGCGAAGCGCCCGACCCACTGTTCAATGACTGGCTGCAGGGCAAGGGCCCTTATACGACCAACGGCGCGGTTGTATCGCTGGTGAAGCGCTCGTCGCCCGAACAGCCCGATCCGGACTTGTTCCTGTTCGGCTTGCTGGGCTATTTCAAGGGCTACTATCCAGGTTACGCACAGCAGATCGCACGGGGCGAAGACTATTTCACCTGGGCGGTGCTCAAGGCCCACACCCACAACCGGGCCGGCCGGGTCACGCTTAAATCGGCCGACCCCCGCGCCGCGCCGCACATCAACTTCCATTATTTCGACGAGGGTTCCGGGGGAAGCGACGATCTGGACGCCGTGGTGGAGGGCATCGAAACGGTCAGGCGCATCAATGCACGCTGCCAGGACGTGATCAAGGAAGAGTTGCTGCCCGGCCCGCAACTTGCGACCAAGGAAGCGCTCGGGCAATACGTCCGCGACAACGCCTGGGGCCACCATGCCTCGTGCAGCTGCCGCATGGGTCCGGCGGATGATCGCATGGCGGTTGTGGACAGCCGCTTCCGGGTTTACGGCACGCAAGGCCTGCGCGTCGTGGATGCCTCGGTATTTCCGCGCATTCCCGGCTTCTTCATCGTGTCGGCGGTGTATATGATCGGCGAGAAGGCGAGCGATGTGATTATCGAGGATGCCAGACAGCGCGACCTGCAGCGTTCGCAGGCCCGCACGTGAGGCGAGCCTGAAACGGAATCAGGCCAAGCCCGCGGCCTGCAGGTCGGCGTGGTAGCTGGAGCGCACCAGTGGACCGCAGGCCGCATTGGTAAAGCCCAATTCACCGGCGCGCTGCTCGAACACCTTGAAATCCTCCGGGCTGACAAATCGCTTGACCGGCAGATGATCCTTCGAGGGTTGCAGGTATTGACCCAGGGTCAGCATGTCGATGGCGTGGGCGCGCATGTCGCCCAACACATCGAGAATCTCGTCATCGGTCTCGCCCAGCCCCAGCATGAGCCCCGACTTGGTGGGAATGCCCGGATAACGTGCCTTGAAATCCTCAAGCAGCTTGAGTGAATGCGCGTAGTCCGCGCCCGGCCGGCAGGCCTTGTACAAGCGCGGCACGGTTTCGAGATTGTGGTTCATCACATCCGGCAGGCCTTCGCCCAGTATGTCCAACGCGATCTCTCCCCGGCCGCGAAAATCCGGGGTAAGAATTTCGATTCTGGTGGCGGGCGATGCTTGGCGCACCGCGTGGATGCAGTCGACAAAATGCTGCGCGCCGCCATCGCGCAGATCGTCGCGATCCACGCTGGTGATCACCACGTACTTGAGCTTGAGCGCGCTGACCGTCTCGGCCAGATGGCGCGGCTCCTCGGGATCGGGCGCTTGCGGCTTGCCGTGACCCACGTCGCAAAATGGACAGCGGCGGGTACAAAGGTCGCCGAGAATCATGAAGGTGGCGGTGCCGTGACCGAAGCACTCAGACAGGTTGGGGCAGGCCGCCTCCTCGCACACCGTGTGCAGTCCCTGTCGACGCAGCAAACCCTTCATTTCCATCACCTCGGGGCTGGGCGACTTGACCCGGATCCAGGGCGGCAGGCGCAACCGCTCCTGGGGTACGATCTTGATCGGGATGCGGGCGGTCTTTGCCGCGCCCTTGTGAAGTTTGGGGTCTGCCACAACCTGCTTCCACTGAACAGGCGCACATTTTACTTCAACCGGCGTCACGCCAGTGGTCTATACAGACAGTATCTGTTGCCTCAAGGAGACCATCATGGGCAGCCGAATCGCCGACTTCATGGTTCATCTGGACCCGACCCTCCCCCCGGAAGAGCAGTGCAAACTGGAAGACTATGTGCGTGACCAGGCTTGCGTGGTGGGCGTGGGCATATCCTCCGACAACCCCCATTTGATGATGGTGGCCTATGACGCGGACTGCAGCCGCGCCAGCGACATCCTGCACAAGATCCAGGATCATGGCATCGGCGCGGAGATTGTCGGGATGTAACGCGCCCGGCGTCCCGGCGTAGGCGGCGGATCTGCGCGTGCACATCGCCTGCCGCGGCTAGACTGCGGAAATCAGTGCGGCAAGATCCCGGCTCAACTGCTCACCCAGTTGATCCGCGCTGGCCGCGATTCCCAAATCCAGGGTCCGGGTGACGGCCATATTGGGGTAGCCGCAGGGATTGATCTGGCTGAACGGCCCCAGGTCCATGTCCGCGTTGAGCGCCAAGCCGTGATAGCTGCAGCCCCGCTTGATCCGCAAGCCGAGGGCGGCTATCTTGGCGCCGTTCACGTACACGCCCGGCGCGCCGTGGCGACGGGCGGCACTCACATCGTGCCGGGCCAGCAGGTCGATGACGGCCTGTTCCATGCGCCGCACCAGTTCCTTGACCCCATAGCCGCGGCGTTTGAGATCCACCAGCACATAGATCACCACCTGGCCCGGGCCGTGGTAGGTAACCTGGCCGCCCCGGTCGACGGCAAGCACCGGAATTTCACCCGGCGCGAGCACGTGCTCGCGCTTGCCTGCCTGACCCAAGGTAAATACCGGCGGGTGTTCAAGCACCCACAACTCGTCAGCGGTGCCGTCGGTCCGTCCCGCGGTGAATGCCTGCATGGCCCGCCATGCAGGCTCAAACGGCACCCGGCCCAAGTGCCTGATTTGGAGATCCACTACAGGACGATCTTGACGTAGGGATGGGCGCTCAAATCCCGATACAGTCCGTCGAGCTGTTCCCGCGAACGGGCCCGAATCGTGCAGGTCAGCGCCAGATAGTTCCCCTTGCCGCTGGCCCGCATTTCCACCGTGGCCGGGTCGAAGTCGGGTGCGTGGGCCCGTACCACAGCTACCATGGCTTGGGCAAAATCGTCCCGCGCCGCACCCATGATCTTGAGCGGAAACTCACAGGGGAATTCGAACAAGGTGTCGCCCATGCGCATCCAGAAGCTAGCTTACTCATGGCCATTCTACCGCCAGGCGTCATATTTCCACGCGGCGCAGGCCATCGGCATCCAGCACCTTGATGACGCGTCCCGAAACCTCGATCAATCCCGCCTCGCTCAATGCATGCAACGCCCGGGAGAAGGTTTCCGGCGTCAAGTTGAGCTGCGATGCCACGGTCTGTTTGGCGGCAGGAAGCTCAACTTCATATTGGTTGAGCGACTTGTCGGGCGCACGGTGTTGCAACATGCAGGCAACCCGCTGGGTGGAGGAGCGCATGGAACAGGCTTCCAGCTTGCGGATCAGTTCGTGCAGCCGCATGCTGATTCCGGCCAGCATTTTGCGCGCCAGCTGACTATCCTTCTCCAGCAGGTTAAGTATCGTGTGACCCGGCACATCCAGCAGCATGCAATCCTGGGTCGCCTGCGCAGATACCGGGTATGGCTTGTCCAGGAACAGCAGCGCCTCGCCAAAGCTCTCACCCGGCTTGATCACCTCCAGCACCCGTTCCGTGCCCTGCTCCGAAGTGAAAGCCAGTTGGACGCATCCTTCAACGAGGACATAAAACCCGTGCGGCGTATCCCCCTTGTTGAAGAGTATCTCGCCCCTGCCCAAGCGCACTTCCCGTACCTGGCTGGCGAGGTATTGCGTCTCCTCGGTTGATAACACCCTGAATAGAGGCAGTCTTCCCAACGCTCCCTGCCGATCTTCGCCGATTCTTTCGCGCATGCATCCCCCTTTTTTCAGTTGTTCTGATCGGCCGACTCACAAACAAAACTTGATCATCATCAAGGTTATTTCCCGGGCTCAAGCGCAGGATATCTGACTCTTTGCAGGGAGAACAGCCATGAACCTATCTGGTGTGCTTGTCGTCGCCCGTCCCGACACCTTGGCCTCAGTCGCCCAAGCCCTCTCCGAACTGGCCGGGGTGGAAGTGCACCAGCAGGACCCCGCCAGCGGCCGCCTGGTGGCAGTGCTGGAGGCGGAAGACGTCCGGGCGGAAACCGAGTTGCTGAGGCGCGTTCAATCGCTGCCTGGAGTGGCCATGGCTGAAATGGTCACCCACTATTTTGGCGAGGACGCGCAGATCATTAACGAACTGCCTGCCGAGTCTCAGACTTATCCTGGCCTGAGTGAGGACGCTCTGGCCGAGCTTAACGCCTACCCATCCTAAGGAGATCGCCATGCACTTCTCCCGCCGCGAATTCATGAAATCTGCCATTGCCGCCTCCACTGCGGCTACGGTGGGCCTACCGCTGACCCAACTGGCGCAAGCCGCGGCGGCCGAACTTGAAAAAGACTGGACTTGGGACAAAGGGGTGTGCCGATTTTGCGGCACCGGTTGCGGCATTCTTTACGCCAGCAAGGGCGGCCGCATCGTGGCCACCAAGGGCGACCCCAAGGCACCTGTCAACAAGGGGCTCAACTGCATCAAGGGCTACTTCAACGGCAAGATCATTTATGGCCAGGATCGTCTAACCCAGCCACTGATGCGCATGAAAGACGGCAAGTTCGACAAGAAGGCGCAGTTTGTCCCGGTGACCTGGGACCAGGCCATGGACGAAATGGAACGCCAGTTCCGCAGGGCGTACCGGGAAAAGGGGCCTACCGGCGTAGCAATATTCGGCTCCGGTCAGTACACCATTCAGGAGGGGTATGTCGCCGCGAAACTGATGAAGGCTGGCTTCCGCTCCAACAATCTCGACCCCAACGCCCGCCATTGCATGGCTTCTGCTGTGGCCGCCTTCATGCAGACCTTCGGCATCGACGAACCCGCCGGAAGCTACGATGACATTGAGATGACCGACTCGATCGTGCTATGGGGCGCCAACATGGCCGAAGCGCATCCCGTCTTATGGTCGCGAATCGCCGACCACCGACTCTCCAACGAGAACGTGCGGCTGGTGAACCTGACCACCTACCACAACATGTGTTCGGACCTCGCCGATCTGGAGATCATCATCAAGCCCGCGTCCGATCTGGCCATCCAGAATTATTTGCTGCGCGAGATCCTTGCGCGGGATGCGGTGAACTGGGATTTTGTCAACAAGCATTGCGTGTTTGCCACCGGTCCCTACGATATCGGCTATGGCTTCCGCCCGAAAAATGCGGACAAGTTTGCCTGGGCGGCGGAAATGGGCATTGTGGCCAATGAGCAGGAGCATACCCTGGACAAGTATGAAGCCGTCGCCCAGCGTCGTCAGCCCGGAGAAAAGGTGAAACAGGCCAACGCGGCAACCCCGGCCAAGCACTGGCTGATCTCGCTCGATGATTTCAAGAAAGGCGTGGAGCCCTACAGCCTTGAGTTCGTCACCGAAGTGGCGAAAGGGGATGCGGATGAGTCGGATGAAAGCTTCAAGGACAAGCTTAAGCAACTAGCCGACCTGTATTGCAACAAGAGCCGCAAGATGGTGTCCTACTGGACCATGGGCTTCAACCAGCATCAGCGCGGCACCTGGGTCAATGAGCAAACCTACGCCATTCACCTGCTGCTGGGCAAGCAGGCCCAGCCGGGCAACGGCGCCTTTTCGCTGACCGGCCAGCCGTCCGCCTGTGGCACCGCGAGGGAAGTAGGCACCTTTTCCCACCGCCTGCCGGCGGACATGGTCGTCAACAACAAGAAGCACCGGGACCTCACCGAGAAAATCTGGAGGCTGCCGCCCAACACGATCAACCCGGTAATCGGCTCGCATTTCGTCAAGATTATGCGCGACCTGGAAGACGGCTCGGTGAAGTTCGCCTGGGTCCAGGTCAACAATCCGTGGCAGAACACTGCCAATGCCGGACACTGGATCAAGGCGGCCCGGGAGATGGACAACTTCATCGTGGTGGCCGAGGCCTACCCCGGCATTTCCGCAAAAGTGGCCGACCTGATCCTGCCCGCCTCCATGATCTCGGAAAAATGGGGAGCTTATGGCAATTCCGAGCGCCGCACCCAGCATTGGCGCCAGCAGGTACCAGCCCCCGGCGAAGCACGCACCGATGTCTGGATGATGCTGGAGTTTTCCAAGCGCTTCAAGTTGAAGGATGTCTGGGGCGAGCAGCCGGTTCCCGGCCTGAAGGAGGAAGGCTTCCCCGAAGGCAAGCTGCCGGATGTGCTGGCGGAGGCGGAGAAGATGGGCTATGGCCCCGATTCCACGCTGTATGAAGTCCTGTTCGCCACGCCCGAGAACAAGAAAATCGCCTGGCCGGATGCCGTGGCCAAAGGCCACGACAATCAGACTTCAAGCCTGCTTGCGGATGGGTGGTTTCCGGAAAAGGCGCTGTTCGAGGAGTACCGGCAATTCGGCACCGGCCATGCCCATGATCTTGCCCCATTTGACGTTTATCACCAGGATGATGTGCGCGGCCTGAAATGGCCGGTAGTGGAAAAGGATGGTAAGTGGGTTGAAACCAAGTGGCGCTTCAACGAGGAATATGACCCGTACGTAAAGAAAGGCGCCGGGATTGAATTCTATGGCGCTGCCGACAAGGCCCTGCCGAGCGGAAATCTGGACGGCATCACCGATGCCACCCCCAAGCCCCTGCCGGGCAAGGCCAAGATCTTCTTCCGCCCTTATGCATCGCCGGTGGAACAACCTGACAGCGACTATGACCTGTGGCTGTGCACCGGCCGGGTACTCGAACACTGGCACTCCGGCACCATGACGCGCCGCGTGCCAGAGCTGCATCGCGCCTTTCCCGCTGCCGTGCTGTGGATCCATCCCGGCGACGCAGAGAAACGTGGCCTCAAGCACAACGATCTGGTCTGGGTGGAGTCGCGTCGCGGCAAGATCAAGGTCCGCGTGGAAACCGGCGGACGCAATGTCATGCCCAAGGGTACAGTATTTGTCCCGTGGTTCGACGAGGGTGTGTTCATCAACAAGTTGACGCTGGACGCCACCTGCCCGATTTCAAAAGAGACCGACTACAAGAAGTGCGCGGTCAAGGTTTACAAGGTCTGACCCCCGTACGCCTAAAGTGGATGCCGAACGAGCGGGAGAGTATTGGGGAGGGCAGCAAAGCCTGAACGCTTGGCATCAAACTTCCCACCTTTGAGGAGAACAGCATGAAAGTAGCCTGGACATCTGCAATTGCGTTCGCCGTGCTGGCCGGGTTGACGGCGCTTTCAGCGAAGGCAGTGGTACGTGACGATGCCATCGGTCTGAGCAAGACCAGTGTGTTTGACGTTCCGAGCCCCGACGCCTTCGCCTACAGTGACAAGGCGCCAAACAAGAGCAGTGCGCTGCCCCGTGCCTATGCGGGGGTACCGCCGCAGATTCCTCACTCGATCAATGGACTCCTCCCTATCACGACGGATGACAATTCATGTCTTGGGTGCCATGACAAACCGGCTTTGATGGGAAAGAAGACCGAGGGAATTCCCACAACCATGCCCGAATCCCATTACACCAAGGTCGACGGCAAATGGCAGCGCAACAACAGTTGGTACGTCTGCACGCAGTGTCATGCGCCCCAGGCCAATGTCAAAGACCTGGTGGGCAATACTTTCAAAGCTGAGTAGGACAGGCTGCATGACCAGCGGATTTTGAAAGTCAGCGACTGCCGGTGAGCTCCCGCTTGAAGGCTTGGTAGAGCGCATAAATGCGGCGATAGACCGGCCCGGGCCGGCCGCTGCCGACAGGTTTGCTGTCCAGGTTGACGATGGCCTGCACTTCGCGGCTGGAGGAAGTCAGCCAAAGTTCATCCGCGAGCCGCACCTCGGATATGGCGATGTCCCCGACCTTGCTGGAAATACCATTTTCCGCCGCGAGTTCGAGCACCACATCATAAGTGATGCCCGGCAGCACGCGGTGATCCTTGGCCGGCGCCAGGACCACGCCATCTTTCACCACGAAAATATTGGACGCGGCGCCCTCGGTCAATACCCCGTCACGGAACATTACCGTTTCCACGCACGCTTGTTCCGCCGCGGCCTGCGTAGCCAACACATTGGGCAGTAGGTTGATCGTTTTCAGGTCGCAGCGGCCCCAGCGGATGTCCGGTCCGGTGATGGCGGAAACACCGTTCTCTATCAGCTCGGGTGGCGGGTCGTTAAGCGGATTGGACATTAGCAGCACTGTGGGGGGCGTGCCCTTGGGAAAAGCATGGTCGCGCGGAGCGGCACCGCGGGTAATTTGCAAATAGACCGACTGATTGCCGAAGGGATGGGCCGCTACCAATTCCTGGATCAGCTGAGTCCATTGGCTGTCGGAATGGGGATTTGGCAGACGTATGCCATCCAGGCTGTGCCGGAGGCGGCGCAGGTGCTCCTCCAGGCGGAACGCCTTGCGCGCATAGACCGGAATCAGCTCGTAGACGCCATCGCCGAACAGGAATCCCCGGTCGAGGACCGATATGCGAGCCTCGTGCGAAGGCATCCATGATCCGTTGAGATAGATCATCGGAACAGGCGCATGACAAAAAGCTTGAGATTGTCCCAGCCGCGGCCCAGTATGCCGGCCACGCTCACCTCGTCGAGGGCCAGCAGCGGATAGTCGCCGACAAACTTGCCGGCGGCCCAAAGGCGCAGCGTGCCCACCGCCTGCCCCTGGTGAATCGGCGCCAGGACGGGCTGTTTGGTGATGACCTGGGCCTGGATGCGATTGGCGGTGCCGCGCGGCAGGGTCAGATAGAACGGATAGGGAAAACCCAGCCGCAACAAGTTGCGGCTGCCGCGATAGACCGGCACGACCTTCACGCTCTGGTTGGCCTGGTAAAGCTTGACCGTATCGAAATACTGGAAGCCGTAATTGAGCAATTGCTGGCTTGCCATGGTGCGCGCCTCGTCGGACGCCGCGCCCATAACCACGGAAATCAGCCGCCGCTCCCCACGCAGCGCAGACGCGACCAGGCAGTAGCCAGCGCCGTTGGTATGCCCGGTTTTCACCCCATCCACGTACGGATCCTGCCACAGCAGGCGATTGCGATTGGGCTGGCTAATGCCGTTGTAGGTGAACTCCTTCTGCGCAAAATATTTCCGGTAGTCGACCGGGAAATCCCGAATCAGGGTGCGCGTAAGTTTGGCCACGTCCTGTGCGCTGCTGGCATGTCCCGGCTCGCTGAGGCCATCCGCCGAAGTGTAATGCGTGTTACTCAGCCCCATTTGGCGAGCCGTCTCGTTCATGCGCGCGACGAAACTCTCCGCATTGCCCCCGATTCCCTCTGCCAGCGTAAGCGTCGCGTCGTTGCCTGATTGGACGATCATGCCCCGGATCAGATCTTCCACCTTGGCCGGTCTGCCCTGGGGGAGAAACGTGCGCGAACCTTCGGCCTTGAACGCCTGGTCGGACGGCGTCAGATAGTCGTCGAGCTTTAGCTTGCCGTCCCTGAGCGCGGAAAAAACCAGATACGCCGTCATCAGCTTGGTCAGCGAAGCCGGCTCCTCCTTGGCGTCCTCGTTGCGTCCAGCCAGTTTCACGCCATTGGCCGCATCAATCAGAATATATGCCCGGGCGCTCAGGCTTGGCGCCGGAGGAACGTCCAGCGCCATGGATGCCAGCGGAAAACACAAGAGCGGCCAAAAGAACTTTATCAATCTCATCTTGAAAACCAGAATCCTTAACGAAACACTTTGATGGGCTGAAGCTTTAAGGCCTCCCGGACGCGGCGGATGATCCGGTCCGCTTCGTCCTCGGCAAAGAACGGGCCCAGAGTGACCCGATGCAGCCCGTTAGCGGGCACGATGCGCCCCTGGCTCTCGTTCAGCCCCAGGTCTTGCCGGGCCCGGTCCAGCAGCGCCCTGGCATGGTCCGGTTGGCTGAAAGCGCCCAGCTGCACGTAGACGCCGGGCGGCAATTGCCCCGCGACGTCCGCCTTGTCCGGATCAATGCTCTCGACCCGCACCCGGCCCTGCCCGCGCCCGGTAATCCCCAGTTTGTGCGCCGCGGTATAGGACAGGTCGATGATCCGATTGGAATGGAAAGGCCCGCGATCATTGATCCGCACGATGACGGACTTGCCTGTGTCCATGGCCGTTACCCGCGCGTAGCTGGGGATCGGCAAGGTGGGGTGGGCGGCCGTCATCGCATACATGTCATAAGCTTCGCCTGAAGAGGTTCGACCGCCGTTGAATTTGCGCCCATACCAGGAGGCCGTGCCCTCCTCGACAAAGGGTTTGAGTTCGGTTTCCGGCACATAGGTCTGCCCCAGCGCCACGTACATCCTGTTGGCGTAGGGATTGAGGGGCTCACGCCTGGGCACGGCGTCCGGGACGCCATCCAGATTGGGCGGCGGATGATCGCCTGGCCCGTCATCCTGATAGTAGCCGCCGGGCTTGAGCGGAGGCACCGCTGCCGCCACCGGGGCGCTGGAAGGCGCAGCCGCCGGCCGCGGCGGCGGGCTGGCGCAGGCCGACAGAATCAGCGCAGCCATGACGGTTAGATGCCACCTCATGTCTTAAGCAGTCTGCGGTGGGTCGCCACGCTCATGAGTATGCCGAAGCCGATCATCAGGGTGACCATGGCCGTGCCCCCATAACTCATTAACGGCAAGGGCACGCCGACAACGGGGAGGATGCCCGAGACCATGCCTATGTTGACAAACACATAGGTAAGCAGATTCAGACTGATGGCCGCCGCCATCAAGCGGGCAAACAGATTGGCGCCGCGCGAAGCGATCAACAGGCCGCGCACCACGATGCTCAGGTACAGCAGCACCAACAGCACGCCACCCAGCATCCCGAACTCCTCGCCAAACACGGCAAATATAAAGTCGGTGGTTCGCTCCGGGATGAAGTCCAGCCGGGTTTGCGTTCCTTCCATCCAGCCCTTGCCGAACAGGCCGCCGGAGCCGATGGCAATAGTGGACTGGATGATGTGGTATCCCGCCCCGAGCGGGTCGGAAGCTGGATCAAACAAGGTCAACACCCGCTGGCGCTGGTAGTCGTGCATTAGATTCCACGCCACCGGCAGGAGGGCACCCAGCACGGCCACCAGGCCGGCCATGATTTTCCAGGGCAGGCCGGCGAAGAACAACAGATAGAATCCGGAGGCCGCGATCAGCACGGCGGTACCCAGATCCGGCTGGCGCAAGATCAGGATCAGGGGCGCCACCACCAGCAGAGTCGCCACCAGAAAATTTTTGAGTTGCAAGATCCCTTCACGCCGCTGGAAGTACCAGGCCAGCATCAGTGGCAAGCCAATTTTCAGCAGTTCCGAGGGCTGTATGGCCCCCACACCCAGATTCAGCCAGCGGCGCGAACCATTGCGCACCTCGCCGAAAAAGGCAACTCCCAGCAACAGCACAACGCCCAGCACGTACAGCGGGGGGCCCAGTTTGGACAGGATGTGCGGCGGAATGTTGGCAACCACCACCAGCACCGTCAGCCCTGCCAGGACGTTGATCAAATGGCCGACCAGCCGATCCACGCTCTGCCCCGAGGCGCTATACAACACGGCCGTACTCACCAGCAACAGGATAAGGATCTGCGCCAACAGAATTCCATCCAGATGGCGCACCACCTTGCGCAGGCGAAAGCTAATCTCCTGTCTGTTCATCTCCACTCGTCTTTGGCATGCCTTGGGGTATGCGCCCCAACAGATAGTAATCGAACACCTTGCGCGCGATGGGCGCCGCCGTAGAGCCGCCATGGCCGCCGTTTTCGACCAGCACGGCCAGCGCAATCCGCGGCTTGTCCGCCGGCGCAAAGGCTACAAACAGGGCATGGTCGCGCAAACGTTGCGATATCCGCCTCGCATCATAGCGTTCATTGTGCTTCATACTGAAAACCTGGGCCGTTCCGGTTTTGCCGGCGATCTGATATTCGGCTCCTGCCCCGGCGCCCACGGCCGTCCCCCCTGGCTTGAGCACATCCGCCATGGCGGCGCGGATCTCCTGCAGATGCTCAGGCTGGAAATTGACCCGGCGCAAGATTCTGGGCGCAATCACGGTCTCCTGGCGGGTCAGCGGATCGCGCACCGCTCTCACCAGTTGCGGCGCGTAATAGGTGCCGCCATTGGCCAACATCGAAACGGCTGCCGCCAACTGCAGCGGGGTAACCAGCTGATAGCCCTGGCCGATCCCGGCGATCACCGTTTCGCCAATCAACCAGGGCTTGTGCCAGCGCCGCTCCTTCCAATCCCGTGATGGCAGCAGTCCAGCCGACTCGCCTTCCAGATCGATTCCGGTCTTGCTGCCGAAGCCGAAGCGCGATAGATAATCGTGCATCCGATCAATTCCCATATCCGCTGCCAGGCGGTAGTAATAGGAATCGCAGGACTGGACGATGGATTTATGCAAGTCCACCACGCCGTGTCCTTCCTTGCGCCAATCTCTATAGCGGTGGCTGCTGCCCGGAATGGAGTAATAGCCCGGATCGAATATGGTATCCGTGGCCTTTCGCACCCCCGTTTCCAGGGCCGCCATCGCCATGAATGGCTTGATGGTCGAACCGGGCGGATAAATGCCATTCATCGCGCGGTTCACCATGGGCCGGTCGGGAGAATCGTTCAGTTCTTTCCAACTCAGCGGATCGATGCCGTCGACAAACAGGTTGCCGTCGAAACCGGGTTTGCTGACCATCGCCAGGACCGCTCCGTTATTGGGGTCGAGAGCCACCAGCGCGCCGCGATAAGCGCCGAACGCGTGTTCCGCGACGGCCTGCAAACCCTTGTCCAGATTGAGCAACAGGTCATGGCCTGACACCGGCGGCACCCGGGCCAGCAGGCGAACCGCCCGCCCCGACGCATCCGTTTCCATCTGATCAAATCCGGTGCGGCCATGCAGCGTGGACTCGTAGCTCTGTTCCAGCCCCGTCTTGCCGATGTGTACCGAGCCTTTGTAATTGACCAGCCGCCCGCTGTCCTTCAGCGTTTGTAGATCCTGGTCGTTCATGCGGCCAATGTAACCCATCACGTGCGACAGCCCCTCGCCCGCAGGATAATTGCGAAACAGGCGGGCTTTGACTTCCACCCCGGGAAGCCGGTAGCGATTGGCCGCCAGAATCGCCACCTCCTCATCGCTCAACCGGTTCTTGAGCGGGATGGTTTCAAACTGGCGTGACTCATCCAGGAGTTTCCTGAAGCGGCGGATGTCCTTGGGGGTGATGGCGATAAGCTTGCCAATGTCAGTTAGCGTTTTTTCCAGGTCACCGACCTTGGACACAGTGAGTTCCACGGTATAGGCAGAATAGTTCTCCGCCAGCACCGCACCTTTTCGATCCAGCATCAGGCCGCGCCCGGGCGGGCTTGGAAGCAGGGTAATGCGGTTGGCTTCCGCCTGGGCACGATAGTGGTCGTAACGCATCACCTGCATGAAGAACAGGCGGCCCAGCAAGGCAAGTGCAAGCAATACGGCAAACGCCGCGGCCCACTTGAGCCGGCCCCGGAACCGTTCAAGTTCGAGTTGGAGATCCTTTAGTTGAGGTGCTGCCATGCGCGAACGGGTCGAAGCTTGTTCAGGCCAAGTTCTTCCCGGCTGCCGGCATCCGGCTCAAGTAAGCCAGTCCGTACCAGAGCACCGCGCCGACCGGTGCGGCAGCAAACATCATGTGAATCTGAGGGCTCTTGCCCGAAATCCAGCCCACGACCAGAGTCACCACCTCGACCAGCAGCAGTATGACAAACACGTGCATGGCCTGGAAATGCAGCGCAAACTGCATGAGCCTGCGCTGCAGGTACTGAACTAAGTAAACCCCGACCACATAGCCCAACGCATATTGTCCGAGCACCACCCCATCCTGAATGTCCGCCAGCAGGCCCAGGCACCACGCCAGTGCCATCCCCACCAGACTGGGACGTTTTTGTGCCCAGATCAACAAGACGATGAGGAGGAAATCCGGCCGCAGCGTCAATCCCCAGCCCGACCACGGCAGGAGCTTGAGCGCCAGCGCCAGCACCAGACTTGCCAGGATCACCCCCCAGCCTGCCTGAGATTCGAGCGCGACTGAACTCTGCACATTCATGGCATGCGCGCCCCAACCGGCTTCGTCAACAGGACCATCAACATCCGGCTGCCTTCGACGTTGGCTATCGGCAGGCAATAGACCTTGGCATAGGGATCGGAGCTGGGCCGCACCACCTGATTGACCCGCGCCAGCGGCAGACCCTCGGGGTAGACATGATCGATGCCGGAAGTCAGCAGCACGTCGCCCCTGCGAATATCGGCCACCGAAGGCTGATAGCGAACTTCCAGGCCGTAACCGGTGCCAAACACCAGCACCCGCCTGCCGGTGCGCTGAACATAGGCAGGCACCGCCTGGTCCGGGTCGGTAACCATGATCAGGTCACTGCTGAAAGGGTAGGCACGTGCAATCTGCCCCACCAGACCCTGGGCGTCCACCACCGGCTGGCCGGGAGCAATTCCCGCCCGGGTGCCTTTGTTGAGCACCGCTCGGCGGGAAAAGGGATCGCGCGCGACGGTCCAAATTTCTGCAGCAACGGTACGGATTTTTGACTTGGCCCGCGCATCGAGCAGGCCGCGCAACTGGGCATTTTCCGCTTGCAGGTCCGCCATTTGGTGCAACTCGGCGGCATCCCGAACATGCAGGGCTCGAAGCGATGCATTGTCCACCTGCATGGCTCGATGCCGAACCAGAAACCCGCTCACTTCCACCGCGACGTCAACCGGTAAGCGCACCACAGTCTGCAACGGGCGAAGCAGGGAAGCCAAGCCATTTCTGAGCATCAACAAGCTGTTGAAACGGGCATCCAGGACGATGATCAGGATGGACACAGCCGTCCAGACGGCCAGCCGCGCGCCGGCTCCGATGCTGCGGGCAAACAGGGGATGGACGGGGGCGGCCATGCATGCCCCCGACTAGGCAACGGTTCGGATCAGGGCATGGTCAATGGCTGGGCCATCATTCATGGGTGAAAACCGTAGGATGCTTTTCCATTTCTTCCAGCGCTTTGCCAGAACCCCGCACCACGCAGGTCAGCGGGTCTTCCGCCACGATGACGGGCAGGCCGGTTTCTTCCATCAGCAGCCGGTCCAGATCGCGCAGCAGGGCGCCACCACCCGTCACTACCATGCCCCTTTCCGCTATGTCGGACCCCAGTTCGGGCGGCGTCTGCTCCAGGGCTTGCTTCACCGCGCTGACGATGTTGTTGAGCGGGTCGGTCAAGGCCTCGAGAATCTCGTTGCTGGTCACAGTAAAACTACGTGGGATGCCTTCGGCGAGACTGCGGCCCTTGACCTCCATTTCGCGCACTTCGGCACCGGGGAAAGCCGAACCCATCTGCTTCTTGATCGACTCTGCGGTCGCCTCGCCAATCAGCATCCCGTAGTTGCGCCGGATGTAGTTGATGATGGATTCGTCAAACTTGTCACCGCCGACCCGAATCGACGAGGCATAGACAATGCCGCCCAAGGAGATCACCCCCACCTCGGTGGTGCCGCCGCCGATGTCCACCACCATGGAACCGGTCGCCTCGGAAACCGGCAGCCCGGCGCCGATGGCGGCGGCCATCGGTTCCTCGATCAGATATACCTGGCGCGCCCCGGCACCGATGGCGGATTCCCGGATCGCCCGCCGTTCCACCTGGGTCGAGCCGTAAGGCACGCAGATGATGATGCGCGGACTGGGCTGGAACAGTTTCGAATCGTGAACCTTCTTGATAAAAAACTTGAGCATCTGCTCAGTCACGGTAAAGTCCGCGATCACGCCGTCCTTCATCGGCCGGATCGCATTCATCGAGCCCGGCGTGCGGCCGAGCATCTGTTTGGCCTCCAGGCCCACCGCCTGGATGGTCTTCTTGCCACCGGCATTCATGTCGATACGGATGGCCACCACCGAGGGCTCGTCCAGCACGATGCCTTTGCCACGCACATAAATGAGCGTATTGGCCGTACCCAGATCGATGGCCAGATCGGTGGAAAAATATTGGGTGAGAAAACCGAGCATGTTGTCCTTGCGCCCGAAGGCGACGATATGTTGCGGGAACCGCGACGCCGCGCGGTAACTTAAGGAAGCCGGCCCTGCCAAAGCCTGCGCCAAGTTCGGCGGTTCCTTAGAAAAAACAAGCGGCTATGATAACCTATTGGTCTTGGTGGGGCATACACCCTGCCCGGTTTTTACCCCGGCTTCCGTCCACCGTATTAGCTTCCATAGCCCATGTCCCTGAGCCTGCAAGATATCCGGCGCATTGCGCACCTGGCGCGCCTGGCCGTCAGCCCCGAAGAGGCCGGCGCGTTGCAACGCCAGCTGAACAGCATTTTCGGCTTAATCGAACAGATGCAGGCAGTTGACACCACGGGCGTGGAGCCCATGTCCCACGCCCGCGACGTGCAACTGCGCTTGCGCGAGGACAGTCCTAGCGAGCCCGATCTACGGGAAAAGTTCCAGGCCATTGCCCCGGCGGTGGAAAACGGACTGTACCTGGTTCCCAAAGTCATCGAGTAATCCGAGCGTGACAATTCAACCACCCCGGCGGGCAATTCGCCTCAGGCTACGCCCCCTTCGCCAAGGCCGTGCCACAGCAAGGCCATGCGCGTCGGGGGCCGCGGCTGCTTGCCGGCGCGCGGACCCCCGCAAGCGGGGCCTCTCCTTACTGCTCGCGGCCTCCCCTCCACCCTTCGCGCCAAAATGATCAACGCCTCCCTTCAAGAACTCTCCGCCGCCCTGGAAACGGGCCGGGTCTCCGCCGCAGAATTGGCGGGCGAGTACCTGGAGCGGATCAAGACGCATAACCGTCGCCTCAACGCATTCATCACCGTAGATCCAGCCAAGACGCTGGAACAAGCCCGCCAGGCCGACGCACAACGCGCTGCCGGCAAGGCGGGGCCGCTGACCGGGGTACCCATTGCGCACAAGGATATCTTTTGCACCGAGGGCTGGCTCACCACCTGCGGCTCGAACATGCTGGCGAACTTTGTCGCGCCGTATGACGCCACGGTGATCGCCAAGTTCAAGCAGGCCGGCTTGGTTTGCCTGGGCAAGACCAACATGGATGAATTTGCCATGGGCTCGTCCAACGAAACCAGTTTTTTCGGCCCGGTCAAGAACCCCTGGGATGAGAATGCCGTGCCCGGCGGATCTTCCGGCGGCTCGGCTGCGGCTGTGGCCGCCCGCTTGGCGCCCGCCGCCACCGGCACCGATACGGGCGGCTCCATCCGCCAGCCGGCATCACTGTGCGGCATCACTGGGCTGAAACCGACCTATGGCGTGTGCTCCCGCTATGGCATGATTGCCTTCGCCTCCTCGCTCGACCAAGCCGGACCGATGGCGAGATCCGCCGAAGATTGCGCGTTGCTGATGAATGTGATGGCCGGCTTCGATCCACGCGATTCCACCAGCCTGGAGCGCGACATCGAAGATTACACTCGCGATCTGGATCGGCCCCTTTCCGGTCTGCGCATCGGCCTCCCCAAGGAATTCTTCGGCGCAGGCCTGTCGGCCGAAGTGGCCGGCGCAGTGGATGCCGCCATTGCGGAGTATCGCAAACTGGGCGCAACCACGGTTGAAATCGGCCTGCCCAATTCCGGCCTGTCGGTGCCGGCCTATTATGTGCTGGCGCCGGCCGAAGCCTCGTCCAACCTGTCGCGTTTCGACGGCGTGCGCTACGGCCATCGCGCGAGCGACTACAAAGACCTGCTGGACATGTACGAAAGATCACGGGCCGAAGGTTTCGGCACCGAGGTCAAGCGCCGCATCATGATCGGCACCTACGTACTATCGCACGGCTATTACGACGCTTATTACCTGCAGGCGCAAAAAATCCGCCGCCTGATCGCCAATGATTTCAGCGCCGCCTTCAAGCATTGCGACGTGATCATGGGCCCAACGGCACCTTCCGCCGCGTTTGATTTCGGCGAGAAGGCCAGCGATCCGGTGGCCATGTATTTGTCCGACATCTACACCATCGCGGTCAACCTGGCGGGTTTGCCCGGCATGTCCGTCCCCTGCGGGTTCACTGCCGCCGGTCGGCCGGTTGGTTTGCAGTTGATCGGCGATTATTTCACCGAGGCCAGGCTGCTCAACGCGGCGCACCAGTATCAGCAGGCGACGGACTGGCACCAGCGGCAACCGCCGCTGGCAAAGTGATAAGGCATTGCACAATGAAATGGGAAACCGTCATCGGCCTGGAAGTCCATACCCAGCTCTCCACCCGGTCGAAGATTTTTTCCGGCGCCTCAACCGCATTTGGCGCCGAACCCAACACCCAGGCCTGCGGCGTGGACATCGCCCTGCCCGGCGTGCTGCCGGTCATGAACCAGGGCGCGGCAGAGCGCGCCATCCGCTTCGGCCTGGCGATCGGCGCCGGCATCAATAAACGGTCGGTGTTTGCGCGCAAGAATTATTTCTATCCCGATCTGCCCAAGGGTTACCAGATCAGCCAGTACGAACTGCCCATCGTGGAAAAGGGCGAGCTCACCATCCGGGTTGGCGACACGGACAAGATCATACGCATCACCCGCGCACATCTGGAAGAAGACGCCGGCAAATCCCTGCACGAGGATTTCCATGGCATGACCGGCATCGATCTCAACCGCGCCGGGACGCCCCTTCTGGAAATTGTCTCCGAGCCCGACATGCGCTCCGCCGACGAGGCGGTGGCCTATGCCCGGACCCTGCATACCCTGGTGACCTGGATCGGCATTTGCGACGGCAACATGCAGGAAGGCAGCTTTCGCGTGGATGCCAATGTGTCGGTGCGTCCCACAGGCCAAGCCGAATTCGGCACCCGCTGCGAAATCAAGAACCTCAATTCCTTCGGCTTCCTGAAAAAAGCTATCGAGTATGAGGCGCGGCGTCAGATCGAGTTGATCGAAGACGGCGGTACGGTTCGCCAGGAAACGCGCCTCTATGACCCGGACCGGGATGAGACGCGAACCATGCGGAGCAAGGAGGATGCGCACGATTACCGTTATTTCCCCGACCCCGACTTGCCGCCCCTGGTGCTAAACGACGACTGGATCGAACAGGTCCGCGCTGGGCTGCCGGAGCTGCCGGCCAGCAAGCAGGCCCGTTACATGGGCGAGTTGGGTCTGACCGCCTACGATGCCAGCGTGCTGACCGGGTCCAAGGATCTCGCCGATTTCTTTGAGGCGGTCATTGCGCAGGGGGCGCAAGCAAAACCAACCGCCAACTGGGTAATGGGCGAGCTCGCAGGGGCGCTCAACAAGGCGGAGCGCGGCATAATCGACAGCCCGGTCACGCCCGCCCAATTGGCCCTGCTGGTAAGGCGGATCGAGGATGGGACCCTCTCATCCAAGACCGCCAAACAGGTGTTCGAAGGGCTGTGGCATCAAGAGGGCGAGGTTGATGCGATCATAGAGGCGCGCGGCCTGAAGCAGATGTCCGACTCCGGCGAACTGGAAAAAATCGTCAGCGAAGTGCTCGCCGCCAACCCCAAGTCGGTAGAGGAATACCGCGCCGGCAAGGACAAAGCGTTCAACGCCCTGGTAGGCCAGGTCATGAAACAGACTCGCGGCAAGGCCAATCCGCAGCAGGTGAATGACATTCTCAAGACCAAGCTCGGCAGCTAGGCGTGCTTGATTATGTTTTTCACTATCCCGCAAGCCGGGAGCGATTCACCCGATTTCTGGAATCACGCAGATCCCCTACTGTGCAGTTGAGCAGCGGACAAGGGTTTACACCAGCATTCCAACGAAAATGATGCGCCGGCTGCTCTCGGTGTTAAGTCCGAAAGAAATTGCTCAGCGATTGCCAGCGCGGTAGAAAATCTGGATTCGCGTCTGCTTTGCCGGCGCTAGAACTTCAGCAAGAACAAAGTCAAGCATCCGCAGCGACCGACCGGCATGCTGGCTATTTCCCGGTCAACCTCCGGTAGCGCTCCTTGTCCGCCTGGTATTTTGCTCTGACCTCCACCAGGGCGTCCTGGTGGCTCTTTATGGTTTGATTCAGGCTGTCCAGTTCTGTCTGATTGGCATCAATCTGCCTTTGCAGGTAGGGCGGCGGCCTTCCATTACCCTTGGTGATGCCCAGCGCCCGCTCAGTGACTTCTTTCTGCTTGGCGGTAACCTGGGACATCCGTATTTGGGTGCTCTGAATGGCCATCTGGTGAAACTCGAGCGCCCGGTCGCGCGCCATATCAATTTCCTTCTCGCTGCTGTAGGTGGCCAGCAGGGCCTGATCAAGGCGGTTCTGCTCGTCCTTTTCCTTCTTGATCCGGGCTGCCTCCGCCTCCGCGGCGCGGCGCGCCTTGCGCTCCTCCTCCGACTCGGTACGCTTCATGACCTGGCCGGTCCTGCCCAGTTCCTCCGAGCCGCGCACTCCGGCGTTGGCGGGCAGGGTGTCGCCATAGTGCACATGGCCTTTTCCATCCACCCAGCGGTAAAGCTTTCCCGAGCTGCCGCCTGTCGCCGCAGCCATCTCGGTCAAGCCCAACCAAAGCGCGCAGCAAATCAACAAAGTTCGTTCAAATCCCATACTGCTCCCGATAACGTCTCACCGCCGCAAGGCGATCAACCCATCTTGCATCGTGCTCAAGATAGTCAAACAGATCATCCAGAGTCACCACCGATATCACCGGCACTCCATAGCGCTCCTGAACTTCCTGCACCGCCGATTTCTCACCCGCGCCCTTCTCCATTCGATCCAGCGCAATCACCACGCCCGAGAACGCGGCACCCTGGGCACGTATCAGTTCGACCGATTGGCGCACCGAGGTGCCGGCCGAGATCACGTCATCCACGATCAGCACCCGGCCTCTCAAACCTGCTCCAACCACCGTTCCACCTTCGCCATGGTCCTTGGCCTCCTTGCGGTTGTAGGCAAAGGGCACGTTGTGTCCCAGCGACACCAAGGCGATGGCGATCGCGGCCGCCAGGGGAATCCCCTTGTAAGCCGGTCCGAACAGCACGTCGAACCGAATACCCGATTCGACGATTGCTTTGGCGTAAAATTCACCCAGTTTTTTCAGCTTGGCCCCATCATTGAAGAGCCCGGCATTAAAAAAATAGGGGGACAGACGCCCCGCCTTGGTCTTGAATTCTCCAAAGCACAAGACATTGGATGCGATGGCAAAGTCCAGGAATTCGGTTTTGTAAGCGGACATTCTTTCCAATTCTTGAACCAGTCTTGATGAGAATTATATCGGCCAATCTCAACGGCATCCGCTCCGCCGCCAACAAGGGGTTTTTTGACTGGCTGCAGCAGCAACAGGCCGACGTCGTCTGCGTCCAGGAATTGAAAGCTCAGGCAGCCGATCTGCGGCCTGAATTCCTTGCCTGCGACGGCCTCACCGGCGCATTCCATTGCGCCGCAAAGAAAGGCTACAGCGGCGTGGGCTTGTACACGCGCAAACTGCCGCAATCCGTTGTCGAAGGCTTGGGCGTGCCAGAATTCGATGCTGAAGGACGCTATATCGAGGCGAATTACGATAACTCCGACCATGGTGGCCTGGCCGTCATTTCCCTCTACCAGCCTTCCGGCTCCAGTTCCGAGGAACGCCAGCGAGCCAAGTTCCGCTTCATGGAGCAGTTCTTTCCCCACCTGCAGGCCCTTGCGCGCTCGGGCAAGGAAATCGTTATCTGCGGTGACTGGAATATCGCCCACCAGGAAATCGATTTGAAAAACTGGAAATCCAACCAGAAGAATTCCGGCTTTCTGCCCGAAGAGCGGGCTTGGCTCACGCGCGTCTTCGACGAACTTGGCTTTGTCGACGTCTACCGCAAACTTTACCCCGAGCACATGGGCGAGGCCTACACCTGGTGGAGCAACCGCGGCCAGGCCTGGGCCAAGAACGTGGGCTGGCGCATCGATTACCAGATCGCCACGCCCGGCATCGCGGCCACCGCGAGGTCCGCCACAGTCTATAAGGAGCAGCGCTTCAGCGACCATGCACCGCTGGTGGTGGATTACGATTGGAACATTCAGCGTCGGGGGCGCGATAGGACGAAGTAGTGCATCGATCGAGCGCAAGCCTTGACAGTCCTGCTAGCGCCACCGCATAGAACACGCTTCAGGCCCCATGCAACCGACCACTGAGAAATCTGGAGTGGATATCCCGCAAGCGATGGCAGCAACCGCCAAGACATCTGATCTCGCAACCGCCTCTGTTCCTGCGACGCTTGCGGCGCTCAATGTGAACCCGGAGACAGGGCTCACGCACGCTGAGGTGGACACCCGGCGAAAGGAGCATGGCTACAACGAAGTCGCCGAACAGAAATCCCACCCGGTCCTCATGTTTCTCGGCAAGTTCTGGGGCGTATCGGCATGGATGCTAGAAATGATCATGGTGCTGTCGGCCATCCTCGGGAAATACTCGGATCTGCTTGTGGTGAGCGCGCTGCTGGTTGTCAACGCCGTGTTGAGCTTTATGCAGGAGCGCCGTGCTGCCGGCGTCGTGGAAACCTTGCGCCGACGCTTGCAGGTAAGCGCGCGGGGGCTGCGCGATGGGAACTGGCAGGTCATTGCCGCCCGGGAGCTGGTTCCCGGCGATATCGTTCGCGTTCGACCCGGCGACATCATCCCGGCGGACGTGAAACTCCTCTCCGGGGCGTTGAGCGTAGACCAGTCGGCCCTCACCGGCGAGTCACAGGATGCCGATAAAATCCCCGGCGGCGTGCTGTCGTCGGGCTCCATTGTCCGCCGCGGCGAAGGCAACGGCGTGGTGATGCTGACCGGGGCACAGACCTACTTCGGTCGCACCACGGAGCTCGTGCAGAAGGCGCGTCCCAAGCTCCATATCGAAGCGGTGGTGGCCAAGGTGGTTCGTTGGCTATTCGTCATCGTCGGCGCGCTGCTGGGCGTGGTGACCGTACTGTCTTTGCTCCACGGCGCGCCGCTTCTGGAGATGCTTCCACTGATGCTGGTGCTGTTGATGAGTGCAGTACCGGTCGCCCTCCCGGTGATGTTCACAGTCAGCATGGCGGTCGGCGCAAGGGAGTTGGCCAAGCGTGGCGTCTTGGTCACACGCCTGAGCGCCGCGGAGGATGCCGCGACAATGGACGTGCTGTGTGTGGACAAGACGGGCACGATTACCATGAACCAACTGGCCATCACCGGCGTGATCCCACTGGAGCCCGCGACGGAAGCCGATGTGTTGGTCGCCGGAGCGCTCGCGTCCCAGGAAGCCAACCAGGATCCGATTGACCTGGCTTTCCTTGCCACAGCGCAAGCGCGTCACGTATTCGACGGCGCGCCCACGGCCGCACTGGTCAGCTTCGAGCCGTTCGATGCGCAAAACCGGCGGACCGAAGCCGTAGTCGAGCAGAACGGGCAACGGCTGCGCGTGATGAAAGGCGCCGTGCGCACCGTCGCCCAGGCCTGCGGACTGAAGCCCTCGGCCATCGAGGCGTTGGAGCAGCGGGTCGGCGAATCGGCCCTGAAGGGATATCGGACGCTGGCGGTGGCGCGCGGGCCCGAGGCCGGCACCCCCGTATTGCTTGGATTGGTGAGCTTGTTTGATCCGCCGCGACCGGACGCCAAACAGCTCATTGCCACGCTTCGCGACCTTGGCGTTGCGGTGAAGATGCTCACAGGCGACGCCCTGGCGGTTGCGAGCGAAATCGCCCAAGGCGTCGGCTTGACCAATATCCGGCGCGTGGCGGATCTGAAAGCCACGGGCGTTGAAGCAGGCTCCGAAGCGGTTGACGCGTTGGCGGGCACCGATGGTTACGCCGAAGTCTATCCGGAAGACAAGTACATCGTGGTGCAGCGCCTGCAGGCCGCGCAACACGTTACCGGCATGACCGGCGATGGCGTCAACGACGCGCCCGCACTGCGTCAGGCCGAAGTAGGAATCGCCGTCAGCACTGCGACTGACGTTGCCAAGGGGGCTGCAAGCGTCGTCCTCACCGAACCGGGGCTGACCAACATCGTGGCCTTGGTCGAGCAGGGACGGACGATCTACCAGCGTGTCCTGACCTGGATCATCAACAAGATCAGCCGCACGATCCTGAAGGCAGCTTTCGTCGCCATCGCGTTCGTGCTGACCGGCAAGTTCGTCGTTTCCGCCTTTGCCATGCTGCTGCTGGTCTTCATGACGGACTTCGCAAAGATTGCCTTGGCCACCGACCACGTTCGACCTTCCAACAGACCAGAGACATGGAACATCGGGG
>DASQBT010000143.1:0-40136 GCA_035635075.1 Thiobacillaceae bacterium | reverse complement strand
CCACAGGCCACGCTGGAGGAGAGGGCCGCCCCATGAACCGCGCCAGGATCCTGATCGTCGAAGACGAACTGATCGCCCGGGAAAACCTGGACCATGTCCTCAAAAAAGAGGGCTACGAGACCGTGGCGGTAGACAGCGGCGTCCGGGGCTTTAAAGAACTGGAAAGGCAGGAATTCGACCTGGTGCTGACGGATTTGCGCATGCCGCGCCTGGATGGTGTGGGTCTCCTGCAGACGCTCCGCACGCGCGGCGAGGACATGCCCGTAATCGTGCTCACTGCGCACGGCTCAGTCGAAAGCGCCGTGGAGGCCATGAAGCTTGGGGCGGTGGACTACATCATTCGACCGTTTGAGATGTCCACGGTGGAATTGGCCGTTTCGCGCGCCCTGGCCATGGAGCAGGTGCAGCGTGAGAACCGCTTCCTGCGCGACGAAATGGAGCGCGGCTGGGGAGAGTTCGTTGGCCAGAGCCAGCTCATGCTCGATCTTTACCAGTTGATACGCCAAGTGGCCCCGGCGCGTTCCAGTGTCCTGGTTGTGGGCGAGACCGGTACTGGAAAGGAGTTGGTCGCGCGTGCCATCCATCACGAGTCGCGCCGCCCCGGGCTGTTCGTTGCCATCAACTGTGCGGCCATTCCTGCCGATTTGCTGGAGAGTGAACTGTTCGGCTTTCGCAAAGGGTCGTTTACCGGCGCAGACAAAGACCGCATGGGCCGATTCGAAGTGGCCAATCGAGGCACCTTGTTCCTGGATGAAATCACCGAAATGCCGATGGCGCTGCAAAGCAAGCTGTTGCGCGTACTCCAGGAAAATGCCGTGGAGCGGATAGGCAGCCACAAGCCGGTCGAGGTGGACCTGAGAGTGGTGGCTGCCACCAATCGGGATCCCATCCACGCGATTGCGGACGGTCAGATTCGCCAGGACCTGTACTTCCGCCTCAATGTTGTTCGCATCGATGTACCGCCCTTGCGCGAGCGGCGCGACGATATTCCTTTGTTGGCTGAACACTTTCTGGAAAAACACAGCCGCGAACTGGGACGTCATCCGCCAAAATTGGCTCGCTCGACCCTTGACAGTCTTATCGGCTATGCATGGCCGGGCAACATCCGCGAGCTGGAAAACATGATGGAACGCGCGGCAGTCCTGGCGCAGGGCGATAGCATTACCCTGCGCCAGCTTCCACCTGAAGTGAGGGAATCGTCCGCAAGTCCGGCTGCCAATGTTGCACACGACGAACCCATGCACGAAAGCCTTGTCATGGAACAGCAGGTGGAAACGCTGGAAAAAGCCTTGATCAGGGAAGCCTTGCGGCGCACTTCGGACAACAAGTCTGCTGCTGCGCGCCTGCTGGAAATCAGCGAGCGGTCGCTCTGGTACAAGATCAGAAAATATGGGATTTGATGTGGCGCTCGGCAATATCTTGCTTGGCACCTAGGCCGGCACCCTGCCTTAAACTTCGTCTGTGCCGGACCCACATTCTCACTCCATGACCTCAGTCATTACTCGCAGCAACACCCTGGATTGGCTGATGCAGGTGACCTACACCACATTGCGCCTGTTCCAGAAAAATGGCCTGCAGAACCAGGCGGCCGCGACGGCGTTCTATTTCCTGCTTTCCACCACCCCGCTGCTGCTGCTGCTTTCTTATGCCCTGCAGGGGTTGGCCCATCTGGCGGAAACCTTCGCGCCCGCCACCATGCTGCTGGCGGCGCTCTATGACCAATTGCATCTCGACGTGCTGACCTCCATGGGTTTCATCCCCCAACGCGCGCGGCTGGGAGCGGGCGGCGTGGGCCTCTTGACCTTGCTGCTTTCCTCGCGCGGTTTGGTGGGGGCCATCCAGGGCGCATTCAGGGTGATATTTCCAGATGAAATCAAGCGCCGCTTCGTCACGCGCTGGGCGCTCCCGCTCATCATCATTCCGGTTGCATTCCTGTTGATGGGGCTGGCTGCCGTGGCCCAGGTTGCGCTGAATTTCTTTTCCAGCGTGGAGATTATCGGCAGCGGCCAGGCTTGGCTGTTGAAGGGTCTGAATTTTGCCTTCAGCCTGCTGATCGCTTGGACGCTGATATTTATCGCGTACTGGCAGATGCCGCGGCCCCGCCCGCCGGCCCGAAGCGCCGCTCTGGTGGCCGCGCTTTCCGCCGCCTCGATGTTCTTCCTGTTTGCCACCTTCGGCTACTTCTTCAATCTGCAGAAGTACAAGTCCCTGTATGGGGCCCTCGGTGGCGTGGTGTTCATCCTGATTGGCGCCTACTTTGCCTGCCTGCTGTTCCTTATTTGGGCCCAGTTCCTGTTCGCCCTGACCAAGGCAGATGTCTCGGCGCTGGAGAAGCTTTTTGTCGGCAACATCCGCAGCCCGGAGAACAAGGTGGAGGCGTATGTATTCAGCCGAAGCAATCGCCTGCTGGACAAATATGGGCAAACCTTCAAGGCGGGCGAAACCCTTATTCATGAAGGCGAGTATACGAAAACATCCTTTCTGCTTTTTGCCGGGCGGGTCGGCATTTACAAGGAAGGAGCGGACCAGCGGAAAAAACTGGGCACGCTGCAGGAAGGCGAACTGTTTGGCGAGATGGCTTATCTGCTGAATGAACCCCGCACCGCGACGGTGATAGCGGAAACCGATGTCACTGCGCTGGTGCTTTCGCCGGAACTGCTGGAAGAATTGATGCGCTACTCAGCACCCTTGTCGCGCCACATCATCGATACGCTATGCCAGCGCCTGGAACGCATGAATGAGGCGCTGAAGGCGAAAACGAGCTAGGGGACCCCGCTCGTTGCGATGCATCGCACATCTCCGTGCTTCCCGCGAGCGCGGCGAGGGCTTTATCGTTGAGTCAGGCGGCGTCCTGCTCGCGCACGCCGCTTGACCACCAAATGCGGCAGGCGCCTTCGTCCGACACCATGCAGGGGCCGACCGGATTGCGCGGCGTGCAAGCCTTGCCGTAAATGCGGCACTGGTTGGGATAGATCTTTCCCAGCACCACTTGAGCGCAGTCGCAGCCGGGCGGCATTTGGCCGGCCCGGCGGCGGGCGGCGTCCTGGTGGTCGGGAAACCGGATTCGGGCATCGTGCGCAGCCAGCGTGGGCTTGAGCGCAAAGCCTGATTGCGGGATGACACCGATGCCACGCCAGTTGGCATCCACCACATCCAGGGTTTGTGCCAGCAGGCGTCTTGCGGTCGGGTTGCCGCCAGGGTGAGCCACTTCCGGGTAGCAGTTGTCGAGGAACTGTTCTCCGCTCTGCAACTGGCGCAGCACGGAATAGAATGCGGCCAGCAGGGATACCGTGGTGAAGCCGGCCACGGCAGCGGGCAGCCTGTGCTGCTCCACGACAAAACGCCACTCCTCCGGTCCCATCACGGTGGAAACATGGCCAGGCGCGACCAGCGCATCAAAGCCAGGGGTACCCGAGTCGAGCAGCAGGGCGACCGCCGGCCAGGTGAGCCGGCCCGACAGCAGGATGAACAGGTTGTCCGGTAGCTCCGCTTCCGCCAGCAGGGCCGCGACAGGCGCAGTGGTGGTTTCAAATCCGGCGGCGAAGAACACCAGCGGCCGCTCCGGATTGGCGAGGGCAATCTGCTTCGCTTCCTGCGGCGTGGCGATAGGCCGCACATCGGCACCCGCCGCCTGGGCTTCAACCAGGGAGCGTACCTGCCCCTTGGGCACATTCACCGGCACGCGCAGCATGTCACCAAAGGCGACCAGGATAACCTTGTCCTGCAAGGCAAGCTGGATGGCCTGGTAAATGTCCTCTTCCGGACACACGCACACGGGGCATCCCGGACCGGGAATGAGTTCCACGTTGCCGGGCAACACCCCGCGCAGTCCCGCCTGGCTGATTGAACGTTCGTGACCGCCGCAGACATTCATTATGCGCACCGGCTGCTCGAACTTCAGTCCGCGGATCTTTTCCAACCAATCTTGCGCTTCACTCATGGTGTCTCCTTCATCACCAGCCCTGCAACTCAGGTGCCATCCCGCCCAAACTTCATTTTTGCGGAGGTGCATATTTCGGCTGTGCGGTGCTCCTTCCAACAGCTCATAGCGCCTGCGCGTGGAGTTGCGCGCCTTCAGGCTGGATGGCCGGGCGGCGGGACTCGCCCGCCGCAAGCCGCTTATGCTGGCTGCTCAGCTGAGCACGCAGCCAGTCGATCCACGCCGCCATGCCTTCGTTGCTGCGGGCTGACAAGTGCAATACCGGGGCCGGATTGGCCAGGTTGCGCAGATAGGATTCAGCCCGCGCAGGATCAAAGTCATCCAGGTAAGGCAACAGATCGGTCTTGGTGATCAGCATCGCATCCGCTCCGCGAAACATTACCGGATACTTGGCCGGCTTGTCGTCGCCTTCGGTAACGGACAAGAGGCTCACGTTGAGGTGCTGACCCAGATCAAACGAGGCTGGACACACCAGGTTGCCTACGTTCTCGATGAACAACAGGTCAACGTCCTGCAGATTCAGATGATGCAGGGCATCATGCACCAGGTGGGCGTCCAAATGGCAGGCTGTTCCGGTGACGATCTGATGAGCTTGCACGCCTTGGGCGCGGATGCGCTCGGCATCGTTTTCCGTTTCCAGATCCCCTTCGATGACCGCAATGTTGAATTCCCTCTTGAGCGCGGCAATGGTGGCTTCCAGCAAGGCGGTCTTGCCCGAGCCCGGAGAAGACATGAGGTTCAGGGCCAGAATGCCGCGGCTATCGAAGTGCGCCCGGTTATGCGTGGCCTGATCGTCGTTGCGCTTCAGCAAGCCCTGCAACACCGAAACGGCAGTCGCGCCCTTTTCCACCGGCTTGTAGGCAAATGCCTGATTGCCCGGAGTGACGTTACAGCCGCAGGTGTCACACATCCTGAACCTCCAATGATCTATCGCTCACCTCAGCAAGCTGAAGCTCCACACTTTCCAGGATCAATTCATCCCCGGCGGTGAGCTGGGTGTGCCAGTCTCCGCACGATCCGCACAGCAAGCGATTGGGCAGAGCATCCGTTTCCGCCCCGCAGGCCTGGCAGCGCACGCGGATGGACGCATTGACAATGTTGAGTTCCGCGCCTTCCGCACAGGTTCCGGCGGCCGCCAAAGGAAAGGCACTCACCAGCAAGTCCGGCACCACCCCGGCCAGGGGACCAACTCTCAGCCTCAGCCGGGATGCGGACCGCGCCCCCCGTTGCCGCACGATGTCGTTTACCTGCTCCACTAGGGCCTGGCAAATCGCGAGCTCATGCATGGCGCCGACTTCTCATGTGTGGTGCCGACTCAAGGGATGGCACAACCCAGCTCACCCTTCTCTTCCAGGATCTGGTCAAACAGTTCCCAGGTGCTGCGAGCATCCGCTTCGGTCATCTTCTGTATGGCGTAGCCGACATGGACCATGACGTAGTCGCCAATCTGCGGCACCTGGTCCTGCATCATGAACAGGGATACGTCGCGCCATACGCCCTTGGCCTGACAGCGAGCGGTATACCCCTCGATGGACTCTATACGCATGGGAATGGCAAGACACATGGCATTAGTCTAGAGCATGACTATACTTGCCGATAGTGCATCCAACATTTTCTTGTCGCCGCCTCAGAACACATAGACAGATTCTTGATGCTTTTCATCAATTCTTGACTCCAGTCATATATCTTGGCCCCTGACATTGTTCCGTCACCATTCCATTGGTATGGTAGATTCGATGAAGACCCTGGTGCTCGGCATTGGGAATACCCTACTTACCGATGAAGGCGTGGGTATCCATGTCACTCAACACTTGCAGACGCTTCTGCCCCCGACCGAGGACGTCGAAATTCTCGACGGCGGCACGCTGAGCTTCACCTTGGCCGGCCCGATTGAGGACGCCGACGCCCTGATCGTGGTGGATGCGGCCCAGTTAAAATCGGCGCCGGGCACGCTGCAGGTATTTGAAGGCGAGGCCATGGATGCCTTCCTGCTGAGCAACCGAAAATCCACCGTCCACGAAGTGGGCTTGACCGACCTGATGTCTATCGCACGCCTGACGGGCCATTGGCCGGAAAGACGCGTTTTGATCGCCATTCAGCCGGACAAAGTGAACTGGGGAGAGCATCCCACTGCACGGGTGGCCGCGGCCGTTCCCCTGGCCTGCGCGCATATCCAATCCCTGATCGAGAATTGGCGCAATGTGGCTTGAAGACATACCTGTGAACGTTTCCGGTGCGGATGAATTCCTCACCGGCAACGCCGCCGCCGTGCTGCGGGAAATTGCCAGCCTGCTGGAACAGCTTGCTCAGACCGGCGAGGGGGGTTGTATCGATCTCGCCAGTCTGCCCTTCACGTCCGCGGATAGAACCTGGCTCCGGGACAAGCTTGGCAAGGGCGAGGTGGAAGTTAGCATCAGCGCTGGCGGGCCCAGCACGATCGTGGAAACCGGCACTCCGGGCGTGTGGTGGATTACTCATCGTAATGAGCAGAACGCCAAGTCAGGCGAATTCATTGAGGTGACCCTGGTACCCGAATTGGTCGCCACCCACCCGGCGGATGTTTTGTCTGGACTTGAGAGTCTTAATAAGAAAATTATGAACTAAGATAATCTAAGCGCCCGCAGATATGCTCCACCAACCCTAAGGGAGACCATCATCATGCATGACAAGGAAGGGATGTTTATCCAGCGCTTGGCCAGCCAGGGAATATCCCGCCGGGCGTTTCTCAAGTACTGCGCCACACTCGCCTCCCTGATGGCCTTGCCGCCGACTGCGGGCAAAGCCTTTGCCGAGGCGCTGGCCAAGGGCTCACGGCCATCGGTCATCTGGCTGTCATTCCAGGAATGTACCGGCTGCACCGAATCGCTGACCCGCTCGCATGCTCCCACTTTGGAAAACCTGATCTTCGACACGATCTCCCTCGACTATCACCACACGCTCCAGGCCGCCGCCGGTGAAGCCGCCGAGCAGGCCCGGCTGGATGCCATGAAGAAGAACTGGGGCAAGTATCTGGTCATTGTGGATGGCTCGGTGCCGACCAAGGATGGCGGCATGTACTCCTGTATCGCCGGCATCAGCAATTACGACATGCTAATGGAAACCGCAAAGGGCGCGGCGGCCATCGTGTCTATCGGCACCTGCGCCGCGTTTGGCGGCATCCCCCATGCCAACCCCAATCCTACCGGGGCAGTCGCCGTCAGTGACATCATCAAGGACAAACCGATTGTCAATGTTTCCGGCTGCCCGCCCATCCCGGTGGTGATAACAGGCGTGCTGGCCCAATATCTCGCCCTGGGTACTCTGCCGGAATTGGATAATCTTGGCCGACCCAAGGCGTTTTTTGGCGAGACCATACACGACCGCTGCTATCGCCGCCCCTTCTATGACCAGGGCAAGTTCGCCAAGACCTTTGATGACGAGGGTGCGCGCAATGGCTGGTGCCTCTATGAACTTGGCTGCAAGGGGCCGGTGACCTACAACGCCTGCGCCACCACCAAGTGGAACGAGGGCACCTCTTTTCCGATCGAGTCTGGCCATGGTTGCCTGGGCTGCTCGGAACCCAACTTCTGGGACGCAGGCAGTTTTTATCGGCCCCTTTCCACGCCATCGAGACCAATCAAGATTGCAGAACTTGGTCTGGCCGCCGGCGCGGTGGTCGGAGTGGCAATTGCCATCGCCAACCGGAGCAAGAAAGCCGGCGCCAAAGCGGCTCATCAAATTGCCACCGTGGCTGATCTGGAGAAAAAACCATGAACGACCTCGCGTTTCTCACCTGGGTGCGCGGGCCCGGCCTGGGCCTTGCCATTACCATCTTCCTGCTCGGTCTGATTTGGCGCCTGATCGAGGTGTTCTCCTTGGGGCGCAAGAAAGATCTGTCCGTTCCCCGGCACACACCCGGCGCGTCTGGCTGGCACACCATTTATCGGCGTTCGATTCCGTTTCATGGCGCCCTGTCGCATAACCCGGCGACTTCTGTGAGCTACATAGGAGGGTACATTTTCCACATTGGCTTCTTTGTCATCCTGTTGTTCTTCGCGCCGCATATCGAGTTGTTCGCATACGTCTTTGGACTGTCCTGGCCCGCCTTGCCATCACGCCTGGTGGATTTCGTCACGGTGATCACTATCATCGCCATGGTGGTGGTCTTGGTCGACCGAATCACCAAGACGGTCAAGCGTTTTCTCTCCACCTTCGGGGATTATTTCGCCTGGACAATCACCTTCCTTCCGATACTGACCGGCTGGATGGCCGTGCAGCACCTGTTCCTGCCCTACACGCGGATGCTCGCGGTGCACATACTGTGCGTGGAAATCTTTCTCGTGTTCTTCCCCTTCACCAAGCTGCTGCACGGCGCCGCCACCTTCGGCGCCCGCTGGTACAACGGCAACCTGAATGGCCGCAAGGGGGTGCCGGTATGAGCAGCAAGGCGGGGCCGTGCCCAGCGGGGGTCCGCACGTCAGCCAATACCGGCGGGACACGTAACTTCCTTGAATTCACCTTGATCCAATCGGAGGTAAGGAAATGAGCGCTTCACTGGGAAAAGGCGTCAACGTCCTCAAGGAAGTTATCGACGCACCGATTGCCAGTTACTTCGCAAGCTGCGTGCATTGCGGCATGTGTGCGGAAGCCTGCCTGTTCTACACCGAAACTGGCGATCCCAAATACACCCCGATACATAAGCTTGAGCCCTTGCGCCGTATCTACAAACAGGAGTTCACAATACTGGGCCGGCTGGCCAAGCTCATTGGGCTGGCCAAGGCCGTTACCGACGACGAACTCGAGGAATGGAAGGAACTTGTCTACAACAGCTGCACCTTGTGTGCACGCTGCTCGCTGATCTGCCCGGTGGGCAACGATATCGTCTACATGGTGCGCAAGTTCCGCGAAGGCATGGCCCTATCAGGTCATGCCCCGGAAGATATCATCAATGCCACCCGGCGGACGATTGAGATTGGCAGTCCCATGGGCGTCAAGCTTCCCGCTGTCAAGGCTCAGATGGGACACATCCAGACGGATACCGGGCTGCAAGTCCCCCTCGACCAGGAGGGTGCCGAGTACATGGTGCTGCTCTCTTCCATGGAGATCATCAATTTTCCTGAATACCTGTCTGCCATAGCAAAGATCATGAAGCAGGCAGGCAAGAGTTGGACGCTCTGCTCCACTGCTTTTGAAGCCACCAATAGCGGCATCCAGGTCGGGGTGTCAGACCTGGCAAAAGTCATCGTGTCGCGCATCGTGGACGGCGCCGAGCGGCTCAAGGTCAAGACAGTCATCAGCCCGGAATGCGGGCATGCGTACACTGCCCTGCGCTGGGATGGGCCCAATCTCATCGGCCGCCCCTATACCTTTCAGGTGCAGCACATCCTCGAGGTGCTGGATGAATTTCGCGCCCAGGGTTTGCTGAAGACCGAAGGCTTCGAAGAGGATCGATTGACCTTCCATGATCCGTGTCAGCTGGTGCGGCGCGGCGGCGTCATCGAGCAGCCGCGCACCCTGATGAAGCTGGTGGCCAAGAACTTCGTCGAGATGCCGGACCCGGGCAAGATGAACTGGTGTTGCGGCGGCGGTGGCGGAACCAGCGCAATCGAAGACGCCAAGGATCTGCGCCTGGAGGCCTTCAAGCGCAAGAAATCCCAACTGGAAGCGGTCAAGCCGGACCGTATGGTCACCGCCTGCGCCAATTGCCGCATCACTCTGGAAGAGGGACTTGAGCACTACCAGATGGACATTCCCGTGGTGGGCCTGACGGAGGTGATCGCGGAACACCTGGCTCAACCGGCACAAGCGAAGTCCTAATCGGGTGAGGTGAGAGAACATGGCAATTAGCAACGACAATGAATTCAAAACTGCCCTAAACAAGTTGACTGTCGCCCAGCAGCGCCAGGTGGCGTCCCGCTTTGTCGGAAACGTATTGCCGCTGTGCAAGGACGCCCGCGTCAGCGGTGCGGTGACGGCAGCCAGACGCGAGGACATCACCGATTCCGAGCTCGCTGCCCTCTTCCAGGCAGCCAAAAGCGCAAGCGTGGAAAGCTTTACCCAATGCGGGCGGGAGGCCGACTGGCTGGCTCAGGCCGGGCATTTCGTGGCTGAGGCTGCAATGGCCTGTGTGAAGGCAGCGGAGGCCGGTGACAACCTGGCTTGGGATGCGGGGATGAGTGCCCGGATGGCACGCACTTGCGAGACCATCGCCGGAGGCGCGGGTACGGAGAATCAGGAGGCCGACGCCCAGTATCGAATCCTGACCGAGTTTCTGAAACAGTGACGGAGAAATCTATGAGCACTGCACAACGCGTTGTCGTTGACCCCATCACCCGGATTGAAGGCCATCTGCGCATCGAGGCGGCCACGGACGAGGGCGGCAAGATCACCCAGGCTTACTCGGCCGGCACCATGGTGCGTGGTATCGAAATCATCCTGCGCGGCCGCGACCCGCGCGATGCATGGGCCTTCGCCCAGCGCATTTGCGGCGTGTGCACCCTGGTGCACGGGATCGCCTCGGTCCGCTCGGTGGAGGACGCGCTCAAGATTGAGATCCCGCACAATGCCGAACTGATCCGCAACCTGATGATCGGCGCCCAGTATGTGCATGACCATGTGATGCACTTCTATCACCTGCATGCGCTCGACTGGGTGGATGTGGTGTCCGCACTGAAGGCCGATCCCAAGGCCACCTCGGAGCTCGCACAGAGCATCAGCCACTGGCCAAAATCCTCGCCCGGCTATTTCGAGGACACGCAAAAACGCATCAAGACTTTCGTCGAATCAGGCCAACTGGGCATATTCGCCAACGGCTATTGGGGCCACCCGGCCTACAAGCTGCCACCGGAAGCCAATCTGATGGCAGTCTCTCATTATTTGGAAGCCCTGGCTTGGCAACGGGATGTCGCCAAGCTGCATACCATCTTTGGCGGCAAGAACCCCCATCCCAACTTTGTCGTGGGCGGTGCACCCAGCGCCATCAGTGTCCATCCTCAACACGCCGGACAAGGCGCCGGTCCTCATTTCCGTGGCGGACAGGATGCGACTGCGGTCAATATCGTCGGCCTGGAAACGGTGCAGAACATCATCAAGCAGATGCAGGTGTTCGTCGATCAGGTTTATGTGCCTGACACACTCGCCATCGCCTCCTTCTACAAGGATTGGGGCGCGCAGGGAGAAGGGCTGGGCAATTTCATGTGCTATGGCGACTTCCCGGCAAAAAGCATCTGGGATACGGATTCATTGATGATTCCGCGCGGGGTTATCCTCAACCGTGACCTGTCCACCATCCACCCCATCGACCTGAATGCCGACGGCGAGATCCAGGAATTCATCGCGCACTCCTGGTACAAGTACCACGACGGCGACACAAAGGGCTTGCACCCATACAAGGGCGAAACCGAACTCAACTACACCGGACCCAAGCCTCCCTACCAAAATCTGGATGTGGACGCCAAGTACTCCTGGCTCAAGTCGCCGCGCTGGAATGGCAAGGCCATGGAGGTAGGCCCCCTGGCCCGCGTGCTGATGCTCTACGCCAAGGGCCACGCGCAAACCAAGGAGCTGGTCGGAATGACGCTGAAACAACTGGACATACCTGTGCAGGCGCTCTTCTCGACCCTCGGCCGCACCGCCGCCCGGACCCTTGAGACCAAGATCATCGCCGACTCCATGCAGGGCTGGTATGACCAGCTCATGGCCAACATCAAGGCGGGCGACGTCCGCACCTTCAACGAGAAAAAATGGGACCCCTCGTCGTGGCCGAAACAGGCCAAGGGGGCGGGTTACATGGAAGCGCCTCGCGGCGGCCTGGGTCACTGGATCGTGATCGAGGACGGCCGCATCGCCAACTACCAGGCCGTGGTCCCCAGCACCTGGAATGCTGGCCCGCGCGATCCTTCAGGCCAGCCGGGGGCCTATGAGGCAGCCTTGCAGGACAACCATATACTGCACGACCCCAAACAGCCCATTGAAATTCTCCGCACCATTCACAGCTTTGACCCCTGCATCGCCTGTGCGGTCCATGTCACCGACCCGGACGGCGAGGAGCTGGTGAAGGTCAAAGTGCGTTAGGCGCGCTGGACAAGGGCGTGTTGACATCAGTCTTACACGCGCGAAATTCCTTTTGATACGCCCTAGAATAAAAGTGGGGGCTAACCCCTTATTGCGGGGAGACCAGAAATGGGAAACAAGGCTTACGCCTGGGGCGGCTGGAAAATGCCCTTGTTGCATCCGAACGATCCCGAGTATTGCGAATACGGCTGTCCAATTTGTACCCGGGCGCGCCAGCCTGGTCATCCGGTGGCCTTATCCATCGAAAAAATCGAAATGGCCTTGACCGGCGGAGGTTGCTGGTGGGGCCGCGCGCGCAAACGGAAATACGGCGTGCAGCCCAATGAACCCATCTCGGCGGGAAAGCCCGAATAATCCGGGTGACTATGGAAGATGTGATCGGTCGTCTGCTGGAAGCGGAACTCAAGGCTGAGGCAATTGTTGGTGAGGCCAACAGGCGCAGGGAAGCGTTGATCAATGAGGCGCGGGCGAAAGCCCAGTTGATGGAACAGCAATTCGAAACCAACCGCGAGCAATTGCGTGCCCCATTCCTGAAGGAAGCCGAGGCCCGGGCCAGGGAGGCGGTGGCCGAGCTTGGCCGGAAATACCTGGAACGTCAGCGCAATCTCAGGGAACTGGCAGCCCGGCACGAGCAGGAGGCGACTGCCGCTGCGCTTGCACTAATTCTGGATCCTGGGCGCTAGCCGGGCGGATCTGATCCTTGTCTCGTTCCGCACACGCTTACCTCGATACGCGGGTAAGTCTTTTCACCCGCCAGCTATGGCCAGCAGGGGCATTGAACAAACTGCTCGACCAGCCGGCTGAAATGGTCCGTGACGCGCTCGGCGCGCACGGTTTGGGGTTTCTCGCCCCCGGCTACGGCACAGCAGACACGCTCTCCCTTGAAGCTCAGATCACAATTAAACTGCTGGACGAAGCCCGTATCCTGCTGCGAGCGCTGCATGGCGCTGAACGACAGTTTCTGCTGTATTGGATTGAGCGCTTCGAGGTATCCAATATCAAGACGCTCATTCGCGCCAAGCTGGTGCAGGAAAAGGCAACGGCAATCACGCCCAGACTGGTGAATCTTGGGCCTTTTGCGCGCCTGGATCTGGCCTCCCTGGTCCACGCGGAAGATGTTGATGAACTGTTGCGCCGCCTGGAGGCCGGTCCTTATGCCTTGATCGCCCGCAATGCCCGGCTCGCGTTCGAGCAAAGCCGCGACCCGTTCATGCTGGACGCCACGCTCGACAGAACCTATTACGAAAGTCTGGCGCAACAGGCCCGCGCCCTGGAGAAGGAGGTGGGCAAGCCGCTGCAGGATCTAATGGCCGGGCTGATCGACCGAATCAATCTGGTCTGGCTGTTGCGTTTTCGCTTCAACTACAACCTGCCTCCCGCCCAAGTCTATTATCTGCTGCCGGGCAGAGGCTACCGGTTGACGGATGCGGTGCTGCAAGAACTGGTCGCACTCCCCAGCCTGGACGCTGTGCTGCAAGCCCTGCCGCCTGCCCTAAAGAAAAGCGCCGGCGCCGCCCGCGACATCCCGGAAGTATTTATGCGGCTGGAACAAGCTGCGCGCCTCACCGCGCGCAAAATACTTGGTTCTCAGGCCCATGTTCTTGCACGCTGTTTTGCCTACCTCATTTTGCGCGAGCGCGATCTGCGCCGGGCCCGGGCAGTGAGCCGAGGCTATTACCTGGGCCTCAGCACCGATAGCATGCAGGCCGCGCTGGGCCCTGCCGAGCCGGATCCGTCTAGGCCGTGAAGGTGCCGAACAAGTTTGTGTACTCGGTGGTAAAGTCGCTTCTGCGGAAAGGCAAGGGTACTGACGCACCACTGTGCCAGCCAGAACGATACGGGTCGAAATACGCCGCCGCTTCGACCTTGGACAACCCGGCGGCGAAACAAGCGGCGTATGCCGCATTTCAAGCCATCAATAAAAGGAGCAGACATGCAGACCATCACCGAAGACATGATATTTGAATGCTTCGCCGCCGCGCAGCAGTTTGGCGACTGCGGCAGGACCGCCGAATCCTTCGTGGACGTGGAGG
Organism: Thiobacillaceae bacterium; assembly: GCA_035635075.1. Classification (GTDB taxonomy): domain Bacteria; phylum Pseudomonadota; class Gammaproteobacteria; order Burkholderiales; family Thiobacillaceae; genus DASQBT01. The sequence continues at coordinate 26,111 of DASQBT010000143.1, read as the reverse complement.
AATACGAGAACCAGATCATGTATCCTGAATTCGCGCGCTGGGCGGACAAGGCAGGCTATCCTGACCTCGCCAGGCTGTTCCGCCGCGTGGCCGGCGAGGAAAAACTGCACGCCGTATGGTTGCGCGAGCTCTACGATGACATCGGCGTGCCGGCCCGCTGCGCGGACACGCAGCGCGCGGTCGACGCGCTTAGCACCATCCAGGCCAACTGCGATGCCCTGATCGCCATGAACCCCGACGGCGTGGTCGAAAAGGCCCTGCACGTGGCGGTTCGCGTCGAGGAACGCGAAGCGCTCAGTATCTATCCGCGTTTCCGCGACCAGGCCCTGGCCGCAGGCAACGATGCGGAAGCCAAGGTATACCAGCGCGTGATCGATTCCGAGGCGCAGCATGCGGAGTGGTTCAAGGGTGCATTGGCAGCCTTCCCGCGCACCAGCGGCGCCTCGATGGCCGCATGAGCGTGGCAGCGGGCGCCCTGGCGGCGCCCAAGGGAGTATGGCGGCGGGCACTCAATCCCGCCATCTACCTCATCTCTGTTTTGCCCGGCGTCGCAGTGTGGCAGCTTGCCGGCCCCACATTGGGCGCCGGCTACGGCGTGTTGGCAGCGACCTTGGCGGTCGTGTGCCTGCAGCACTCCATCAACGTGCTGAATGACGTCAGCGATTGGCGCCTGGGGGCCGATGCCGAAAAGTGGGACTCCTGGGTGCGGGCGCACGGCGAAAACCTGACGGCCGCCAGCCTTCATGGTTGGCTCAGCTTTCTTGCCGGCGGACTCCTGGGCCTGATCGTGCTCTACCTTTCGGCGCGCCTGTGGATCCTGGCCATCGCGCTGCCCATGGTGGGGCTGGGCTATCTGTACAACTCGGGGAAGAAGCCGCTGTCCTACACTCGCATGGGCGAATGGGTGACCGGCTTGTGCTACGGACCTGGCGTGGTGGGCTGTCTGTGGCTGCTCAGCGGCGCGCCGATTAACGGCCCCTCGCTGCTGGCCATGATCGCTTTTGCCTGCCTTGCGGTGGCCCTGTTGTTTTCCCACCAGCCGCCACAGATCGAATCCGACCGGCAGGCAGGCAAGCATTCCTTCGCGGTCCGCTTCGGCGCGCGCCACACATATCGCGCTTCGCGCCTGTTGTTGATAATTTTTCTTGTCACCTATGGCTTGAGCGTTTGGATTCGAACGGGCGCAGCGTCCCCGATCGCCATCTGCATCGTCTCCTCGGCAATTGCCGTCGCCGCTGCCCTGCGCAGGAATCCCAAACCGAGGCTCATCCTGCTGCTCGCAACCGCAGTGGTGATGTTGACCGCTATTGCAAGTGCAGCCGCCGCGCCTGCCTAAGATTGCCGTAACGACAGAACATGGCAGAATAGCCGCCATGCTTGTTCGATGACATGGCGCATTCCGAATGAGGCAAATGGACCGCAAACAACTTGGAATTCGACGTCCAGCGCGGAGTGACAATGACGAGCCCACCCGCCTCAATCGGGCTCCGGGCCGGCTTATATCCGCAGTTGTCAGCGTCCGGCACAGCATTGCCTGGCTGATGCGCTGATGTTTCGCGCCCAACCTCTCTACCACATGACGCTCTGGTGCCTGGCCAGCGAAGCCCAGGATATTGCTTTGTTGCTGGCACAGCAGGGTGTCTATTGCCCCGCCCCGGACCCGGAGGCAGGACCTCCCGGCGCTGCCGCAAAGGAATACCGGGAAACCTATCTGGAAGCGCGTGCCCGGCTGGACAAGATACTGCCCCTGTGCGGAATCCATGAAGATCCGCTTCTCCCCGCCGATGCTCTTGCCCCGTCACTGCAAGAATTGCAGGGTATCAACAACCAGCTCAAGGACGCGTGGCGGGCCTGCTCCGAATGCCAAGCGCTCGAAGACGAGGTGGAGACGCTGCGGCGTCAGCTTGCGTCCATTGAGGACACCTATTCCCGCTTGCATGGGCTGCACCGCGATATGACAGCTCTGCTGAAACCCGACTCGCTGCTCAAGGTGCTGGTGGGCCAAGTGCCGACGTCCAACGTTCGCCGACTGCAGGAGGCGTTGGGCTTGGCAGGGCATCTCTTGCTGGCATTCGACCAGTCCGGCGCACAGACCTTCGCCCTGATCGCCGGCCCGCGCAACAAGGGTGAACTGGGAGACCTGCTTGCGCAAGCCGGGTGGCGGAATCTGCCCATCCCGTCAGAACTGCAGACCCGGCCGGAAACGGCGGAAGCGTATTTGCAAGCAGAGAAGCAACACCTGCAGGAAAAGTCCGCCGTTCAATGTGAACTGAAGCAGACCAGCCTGGACCACTATATTGAGCAGATCCGACAGGCCCGGGTGCAACTGGCCCTCGCCCAGCCGCTGGCCGAATCCGCGCTCGGTGCGCTTAAGGACAGCGGCGCACTGATGGTATTGACCGGCTGGCTTCCGCGCCATGTCATGCCGGTCCTGGCCGAGGCCTTGGATCGGCACTTTCCCCAACGCTATGTTCTTGACACCCGCGAACCTGCGCTGCGCGAGGCCTCGATCATTCCTTCCCTGCTGCGGTATCCAGCCTGGCTCAAGCCCTATATTCCCCTGGTGCGCAGTTATGGTGTGCCGCGCTATGGCGAATTTGACCCGGCCCTCTTGTTTGCCCTTTCCTATGTGCTGCTGTTTGGCGCCATGTTTGGCGATGTGGGTCATGGCGCAGCGCTGATGGGGCTGTCCCTTTTCCTGCGCGGCAAGCTTGCGTGGCTGCGTCCGGTCGGTTTGTTGGCGGGCGCGTCGGCCTGCGCATTCGGGGTGCTGTATGGGAGCGTATTCGGTTTTGAAAACCTGATTAAGCCGCTGTGGATGTCGCCCATGCATGATGCCACGCGCATGCTTGAGCTGGCGATCCTGAGCGGCGTTGGATTCATCACCGCCACCTTCTTGATCAATTTCTACAACCGACTCGTGGGACGCCGGTTGGCGGACGCCCTGTTTGACGGCCGTGCACTAGCCGGGTTGCTGTTTTACGCTGGAGCAGTTCTGGGTCTGGCCAATCTGACCCGCGGCCACAATTTCGGAGTTCCCAATGCCGTTGTTAGCCTCAGTGGTCTGGCACTCATTGCCCTGCGCAACTGGAGTACGAGTCAGGCAGCAGTGCCGGAACGAATGCTGGTCACGCTGATCGAGACTCTGGAAACCGCGACTAACCTGTTCGCCAATACCCTGTCCTTTTTACGGGTGGCCGCGTTCAGCCTGAATCATGTGGCTCTCGCATTGGCCGTATTCACCCTGGCCAACAGCCTGGGCACGGCTGGGCACTGGATCACGGTGGTCGTCGGCAATCTGGTTATCATTGCGCTGGAGGGCGGCATCGTGGCCATTCAAGCGCTCAGGCTGATGTATTACGAAGGCTTTTCCCGTTTCTTCAGTGGCGACGGAGTCGAGTTCAAGCCGCTCGTGCTCCAGGCGAGTACACAAGCAACCGCCGGGGGCGGGGGGCGGTTCGCATTTAAATCGGGTTCATGAAAAACCAAGGAGAATTTCCATGCTGTGGCTGATCGGATTGATGGGGTTGTGCGTGGCAGGACTCGTAGGCACCGGAATCGCTCTGGAACTGCTGCCCCGGCCTCTGCCCTCCAGTGCACCCCGTTGGTTGAAACGCGGCATGCTGGCCAATGTGCTCATTTATGTTTTGGCTTTGGCCGGAGTTCTGGTGATGGGCACAAATGAAGTGCTGGCGGCCGAACCGGCTTTGCCGCTGCGGGATATTTCTCTGGGCATGGGTCTGGCCCTCCTGGGCATCGGCCTGCCGACCGGCTTGGCGGCGATTGGCGCAGCCATCGCGCTGGGCCCGATCGGCTCTGCCGCTTTGGCGGTGCTGGCAGAAAAACCCGAACTGTTCGGCCGCACCCTCATCTACTTGGGCTTGGCCGAAGGCATCGCGATCTATGGCTTGGTCATGTCTATTCTTTTGCTGGGCAAACTCTAGCATGAGCGCTGAGGCGATTCTTTCCGCGTTCGGGCAAGCTTCGGCAACACCTGGATCCGGCCGCCTTGTGGTGCTGGGTAGCGCCGGACTGACCGAAGGATTCAGCCTGATCGGCGCGGAAGTCTACCCCGAGGCAGACCAGGCCACAGTCGAACAGGTGCTGGAGGGCTTGGTGAAAGAGGGCGCCGAAGCCCTGGTGCTGCTGGAAACCGGTCTGGCCCACGGCACCGGCCATTGGCTTACGCGCCTGCGCAACGAAGGCGGCCGCATTCTGGTGACCGAACTCCCTGCTCTGAGTGCGCCGCAGGATTACACTCCGGCCGTGGATGAAATCGTGCGCAGCGTATTGGGGCCGGAAGCCCTGAAAGAGCTTGCCGGCCTTGAAAACAAACCCGAGGCCGCCATGCGCGGATCGTGAGCATGGCAAGCGAATCCCAGGTCGATCAACTGGAACAGGTGCTGCTGGGCCAGGCCCAGTCCCTGGCGCGGGAGGAACTGCACAACGCGGAAGTGGCCTCCAATCGCATCCGCAGCGAGGCCGCCGCCCGGCTGAAACTGCTCGAGGAGCGGGAAACCCTGGCAGCAAAATCCGATGCGGAGCGGCTGGTGCGCCGCCGCATCCAGGCCGAGGAAACCCGCTTGTCCGGCGAACTGGACCGGCTGCGTTGGACTCTGTCCGAGACCATACTCAGCCGGGTCAGGGATGCGTTGGGCGCGCTGACCCAGGATCAGGAACGCTATCTGCCGGTGCTGTCCGGGTTTCTGGCCGAAGCCGCACGCAGCCTGCCCCCCGGCCCGCTGGTGGCGGAAGTCAACGGCACGGACCTGGATCGACTGCGTCCGTTGTGGCCCGAAATGGTTCGCCGGGATGCCGTCGGCCGCCAGGTTGAACTGGCCGCCCATGGCCTGCCCAGCCTGGGCGGCATGCGCATCCGAACCACCGACAACCGGGTGCGCCTGGATCACACCTTTGAAGCGCGGCTCACCCGGCTCGCCGAAGACCTGGCGCGCATGGCCATGGAACAGCTGTTTGCAGGCAGGCCGAATCTGGACCAGCTAATACAACTTTGAACCTGGAAACGGCAGTTGACCGCTTACCACACTTGAAACGCCAAACAATGTCACGCCTCAGCGTCTGCGAGGAAGGTTATCCTTTGGGTGAGCGCGCTACACACCCGCTTGCGCGCCCTGCCATGCGCCCGGCTTTGTCGCCCTTGCTTGCAGGCCCCCTGCGGCGTTGTCGCTTCACGAGTTACCCGCCCAAGGGCACCATCGGGCGTGTCCAACTACCGTCTCTAGGTTAAACCGACAGCATGGGCAAAATCCTCGAAATCAACGGACCGTTGGTCAAGCTCGACCTTCCCCAGACCATGATCGGCGAGCAGGTGCGGGTGGGCAGGCTGCGACTGGTCGGCGAAGTCATCGGACGCGACGGCGACACTGCTTTGACCCAGATGTACGAGAACACCGAAGGGCTGCGGCCCGGCGAAACCGCGGAAGGGCTGGGCTATCCGCTGTCGGTGGAGCTTGGGCCGGGCCTGCTCGGAACCATCTTTGACGGCATCCAAAGGCCGCTCCATGCCGTACGCAAGCTGAGCGGCGACTACATTGCGCGCGGGGTCGAGGTCGCTGCCCTTCCACGCGACAAGCGCTGGCCGTTCGTGCCTAACCTGCAATTGGTGAACGCCCGGCTGCAGGGCGGAGAAATGCTGGGGACGGTGCAGGAAACCGTTAGCATCGAACACCGCATCCTGGTGCCGCCGGATGCCTCAGGCGAGCTGGTGGACCTGGCCCCGGCCGGCGACTATGGCGTGGAAGACATCATTGCCCATGTGCGCCTGGCGGACGGAACGATGCGCGAACTGCAACTGTTTCACCGCTGGCCGGTGCGCACTCCGCGCCCCTACCGCGGGCGCGATCACGCGGTGGAGCCGCTGCTCACCGGCCAGCGCATCCTCGACACGTTCTATCCCCTGCTTAAGGGCGGCAAGGCGGCCATTCCGGGCCCGTTCGGTGCCGGCAAGACCATGCTGCAGCACCAGATCTCGCGCTGGTGCAATGCCCAGATCGTGATCTTTGTCGGTTGCGGCGAGCGCGGCAACGAACTGACCGACATCCTTGAATCCATGCCCCGCCTTACCGACCCCCACACCGGGCGACCCCTCATGGAGCGCACCCTGCTGGTGGCCAATACGTCCAACATGCCGGTGGTGGCACGCGAAGCCTCGATCTACGTGGGCATCACGCTGGCAGAATATTTCCGCGATCAGGGCTACGACGTGGTAATGGTAGCCGACTCCACCAGCCGTTGGGCAGAGGCCTTGCGGGAAGTGGCCGGCCGCCTGGGCCACATGCCGGTGGAAGAAGGTTATCCGGCCTATCTCGGCTCGCGGCTGGCGGCCTTTTACGAACGAGCCGGACGGGTGGAGACCCTTTCCGGCGGCCATGGCTCGGTCACGCTTATCGGTGCGATATCGCCCCCCGGCGGTGATTTCTCCGAGCCGGTGACCAGCCACACCAAGGAGATCATTCAAACCTTCTGGGCCTTGTCCAAGGAACTGGCCGACGCCCGCCACTATCCTGCCATCGACTGGCTGGAAAGCTTCTCCGGCTATGTGGGCGGAGCTGCCAAATGGTGGACGGAAAACGTGGACCGCAATTGGGGTCACGCCCGGGCCCGGGCCCTGGCCCTGCTGATCCAGTCGGAAGAATTGCAGCGCATCGTCAACCTGGTCGGCGTCGAAGCGCTGTCCAGCGAGCAGCGCTGGACCCTCGAAGCATCCTCCCTGCTCAAGGAAGGCCTGCTGCAACAAAGCGCCGTGGACGAAGTGGACAGCTATTGCAGCCCGCAAAAACAGTTTGTCCTGCTGGGCGGCATGCTCGGCCTTTACGCGGAGGGGCTCAAACTGGTCAAGCTTGGCGCGCCGGCCCAACGCCTGCTGCAGTTGCCTCTGCTGGCCCAGGCGCGGCGCTGGAAAAACCAGTTCACCGAGAACCAGTTGCATGAGTTGGAGGAAAGGATTGCGGCCGCGGTGGCAGAAATAAGCAAGCTAAGGCTCGACTATCCACCCCAGCCCGCCAATCCGGAATACTCAACGTGAAGAACCTCGAATATCGCACCTGCACCTCCATTCAAGGTGGGCTGATCGTGATGAAAGGCGTGCCCAACATTTCGGCCGGCAGCTTGGTCAGTCTTCGGGACCATGCGGGCCGACTGCGCACCGGCCTGGTGATTCGCAGCGCGGAAGACAGCGTGCTGGTTGAAATCTTCGAAGGCACGGATGACATCGACCTGGAACGCACATGGACACGGTTTCTCGATGAGCCCTTCAGCCTGGCGGTTTCGCGCAATATCCTGGGCCGCACCTTCAACGGCGCCGGCCAGCCGCGCGACGGGCGGCCGCCGATCATTTCCGCTGACCGCCGCGACGTTAACGGCTCCGCGGTCAATCCAGCCGCCCGCGCCTATCCCCGTGAATTCATCCAGACCGGCATCTCCGCCATAGACGGAATGAACTCCCTGACCCGGGGCCAGAAACTGCCCATCTTCTCAGGCGGCGGCCTGCCGCACAACCGCGTGGCCGCTCAGATCGTGCGCCAGGCCAAGCTCCTGGGTGAAGGCGCAGCCGACTTCGTCGTGGTGTTTGCCGCCTTCGGCGTGGCCAGCACCGATGCGCGCTTTTTCCAGGAGAGCTTTGCGGAAAGCGGGGTACTCAACAAGGTGGTGGTGTTCCTCAATCTGGCCGACGAACCGGTGATCGAACGGCTGCTCACCCCGCGGGTGGCGCTGACCGCCGCCGAGTACCTGGCCCATGAGCTCGACTACCACGTGCTGGTGGTGATGACCGACATGACCGCCTATGCGGAGGCGCTACGCGAAGTCGCCGTGCTGCGCGGTGACGTCCCGGCGCGCAAGGGTTATCCGGGTTATCTTTACTCGGACCTGGCGGAACTCTATGAGCGGGCGGGAAAGATAAAGGATCGGCGCGGCTCCATTACGCTGATCCCGGTGCTGTCCATGCCTTCAGACGACATCACCCACCCGATACCCGACCTGACCGGCTACATCACCGAGGGACAGATCGTGCTCTCCCGCGAGCTGGCGGGCCAGGGCATCTATCCCCCCGTGGCGGTGCTGCCGTCCCTGTCGCGGCTGATGAAAGACGGCATCGGCAAGAACGACACCCGCGAAGACCATCCCCACGTCGCCAGCCAGCTGTTCGCGAGCTACGCGAAGGCGCTGGAAGTGCGCGGACTGGCCGCCATCATCGGCGCGGAAGAACTCGGCGAAGCAGACCAGCGCTACCTGGCGTTTGCCGATGCGTTTGAAAGAAACTTCATTCGCCAGAGCGAGGAAGACGACCGCAGCGTATTCGAAACCCTCAACCTGGCATGGGAGCTGCTATCGATGCTGCCGCCGGACTTGCTGGTCAGGGTCAGCGAAGCCGAGCTGGCCCAATATCACACCTGGCAGGGCCGGCCAATGTCCAGTTCAGCCAACCCGTGAAAAAAGGCCTGTCTCTCCCGCCCACCAAGAGCGTGCTGCTGCAGATACGCCGCCAGGTGCGCTTTCTGGAGCAAGGCCAGCAAATGCTGGAAAAGAAACGCGACCTGCTGACCCGTCTCATCTACGAACACCTCGCCATTTACCGCAAGCTGCGCGCCCAGGCAGCCGATGAATTGAAGCGCGCCTACTACTGGCTGGGCATCGTGCAGATGCGCATGGGCAGCCAGATGCTGCGCCAGACTGCGGTGGGAGTGCACCCCGCGGTCAGCTTGAAAATCGTCGCCCGCTCCAGCGTGGGCGTGGAATACCCCAGTGTCAGCGCCAGCCCCCTGCCGCTCCAGCCCGTGGGCCTGATGTGGACCGATGTGAGTTTCGATGAAGCCCGCTTGCGCCTGCGCGAACTGACCCTGACCCTGGCCCAACTGGGCGAGGCCGAGAATGCGCTATGGCGCCTGCTGGCTGCCAGCCGCAAAACCCGCAAGCGGGTCAACGCACTCAAGTACAACATCATTCCGCGCTATCAGACCACCCTCCACCATATCCGCCAAGTCCTGGAAGAAGACGAAAGAAATACGCTGTTTCAGGTGAAGCTGTTGCAAACGCGGCAAGTAAATCCATAGGAAAGTTGGATCGTCGCGCGGACTGAAGTCCACACCCGAATTTGTTACGATCTTCTCCTCGCCCTCGCCCCGCCCCTTTCTCCGCTCATGCGGGGCGATAGCAAGTTCGCGCCGGCGCAGCCCTCCCCAAGTGCCCATGAACCGGCAAAAGGGCGATTACCGACCTTCAGACCGGCAGCAGATCGCGGAAGCTGCGGATGGCCCGAAACTCCTCCGAATTTTTCTCCGGCAGTCTAGTGTCGGGGAAACGCACTGCCAGCAGATTGGCGATGCCGTAGGCGCGCGCGCTGCGCAGCACCGGCAGGCTGTCATCGACCAGCAGGGTGGCAGCGGGATTGAACGCTTCGCGCTCCTGCAGCGTCGACCAGAAGGTCAGCGCCTCCTTGGGCTTGCCCACGTCATGGGCGCTGTGCAGGGCATCGAAATAGGCTTCCAGCCCGGTGGTGCGCATTTTGAGTACCAGGCTCTTGCGGTGGGCATTGGTAACCATGACCACCCGCTTGCCGGCAGAGCGGGCAGCGGCGAGAAATTCCGGCACGTCTGGATGGATGGCGATAAGGTGCGCGACTTCCTCCTTGAGGGCGGCGATGTCCATGTCCAGTTCGCGGCTCCAGAAATCCACGCAATACCACTCCAGGGTGCCAGCGCGGTGGTGATAGCGCCCTGCCAGTTCCTGGCGTGCAGCCTCGTGGCTGATGCCGTGCTTCTGCGCGTAACGCAGTGGCACGTGCTCACGCCAGAAGTGGTTGTCGTAATACAGATCCAGCAGGGTGCCGTCCATGTCGAGAAAGACGGTCTGGATGCACTTCCAGTCAAGCATGCATGAGAGCCCTGACATGGGCGGCCGCGCTGCGGCCCAGAGCAGGCAGATCGTAGCCGCCTTCCAGCAGGGCAACAACCCGCCCGCCTGCGTGGACGTCGGCGATGCGGCAGACTTCGTCGGTGAGCCAGGCAAAATCTTCCTCCAACAGATTGAGCCCGGCCAGGGGGTCGTCGCGATGGGCATCGAAACCAGCGGAGATCAACACGAAATCGGGCGCGTGGGCTTCCAGGGCAGGCAGCCCTCGCTGCTCCCAAACAGCGCGAAATCCCGCGCCATCCGTTCCAGCCGGCAACGGCATGGGCACATAGCCGGGATGAGCTACTGTGCCGCAGCCGGGATAGAACGGATGCTGAAAACTGGAGAGCAGCAGAACCCGTTCCTCGCCGTCAAATATTTGTTCGGTGCCATTGCCGTGGTGCACGTCGAAATCGACAATGGCAACGCGGCCAATACCTGGCTGGTCCAGCGCGTGGCGCGCCGCCACCGCGATATTGTTGAGTAGGCAAAAGCCCATGGCGCGGGCCGACTCGGCGTGGTGGCCGGGCGGTCGCACGTTGCAGAAGGCACGCTGGTAGTCGCCTGCGAGCATGTCATCCACGGCTTTCACGCCTGCGCCCGCTGCGTGCAGTGCGGCCTCCCAGCTTCTGACGCAAAGGCCGGTATCCGGGTCCACCCAGTTGACGCCTGAGCGAGGTGTAGCCTTGATCAAGGTATCCAGATAAGCGGCAGGATGCACCCGTTCCAACGCGTCGCGAGTGGCAGCAGGCGCTTCAATGCGTATCAGGGCGGAAGATTCCGGATCGCGCCGCAGCGCCTGATCGACGGCGGCGATCCGGCTGGGCTGTTCAGGATGCCAGGCGCCCAGGTCGTGCTCGGCACACGCCGGATGGGTGATGAAGGCGGTGGGCAGGCTGCCCATTTGGTTTCAGAACAATTCGTCTTTGCTCACGCCCTTGCGGCGCAGCAGTTGGCGCAGCATGCGCAAGGCTTCCATCTGGATCTGACGCACCCGTTCGCGGGTGACCTTCAGTTCCAGCGCCAGATCCTCCAAGGTGCTGACTTCCAGATTATTCAGGCCGAAGCGCCGCTCGATCACCCAACGCTGCTTGTCATTGAGCTGCCCGAGCCATTCGTGCACGTGATCTTCCACCTCGGCGTGCTGCAGCAGGTCTTCCGGCAACTGCATGTTCTCGTCCGCAATCGCATCTCCCAGAGACAGGCTGGGATCGATGTCCAGAGGCGCATCCAGCGAGGCGACGCGCTCGTTCAAGGCCATCACCCGGCGCACCTCCTCCGGCACCTGTCCAGTCAGATGGGCAATATCCTCCGGCGTAGGGTCCGCGATGCCATGCGTTTCCAAATGGCGCTGGGCGCGCAGAAAGATGTTCAGTTCCTTGATCACATGCACCGGCAGGCGTATGGTGCGCGACTGGTTCATGATCGCCCGTTCGATGTTCTGGCGGATCCACCAGGTGGCATAGGTGGAAAAGCGGAAGCCGCGTTCCGGGTCGAATTTCTCCAGCGCATGAATCAGGCCGAGATTGCCCTCCTCGACCAGGTCGAGCAGGGCCAGCCCCCGGTTGGCGTAGTGCTTGGCAATGTTCACCACCAGGCGAAGGTTGTGCTCGATCATTTTCTGCCGTGCGCTGAAATCCCCCAGCTTGGTGCGGCGTGCGAGGCCCACTTCCTGCTCGGGCGTCAGCAGGGGCGCATGGCCGATTTCGTTGAGATAGATCTGAGTCACGTCGGCCTGCACTTCCAGGTCGGGACTGACCGTTTCGGCGCTGGATTCCTCTTCAGCCGCTTCCTCAGCCGGTTCGCCGGCGTCGACCGGCTCGGTCAACTCCTCATCGGGGTCGGAGGGATATTTGCGGCTCATGAACGATTGGGTAGCAGTTTGAGCGGGTCAATGGGTTTTCCGAATTGGCGAATCTCAAAATGAAGTTTAACCCGATCTGCTTCGCTGTCGCCCATTTCGGCTATTTTTTGCCCGGCAGCGACCTGCTCCCCTTCCCGCACCAGGATTTTCTGGTTGTGCGCATAGGCGCTCAGATATTCGTTGGCGTGTTTGATGATGACAAGTTGGCCATAACCCCGCAAGCCGCTGCCGCTGTAAACCACCCTGCCCGGCGCCGTGGCCACCACCGACGCGCCCCGTTCGCCGGCAAGATCCACGCCCTTCCCTCCAGCCTCGCCGAAGCGTCCCAGCAGGGCGCCCGTCGCCGGCCATACCCAGGTTTGCGCTGCGTTGGGAACTTCGGCCTTCGCAACAGGCGGCTGTCTGAGGTCGGCTGCAGAACTGGCTGCGTCACTGTGAGCAGGCCTGCCCTGCTCCGCAGCCTCGGCAGGCTCGGCCGTCGCCCCGGTCTTTGCAGCTTCCGCATTCACCTTGGCCCAGTTGGCCTCGCTCCATGGCATGTGCAGGGCCTGCGGTTGAGTAAAAAGCGGGGGCTCCGGCAACGGCTTGCTCTCCGGTTCGTTGGGCTGCGCCGCCAGAACCTGCACACCCTTGGCATTGGGCAGGCCCGGCATGGGTGAAGTCAATCTCAGCACTTGGCCAACCCTGACCGAATTCGCCGAGGGCAGTTCGTTCCAGGCCGCCAGTTCGCGGTAGTCGAGGCCGTTGGCAAAGGCGATGGCAAACACGGTATCGCCCTTTTTCACCGTGTAAGTCGCACCCGGCGCGGGGGATGCGCCAACCGGCTTGGGCGGCGTTTTGACGGCAGCCTTGATGGCTGGCTTGGCCTTGTCCGGCTTGGGAGCTGATTGGGTGACGTCAACAATGGGCGCCACCGGAGTTCCGCACCCTGCAAGAAGCCCGCACAGCACGAATAGCGCTGCCCGCATTACTCTACTCCGGGCAACAGCGGAACGAACTTCACCGGCTCGAGCCTTTCCTCGCGGAACTGCTCTCCGCAGCGCTCGACAACCAGCAGGGTTTGATAATCCTGCGTCCCAAACGGCATCACCAGCCTGCCGCCTTCCGCCAACTGTTGTTTGAGGGAATCGGGCACAGCGTCAAACGCGGCCGCCACCACGATGGCATCATATGGCGCGGCCTCGGCCAGGCCATTCATGCCATCGCCATGCTTGACCCTTACGTTATGAAAACGCAGATCGCGCAGACGCTGCCGGGTCTTGCCCACAAGGGCGGCAATGCGTTCAATGCCCACCACCTCTTTCGCCACCTGCGCCAGGACGGCAGAGTGGTAGCCGCAGCCCACCCCCACCTCCAGCACACGGTTAAGCGCACGGTAGTTGCGCGCCAATTCAGTCATGCGGGCAACGATGTAAGGACTGGAGATGGTCTGGCCGAAACCGATCGGCAACGGAGTGTCTTCGTACGCGCGGCTCTGCAGTGCCTCATCGACGAACAGATGGCGCGGCACCGACCCCATGGCCGCCAGGACCATGGCATCCTTGATCCCCTGCTCGCGCAGGCGGTCGAGCATGCGCCCTCGGGTGCGGGCCGAGGTCATGCCTATGCCGGAGCGCGGGTTCATGGGGTCAACCATTGCTTCACGCCTTCCAGCTGGCTGTAGCGAGTCAGGTCCATCTGCAATGGGGTGATGGATACCCGGCCATTTTCCACCGCATGGAAGTCGGTTCCCGGCCCCGCGTCCTCCGCGGACCCCGCCGCCCCCACCCAGTAAACAATCTGGCCCCGCGGGTTGACCGACTTCACGGCTGGTTCAGCCTTGTGCCGCTTGCCCAGGCGAGTGATCTCGATCCCGCCGATATCGGGCCAGGGTTTGTCGGGCACATTGATATTGAGCAGGAATGCCTCCTTGAAGGGCGCAAGCTGATAGCGCTGCACCAGGTCGACCACCACCCGGGCCGCGCTGGCGAAGTTGCCTCCGGAATAATCGGCCAGCGACACCGCCAGGGCCGGAATGCCCAGCATGAAGCCTTCGGTGGCGGCCGCTACGGTGCCGGAATAAATCGTGTCATCCCCCATGTTGGCGCCATGATTGATGCCGGAGATGATGATGTCGGGCAGGTGATCGAGCATGCCGGTCACCGCCAGGTGCACGCAATCCGTGGGGGTGCCGTTGACGAAATAGAAGCCCGATGGCGACTGGCGCAAGATCAATGGCCGGTCCAGGGTAAGCGAGTTGGACGCTCCGCTGCGGTCGCGTTCTGGCGCGACCACGGTGATCTCGCCCAGTTCCTTTAGGGCATCGGCCAGCGTGGCGATCCCGGGCGCGAAATATCCGTCGTCATTACTCAGCAGTATGCGCATCAGGCAGGGGAAACGGCATGGCAGAAGATCCGCTGCCGCTGGGTCTTATTCCAATAAAAAAGCCCGCAAACATGCGGGCCATTCTATCATCCGCCTGCGGCCGATCGCACCGGGCTCAGGAGTATTTTTGGCTGGAAGAATTCGTAATGGTCGGGGCGAGAAGATTCGAACTTCCGACCCCCTGCACCCCATGCAGGTGCGCTACCAGGCTGCGCTACGCCCCGACACGAAAGGCGCGATTATAACCGAGTTCGGGCGCCCGGGAAACCGCAAAGGTTTCAGGCTCTGCTCAAGAAATCGAGCAGCGACTGCAAGTCCGACTTGAGTTCGGCAAGGCTGATTTTCTTGCCCTCGCGCTGTTCTTCCAGACCGTCCTGATCCAGCCGGTTGCGCGCGCCGCTGATGGTAAAGCCGTCTTCATACAACAACTGGCGGATGCGCCGGATCAGCATCACCTCGTGATGCTGATAGTAGCGCCGGTTGCCGCGGCGCTTGATCGGCTTGAGCTGGGAAAATTCCTGTTCCCAGTAGCGCAGCACATGCGGCTTCACTGCACATAGTTCCGCCACCTCGCCAATGGTGAAATATCGCTTGGCGGGAATCAGCGGCAACTCAACTGGGTTCTGCGCTTCCAATCTCCACTTCCTCCACCATGGCCTTCAGTTTCTGGCTGGCGTGGAAGGTCACCACTCGCCGGGCCGAGATGGGCATCTCCTCGCCGGTCTTGGGATTTCTGCCGGGGCGCTTGGGTTTTTCCCGGCATTGGAAATTGCCAAAGCCGGAAAGCTTGACGGTGTCACCCTTTTCCAGAGCATTGCGAATCTCCTCAAAAAAGGTTTCCACCATGTCTTTGGCTTCACGCTTATTGAGACCCACCTTCTCAAACAGCAATTCTGCAAGTTCGGCTTTGGTTAGCGTTGTCATGATGTCATTGGTATTAAGCGCGCAGGCTTGCGCTGAACTTTTCCATCACTGCCTGGGTGATCTTCGCCGCCGCCGCCTCCACTTCCGCATCGGTGAGCGTGCGTTCAGTATCTTGCATAACTACCCGGAACGCAAGGCTTTTTTGATCTTCCCGCAGCCCTTTCCCTTGATAAACATCGAACACGGCCAGGTCCTTGACGATGGGATCAGCGACATTCCACATAGCAGCCAGCATGTCTGCCACACGCATCGACTCGGCCACCACGAAGGCCAGATCCCGGCGCACCGCAGGAAATCGGGCGATGCGTCCATGACGCGGAAGATCCAGGGCGGCAATTGGTTCGAACTCAAGTTCAAACACAACCGGCGCGGCTGCAAGATCAAACTGCTGCACCAGGCGCGGGTGCAGCGTACCCAGCCAGCCGATGGAACGGCCTGCCTTGAAGACCTGGGCGCACTGGCCCGGATGAAGCGCCGGATGAGATGCAGGGGCAAAGCTCAGCGGCCCGCCCGGCAGGCTTTCAAGATCGCTTTTCATATCGAAGAAATCGACCGGCCTGCCCACACGCCCCCACTGCTCCGCCGCGGCATCGCCATAGGCCAGCCCTCCGAGCATCTGAGCCTGTTTCACTCCATCCTGCGCCTGGCGATAGACCCGGCC
Source organism: Thiobacillaceae bacterium (assembly GCA_035635075.1). Classification (GTDB taxonomy): domain Bacteria; phylum Pseudomonadota; class Gammaproteobacteria; order Burkholderiales; family Thiobacillaceae; genus DASQBT01. Next base: position 10,389 of record DASQBT010000143.1, on the reverse strand, counting down.
CAATTCAAATACCCGAACCCGGCTCTGCTGACGATTCAGGTTGTAGTTCAACACTTCCAGCAGGCCGCCCCACAGGCTGGTGCGCATGGCCGACATCTGGCTGGCGATGGGATTCGCCAGGGCAAGCGGGGCGCTGTGCGGATCGAGCGCCTGTTCCCAGGCCGGGTCGACGAAGCTGTAGGTGATGACTTCCTGGTAGTCCCGGCCGACAAAATGCAGCTTGAGTTTTTCTTCGTCATTGCGCGATTCCACTGCCGGCAGCAAGGCCAGTCGACCCAACGGCTGGGCGGCCGGGATGAAGTCATAGCCCGTGAGTCGGGCCAGTTCCTCCACGAGATCCGCCTCGATGCCAAGGTCGAAACGGAAACTGGGCGGCGTCACCAGCAGGTCTCCCCCTTCGCGCCGAGTCTGGCAACCCAGCCGGATCAGCATTGCTTCTGCGTCGCCCTGGGTCAGATCGATGCCCAGCATGCGCTGGGCGCGCTCCAGGCGCAGACGGATGGGCAGGCGAATCGGCAGGCCGCCAGAAAGCTCGCTCATCGGTCCCGGCTTGCCGCCACAAATGGCCAGCATCAGCGTAGTCGCCCGCTCCAGCGCGGATCGGGTGGCGGCATAGTCCACCCCGCGCTCGAACCGGTGCGATGAATCGGTGGACAGGCCGAGCACACGGGCCCGCCCGGCGATCGCTTCGGGCCGGAAGAAGGCGGATTCGAGGAAGACTTCGTTGCAGTGCTCCTCCACCGCGGTGGATTCGCCGCCCATGATGCCGGCCAATGCAATCGGGCCGCTCTGGTCCGCGATGATCAGCATGTCAGGCCGCAGTTCGGCCCGCTGGCCATTGAGCAGGTTGAGGGTTTCTCCGGTCCGCGCCAGGCGCACGCGCAGCCCGCCCTTGAGTTTGGCCAGGTCAAACGCATGCAGCGGCTGGCCCATTTCCAGCATGACGAAATTGGTGACATCTACCGGTGCGCTGATTGAACGAAGGCCGCTGCGCTCAAGACGACTCAACATCCACAGCGGCGTTTCCACATTCGGATTGATGCCCTTGATCACGCGGCCGCAGTACAGGGGACAGGCCTGGCTCGCCTCCACCATGACCGGAAAGGTATCGAACGCATCCTGCATGACCGGCGCCGGCGTGGGCAGATAGGCGGTGGTGCCGGTAATCGCCGCCACTTCGCGGGCAATGCCTGTCATGCTCAGGCAGTCGGCGCGGTTGGGCGTGAGCTTGAGCGTGATCAGCCGGTCGTCCAGTTCCAGGTAGGCGCGGATGTCGGTGCCCACCGGCGCATCCGCCGGTAGTTGCATCAGACCGTCGCTTTCCTCTGCCAGCCCGAGTTCTTTTGCGGAACACAGCATGCCGAACGATTCCACGCCGCGCACCCTTGCCTGTTCAATGGTGATGCCCGGCAGTTTGGCGCCCACCCGGGCGCACGGCACCTTGAGCCCGACCGCTGCGTTGGGGGCGCCGCACACAACCTCCAGGGGCTCGGACTCACCTACCGCGACCCGGCACAGGCGCAGCCGATCGGCATCCGGATGTTTTTCCACCGCGAGGATCTGCCCCACCACCACGCCGGAGAAGGCCGGCGCCATCGGGGTGACTGCTTCCACCTCCAGGCCCGCCATGGTCAAGGCATGGGCCAGCTGCTCGGTATCCTGGCGGGGATTGACGAAGGTACGCAGCCAGGCTTCGGAAAATTGCATGGCGCTTACCGGAATTGAGCGAGAAAACGCAGGTCGTTCTCAAAGAACAACCGCAGGTCATCAACGCCGTAGCGCAACATGGCCAGGCGCTCCACGCCCAGCCCAAAGGCAAAGCCAAGGTAGCGCTCACTGTCGATGTCGACGTGTTGGAACACATTGGGATGCACCATGCCGCAGCCCAGCACTTCCAGCCAGCCGGTGTGGGAACAGACCCGGCAACCGGCGCCCCCGCACATCACGCAACCAATGTCCATTTCGGCGGAAGGCTCGGTGAAGGGGAAAAAGGAAGGGCGGAAACGCACCGCCAGATCACCTACCTCAAAGAAGCACCGCATGAAATCGACGAGCACACCTTTCAGATCAGCAAAGGAGACGTTCTCGTCCACCCACAAGCCTTCCACCTGGTGGAACATGGGCGTGTGGGTTACGTCGGAATCACAGCGATACACGCGACCCGGCGCGATGATGCGAAAAGGCGGCGGATGGTTCTGCATGAAATGGACCTGCACCGGCGAGGTATGGGTGCGCAGCAGGCTTCCATCCTGCAGGTAGAAGGTATCGTGCATGGCCCGCGCCGGATGGTTCTCCGGAATGTTGAGGGCGGTGAAATTGTAGAAATCCGTTTCGATTTCGGGACCGTCCGCGACCGCAAAACCGATCGAGCGGAACAGGGCTTCGATACGCGACAGGGTGCGGGTGACGGGGTGCAGCCCCCCGCGTCCCAGCCCACGGCCCGGCAGACCGATGTCGAACGTCTCGGCCACGAGCTTGCGTTCCAGCTCGGCCTGCTGCAGGACTTCGCGCCGGGCCTTCAGGGCGCCCTCCACGGCCTGCTTGGCTTCATTAATGCGAGCGCCCGCGGTCTTGCGCACATCCGGCTCGAGCTTGCCCAGCCCCTTGAGCAATTCGGTCAGCGTGCCGCTCTTGCCCAGGAACCGGGCCTTGACCTGTTCCAGGGCCTGCAGATCAGGACAGCCGTTGATTGCCCCCAGAGCATCGGCAACGATCTGATTCGGATTTTGCATACGTGGCTAATTCAGCTTCTGCACCCGACAACGAAAAAGAGGCCCGCGGGCCTCTTTTTGCATCGGTTGACGGTCAGACGGCGAGGCCGGCTTTGACTTGGGCCGCAATCTTGGCAAACGCTTCCTTGTCAAGAACAGCCAGATCAGCCAGGACTTTGCGATCAACCTCCACGGCCGCTTTTTTCAGTCCATTCATGAACACGCTATAGGTCATGCCGTGCTCGCGGGCCGCGGCATTGATCCGGGCGATCCACAGGGCGCGGAACTGGCGCTTGCGCTGGCGGCGGTCGCGGTAGGCATACTGCCCCGCTTTCATCACCGCTTCATTGGCAATGCGGAATACGTTCTTGCGACGGCCCCGATAGCCTTTGGCGGCGTCGAGGACTTTCTTGTGACTGGCGCGGGCGGTTACACCCCGTTTAACGCGTGGCATGTTCTATCCTCCTTAAGCGTAGGGCAGCATCTTGCGCATGGACTTCTGGTTGGTGGCATCGGCAACAGCCATGCCCCGCAACTGACGCTTGCGCTTGGTGCTCTTCTTGGTGAGGATGTGACGCAGGAAAGCGTGGGTGCGCTTGAACTTGCCGCTACCCAGGGCGCGAAACCGCTTGGCAGCCCCGCTCTTGGACTTCATCTTTGGCATTGCTACTACTCCATTTATGTCATGACCGCAGGTGGCGTCACCCGAGACGCACTTTGATGACCTAGCGACCACTTGTTCCCCGGCGAACCGGGCTAGTCCGAGTTAAGCGGCACGCAGTGTCCGCTGCAACGAGGACAGTTATTGCAGCGCTTCGCGCTTGCAATAACCCTATTTCTTCTTCTTTGGGCCCAGCACCATCACCATCTGGCGCCCTTCCATCTTGGGGAACTGCTCCACCAGCGCATGTTCCAACAGATCCGCTTCGACCCGCTTCAGCAAGGCCAAGCCCAGTTCCTGGTGGGTCATTTCCCTGCCTCTGAAACGCAGGGTCACTTTGGCCTTGTCGCCTTCGCTCAAAAATCGCACCAGATTGCGCAACTTGACCTGGTAATCGCCTTCATCGGTGCCGGGCCGGAACTTGATTTCCTTCACCTGCACCTGCTTCTGCTTGAGTTTGGCCTCGTGCAGCTTCTTGCTTTCCTGGTACTTGAACTTGCCGAAGTCCATGATCTTGCACACCGGCGGCTTGGCGGTAGGGGCAATTTCCACCAGATCCAGTTCCGCCTCTTCGGCAGCCTTCAAGGCCTCCCGCAAATTCACTACGCCAAGCTGTTCACCTTCAGCACCAATTAAACGAATCTCGGATGAATCGATTTCCCCGTTGATTCGCGTCTGTTTGTCAGTTGCGATGAGCCATACTCCAGGTCAAACCCCCACAGGGGCAAAAATAAACAAGGAGCGGCAAGCCAGCCGCTCCTCATTTGCTTACTTGCGCGCCTGCACTTCTCCGTTCAGCCGCGCCACGAATTCCGCTACAGACATCGTTCCCAGATCCTGGTTGCCGCGGGCCCGAACTGCCACTTGGGCGGCGGCCATTTCCTTGTCCCCCACAACCAGTTGATAGGGCAGTTTCTGCAAGCTATGTTCGCGAATTTTATAGGTTATTTTCTCGTTCCTCAAGTCCGACACCGCCCGCAAGCCGTTTTTTCGCAATTCCTGTGTGACTTTTTCCGCATAGTCCTTCTGCGCGTCGGTGATGCTCATTACCACCGCCTGCACCGGCGCCAGCCAGGCGGGAAAGTTGCCGGCATGATGTTCGATGAGGATGCCGATGAAGCGCTCCATCGAACCTAGAATGGCCCGATGCAGCATGACCGGCGGCTTGCGGGCGTTGTCCTCGTCAACGAATTCCGCGCCCAGGCGCACCGGCAGGTTGAAGTCCAACTGAATGGTGCCGCACTGCCAAAGCCGGCCCAGGGTGTCCTTCAGGGTGAATTCGATCTTGGGGCCGTAGAATGCGCCTTCCCCCGGCTGCACGTCATAGACCAGGCCATGCCTGTCGAGTGCGGCGGCCAACGCCGCCTCCGCCTTGTCCCAGGATTCGTCGCTACCCACGCGCTTGTCCGGCCGCGTGGAGAGCTTGACCAGCACGTCGTTGAAGCCGAAATCCGCATATACGTTCTGCAGCATGACGATGAAATCCGCCACCTCCGACTCGATCTGTTGCTCGGTGCAGAAAATGTGGGCGTCGTCCTGGGTAAAGGCGCGCACTCGCATCAGGCCGTGCAGCGCGCCCGAGGGCTCGTTGCGGTGACAGGCGCCAAACTCCGCCAGGCGCAAGGGCAGGTCGCGGTAGCTGTGCAGCCCGCTGTTGAAGATCTGCACGTGGCCCGGGCAGTTCATCGGCTTCACCGCGTAGTCGCGGTTCTCCGACGCGGTGGTAAACATCTGTTCGCGGTAGTTGTCCCAGTGGCCGGATTTCTCCCACAGGGTGCGGTCCATCACCGCTGGAGTGCGCACTTCCCGGTAGCCATACTCGACGAATTTGTTCCGCATGTACTGCTCCACTTCCTGCCACACGATCCAGCCCTTGGGATGCCAGAACACCATGCCCGGCGCCTCGTCCTGCATGTGGAACAGTTCCAGCAGTTTGGCGAGCCTGCGGTGATCGCGCTTCTCAGCTTCTTCCAGCCGGTGCAGATACGCCGCCAGGTCGTCCTTGTTGGTCCAGGCAGTGCCGTACACGCGCTGCAGCATTTCGTTCTTTGGATCGCCGCGCCAGTAGGCGCCCGCAAGCTTCATCAGCTTGAAATGCCTGAGTTTGCCGGTGGACGGCACGTGCGGGCCCCGGCACAGGTCGATGAAATCGCCCTCGCGGTACAGGGAGATATCCTCGTTGCTGGGAATGGAGGCAATGATCTCGGCCTTGTAGGTCTCGCCCATGGCGCGGAAAAACGCTACCGCCTCGTCGCGCGGCATCACGCTGCGCGTAACCGGAAGATCCTTTTTCGCCAGTTCGGCCATCTTTTTCTCGATGGCCTGCAAGTCTTCCGGCGTAAACGGCCGCTTGTAGGCAAAGTCGTAATAGAAGCCGTCCTCGATCACCGGGCCGATGGTCACCTGGGCATCGGGGAACAATTCCTTCACCGCATAGGCCAGCAGGTGGGCAGTGGAATGGCGGATGAGGTCTAGCCCATCGGCATCCTTGTCAGTCACGATCGCGAGCCGGCTGTCGGCGCCCATGACAAAACTGGTGTCCACCAGCTTGCCGTCCACCCGCCCCGCCAGCGCGGCCTTGGCCAGGCCGGGACCGATGCTGGCCGCGACCTCGGCCACCGACACCGGCTTGTCAAAGCTGCGGACTGATCCGTCCGGCAAGGTGATATTGACCATCCCCATTCTCCAAAACAAAAAAGCGCGGAACACCGCGCTTTTTCTTCACCATTTCCAGGCTGCAAACAAACTGCAAACAAATTAGCGATGTGTTCGATTCATCCTCGACTGAAAACGGTAAGTTCGCGGTGACATTTCGCAACCTCCACAGGGCACTCACGCCCCATTAACCTCGGGTCATCCCGACCTGGTCAATTGGTAGGCGCGATTGGACTCGAACCAACGACCCCCACCATGTCAAGGTGGTGCTCTAACCAGCTGAGCTACGCGCCTGTTGAGCGCGCATTGTAGCGGGTATGGGCACTGCGCCGCAAGCGGAATCCCGCATCAGGCGCATCAAGCCGTGGGGGGCAGGTTGGACTTAGTATTTTCCGCCCCAGCGACACCCTCCAGCACGCGCCGCATATTGCGCCAGTGCGACCCCTCCCAGAATATGCGCCCGCACGCATCGCAGGTGCTGAAGCGCTCGTAGTTGGCCTGCACCTTCGGTGGCAGACGGTCGAACACGCTCGCCTTGTCCACCGTATGCAGCGGCACGTTGCAGTGCAGGCACAGGGAAAACGGCTTGGCGCTGCGGGCAAGATCCAGGCGGCCGACGATCTCCCGCAGTTGCTGCTCGGATTTCAGCGCATGCACGTAACAGCCGTGGGTGACGATGCGGCGCTTGAGCAGCTCGCGGTCGCGGGTCAGCACGATACGCCCGTCCTGCTCGGCGATGGCCACGATGGCGTCGTCGTGAAAGTGGTTGTCGTACAGGGTATCGAACCCCATCATGCGCAGCATGTGGGCCAAGCCACCCAAGTGGGAATCGGCGACGAAGCGCGTCACCCGCAGCGGATAATCGCGCACCCGCAACAGCGGGGTAACATCCATTGCCTCGAACTTCGGATAAACCGCCACCCGGTCGCCATCCTGAAGAATCCGGCTGAAGTCCGCGGACTCGCCGTTCACCAGGATCAGTTCCACCTCGGTGTGCGGCACGCCCAGCGCCTCGATCATGTGCTTGGTGGTCGCAGCGCGCGCGCAGGGGCAGGCGAATTCCCGCTTGCGCCGATCCGGCGGCAGGAAGTCGTTCAGCTCCTCATAGAAGCGGAAGGTGGCGACAGCCATTGCTTTAGGTTCTTTTGCTGTGAGCCCTGCGCGGACCCGGTAAACGTTCAGCGCGTTGTGATGAAGCTCCTGCCAAACAAGCTGCCACTTGGCGCCAAGACCCAAGAGTCTGGATTAGCTGAACGCCCAGGCCGCGAACGGTTCAATCTCATCCCGGTTCAGCAGCATGAGTTGATGGACACTCGGGTTCAAGCTGTGATCTCTTGTCGTGTCAACGTTGAGGCGCTGCAGCACGTACGCGAGCAAGGCGCGCCTGACGTTGATCTCGATGACTTCACCACTGACACCATAATCCAGCAGCAAGTTCGCGCGCTTCTGCTCATCGAGGCCGGCGTGCGGTGCAAGTTTCAGGCACTCCATTTCCACCCAGTCATCGTCATATTGCACGCTGGATTCGGCGGCATCACTCAGGCATTCCGCCTGGGTGATGCGCGAGAGCACGAAGTCGCGGAAGTCGCACGTCTCTTCGTTGTAAGCGCGCACGTGCCAGCGCAGACCGGTGTTGACCAGGGTATGGGGCTCGATGGCGCGGTACTCCGGTGTTTCGCGATCGGACAGTGAGCGGTAGCGCACCTTCAGTTTCCTGGCGCCCCGCATGGCACGGGTGATTTGCGCCAGCACGTGCTCGTTGGGCAGGCGGACCGGAAAAGGGAGGGTCGCCGTAGCCAGCCCGTAGATTGGGTGTGCGCCATAGGGTCCGCCCGCTTCCGCAAGATTGGCCGCGATGACGGGGAGCACGGCGGCGGGAGCGAGGTCGGTGAAGGCTGCGGCGAAGCCCTCACCCGGCACGAAGCCGAATACGCCGTGTTTGTAGATCAGGTTGCCGGGAGCGAGATCGCTATACAGCTTCAAGTCCTTGGTGGCTGCGGCGTCGGAGATGCCGAAAGCCTTGGCGAGGTCGCCACGGGTCACAACTCCGGCGTACCAGGCCATGATTTCGATATATTGCAGCCGCTGGCGCGTTGCCCATTTCACGTCCAGCCACATTTTTCCTTTATAAATCAATGAGTCCTCCGGTCTCTCCGCGGCCAGGTTGCGGAACTGCTGACGACTGACCCCAGCGCGTGATTCAATATAACCTATTAGTCGATCTTTTTTAACGACATGGTAAAAAATATTGACACTCAAAAAAGTACGCACTACATTGACGTCATGGCGCGGCTATTTGCCCCCGAAATAATGATTCAACCTCACACACAGGAGACAAGAACCATGGCATTGACCGTATTGGCTGAAGACAAGATGAAGGCCCTGAACGCCGCGCTGGGCCAGATCGAAAAACAATTTGGCAAAGGCTCGGTCATGCGCCTGGGCGACCATGATGTGGTCAACGACATCCAGGCCGTCTCGACCGGCTCCCTGGGGCTGGATATCGCGCTGGGCATTGGCGGCCTGCCGCGCGGACGGGTGATCGAGATCTATGGTCCGGAATCCTCCGGCAAGACCACCCTAACCCTGCAGGTGATCGCCGAAATGCAAAAGCTCGGCGGCACGGCGGCCTTCATCGACGCCGAACACGCGCTCGATCCGTCCTACGCCAAGAAGCTCGGCGTGGACGTGGACAATCTGCTCATCTCCCAGCCCGACACCGGCGAGCAGGCGCTGGAAATCGCCGACATGCTGGTGCGTTCCGGCAGCGTCGATGTCGTCGTCATCGACTCGGTCGCCGCGCTCACTCCCAAGGCCGAAATCGAAGGCGAGATGGGCGATTCGCACATGGGGCTGCAGGCCCGGCTGATGAGCCAGGCCCTGCGCAAGCTCACCGCCAACATCAAACGCACCAACACCCTGGTGATCTTCATCAACCAGATCAGGATGAAGATCGGCGTCATGTTCGGCAACCCCGAGACCACCACCGGCGGCAACGCGCTCAAGTTCTACGCCTCGGTGCGCCTCGACATCCGCCGCACCGGCTCGATCAAGAAGGGCGAGGAAGTCATCGGCTCCGAAACCCGCGTCAAGGTGGTGAAGAATAAGGTCTCGCCACCCTTCAAGCAGGCCGAGTTCGATATCCTGTACGGCGAGGGCATCTCGCGCGAAGGCGAAATCGTCGAACTGGGCGTGGCCAACAAAATCGTCGACAAGTCCGGCGCCTGGTATGCCTACGGCGGCGAGAAGATCGGCCAGGGCAAGGACAACGCGCGCGAATTCCTCAAGGAGAACCCGCAAATCGCCGCCGAAATCGAAGCCAAGATCCGCGCCGCCGCAGGCGTCCGCAACCCCGCCCCGGCGCTGGCGGTGGTCGAGGCATAGCATCCCTGCCCCAACCCGGACCTCCCCAATGGCTTGAATCCCCTCACCCCCAACCCCCGCAGGCGGCGCGAGGGGTGCGTCTTCCTCCCTCGCCCCCTCTAGGGGAGAGGGCTGGGGTGAGGGGGGATTTGATTCAGCGAGGGGTTAAGGGCGAGGGAACGAAGCCGACCAACATGCGCACCCATCGCGACCCGCAACTGCAACAGACGCTCACCGCTTATGCGCGCGAACTGCGCAGCCTGCAGATCGATGCCGAGTCCCGTCTCTGGCACTTGCTGCGCGACCGGCGCTTCTTCGGCTATGAGTTCCGCCGCCAGCATGCGGTCAAAAATTTCATTCTCGATTTTTACTGCGCCGAGCAACACCTGGCCATCGAACTCGACGGTGGTCAGCACGGCGATCGGCGCGCCCATGACGAGAAGCGCGAACAGACCCTGGCGCGCCTGGGCATCCGCGTCATGCGCTTCTGGAACCACGACCTCCTGCAGCAGACCGAATCAGTGCTGCGGCTTATTTACGATGCGCTGGATATGCCCGCTTCCCCTTACCCCCAGCCCCTCGCCCCGCTTGCGGGGAGAGGGATGCGTATTCCTCCCTCGCTCCCTTTAGGGGGAGGGGGCTGGGGTGAGGGGGATTTGACTCAGCGGAGAGGCGCCGAGGGCGAGGAATCCAACGCCAGCAAAGAAATTGGAGGCGATACAAGATCGCTCCGCACCCAAGCCCTCGCCCATCTCGCGCGCCGCGACCACACCCGTCAGGAACTCGCGCGCAAGCTCCTGCACGCCGGCTACGCAGAAACAGACATCGACGCCCTGCTGGATGAGTTGAGCCAGCGCGGCTGGCTCTCCGACCGGCGCTTTGCTGAAGGCTATGTGGAACAGAAGCGGCTGCGCTTCGGCGCACTCAAGCTCGCCCACGAGCTGCGCAGCCGCGGCGTGGGCCAGGCGGACATCGAACAGGCGCTGGTAAATACTGGGG
>DASQBT010000142.1:0-19056 GCA_035635075.1 Thiobacillaceae bacterium | reverse complement strand
GAATTCCGCGCGTGTCTAGCATGTTGCCGCGGAAGCAGTCATTCACTATGCGCGTTTTGTCTTCTGGTCACCTAAGGGTAACAATCTGAATTTGATTTAGATCAAATTAGTTACCTGACCGTAACCAAGCCTTTTGGCGCGTCTTCAATAGGTGGACTTTTTATACGTCACGCGCATGCCGCAAAGGCTAGTTAATAAAGATCAGACAAACTAAAGATTTTTATGTTACGACTCTGTAACATTCAAATCCCCGAATGATGCAAAAAATTGAAAATCTCGAAGTCTCCATACAGAGCATCCTTGGCAATCAGTGGATTACACAGCGTGGACTGTTGGGTTATCCTTGGCACATTCCGTGCACTATTCGAAATCCATTTTTAACTGTTGCGTGGCCCCTATGAACGCCTTGCCGCTTTCCCAATCGCAAATACACGAAGCCATGGGCCGCTTAGCCTACTTTAAGGGTTGGCAATCGGACCAGTTGCGCCGCTTGGCTGACTCCGGCAGGCTACTGGACCTCCCCAAGAACACGCCGTTGGCGCGCAAAGGCGAACCCATCAGATCTCTGTTTGTGGTGATCAGCGGCCAGGTTCGGATGTACATCCCGCTTCCCCATGAGGTTGAGCGCGTCATCTCCCTGGTAGGTCAAGGCGAGGGATTCGGCGAGGCGAGCTTGGTTCTCGGAGAAACCTGCCCCTTTGACGCCCTCACTACCCGCAATAGTCATATCTTGGCAATCAGCGCTGAGGCTTACCAAAAGGAACTTCGCCAGGATCCTGACCTTGTCCAGCGCACCCTGGCTCTCGTATCCAGGCGCTTCATCGACACCATCCGTGATATGGAAATCTGTTCCCAGCGCTCCAGCCTGCAGCGGGTCGCGTGTTTTCTATTGCAGCATAAGCCCACGCCGGACTCGCTCGTTTTTGAAATCCAGCTTCCCGCGCGCAAGCGTGACATCGCTGCCAAGCTGGGCTTGACCCAGGAAACTTTTTCCCGCGTGTTGTCCTTTCTGGGACAACAGGGCGTCATTCAGGTGCACGGCGGACAGATCTCGGTTGAGGACGGCCATCGGCTCTCCCTATTGAATCCGATCGTATGTCCGAAAGGTGTCGAAGCCATTCAGGCAACATGAAATTTTGATGCCAATCAAAGCTGCTGTATTTTGTTACAGACTTGGCTATCCTAATTACTATAAATTGATGCGGGGCGCTTAAATTATTTGATTCGCATTGCAGTCCTGTCTTGCAAGATGCGCAAAGCGCAAACTAATGTTAAGAACAAACTCACATGGAGGAAAACATGGTGTTGAAACTGCGCTACATCAGCCTGCTGCCAATTCTTCTGGCGCTTGCGGCTCCAGCCGCTTACTCAGCAGATCCGCTTGAGGGCTTGGCCCGAACCTGCAACAACTGTCACGGCGACGGCTCCAGCGCCGGCGGATCGATGCCCTCCATAGGCGGGCAGTCTGAGTCCTACCTAAAGAACGTCCTCATGCAGTGGAAGACAGGTGAACGCTACTCCGCCACGATGGGACGGCTCATCAAAGGTTACAGCGACGAAGAACTGGCGGGCCTGGCGCATTATTTTTCGCAGCAGCCATGGACTCCGGTCGCACAGCGACTCAATGCTGATTTGGTGAAGAAGGGCAAAGGCAAGGCCACCGCCATATGTGCCGCGTGTCACGGCGCCACCGGCAGCGAGCCCGCTGATGACGAAACGCCCAAGCTGAACGGTCAGACCGCCCAATACATGGAAATGGAGCTCATGAAGTACCGTGACGCATCGCTCACCATGCCGCACAAAGCGATGCGTAAGATTGCAATGAAGCTCACGGAAGAGGACGTGGCTGCAATTTCTGAGTACTATGCCAGCCAAGCCAAATAAGGGGGACAACATGAGCCAGATTAATCGTCGCGAATTTATCAAACTAATTGCCGCAGCGAGTTCCACTGCGGTGCTGAGCATTCCCCAAAGTGCGTGGGCCGGAAAGGCGAAAGCCAAGGTTGTCGTGATCGGTGGCGGTTACGGCGGCGCTGCGGCAGCAAAATACCTCAAGTTGCTGGATCGTTCCATCGAAGTCACGCTGATCGAACCCAACACCACTTACACCTCCTGCCCCCTGTCTGATGAAGTCATTTCAGGCTTGCGCGACATGAAGACCCTGCAAAAGGATTACAACGGCCTCAAGAAACACGGCGTGAACGTCATGCATGACTGGGTCACCGGCGTGGACGCGGCCAAGAAGACGGTCGCCACCAAGGGCGGCAAGAAGCTCACCTATGACGCGCTTGTGATGTCGCCCGGGATCGAATTCAATTATGGCGCAGTCGAGGGCTATTCCGAGGCGGTCGCCGAGCAGATTCCTCACGCCTATAAGGCCGGCCCCCAGACTTTGCTATTGAAGAAGCAGCTCGAGGCGATGCCGGATGGCGGTACCTTCATCATCGCCACGCCGCCCAAGCCGTTCCGCTGCCCGCCCGGGCCGTATGAGCGCGCCGCGCAGGTGGCCTACTACTGCAAGAACCACGGCAAGGCCAAGGCCAAGATTCTAATTCTGGATTCCAACGACTCCTTTTCCAAGAAAGGCCTGTTCGAAAAGGCGTACAAGGATCTGTACGGTTACGGCCCGGACGGGATGATCCAGTGGATACCTGCCAAGGACGACGGCAAGGTCGTCAAGATCGACCCCAAGACCAAGACCGCATTTACAACCTTCGCCGAACACAAAGCCGATGTGCTGAACCTGATTCCCGCTCATACCGCTGGTGCAATTGCCAAGAGTACCGGGCTTACCAATGCTGGCGGTTGGTGCGAAGTGGTGCCCATGACCATGGAGTCCGCGGTGGCGAAGGACATCTACACCATTGGTGATGCCTGCATTGCCGGCGAGCTGCCGGTGTACGACATGCCCAAGTCGGCCCACATGGCAATGACCCAGGCCAAGGTGGCGGCCGGCGCAATCGTGGCCAAGATCAACGGCATGCCTCCGCCCGTGCCCTATTACGTCAATACCTGCTACAGCGCAGTGGCGCCCGATTACGGCTTCTCGGTAGTGCACATCTTCAAGGTCGAGGACAACAAGTTTGTCTATGTGAAGACCGCCGGCGGAACTTCGCCACTGGATGCGCCGGCCACGGCGGACAAGCCCGCGGTGGTGGTGCCGCGCATCCAGTACAAGCTGGAAGCCGAGTATGCCGACGGCTGGTTGCGCAACGTTTTAGCCGACGCTTTCAATTGAAGCGTCATTACGCCGCCCATCACGACTCCTCCGGTGATGGGCGGTTTCTTTGTCTTCATGCATGGCCCGGTATTTTCAGCGACTAGGCGCAGATGAAAACATTTCCGGATCTGGTGCATCGCTCGCTTGATGCCATGTTTGCCATCGACGGAAGTCAGCGGGTGATCTTCTGGAATCAGGCCTGCGAAGACCTGACCGGCGTGTCCGGCACGCAGGCCTTGGGAAGTTCCTGCCATGAAGTGCTGCAAGGCCATGAACCCAGCGGCCGGCCTTGCTGCAAGGCGAACTGCCCCCTGGGTCAACTGGCAAGAGGCGGCCCCCCGCCTTCCAACTTTGCCATGCGCATCGCAGGCAAGGACGGGGCCAAAATCCAACTTAATGTCGCCACCATGCTGTTGCCCTCGCCCGTAGACGAGGGCTGGATGGTGGCCCACGCCCTGCGGCGCGGCCATGCCAAGCCACCGGCAGGATTACATCACCCCGACGGCCCGGTGCAGCGCATGGGCCGCGAATCAGCCCAGAACAAAACAGACGCGCATCCTTCCCGTGGTGTTCATCTGATGACTGAGCGAGAGCGGGAAATCCTGCGCCTCCTGTCCCATGGACTCGCCACCGACGCCATCTCCAACCAGCTGCATATCAGCGTGACAACGGTGCGCAACCACATTCAGCGGCTGATGGCGAAGCTCAATGTGCACAGCAGGATCGAGGCCGTGACCTGCGCGCACCGGCACCATTTGGTCTAGACTACTTCGAAGCATGGCTAAGAGACGCACCCCAGGCCTCCGCGCATTGGTTCCACCGATGGCGTGGCGTGCTGCGCGCAATGTGATGTTTGGCCACGCGCGGTAAAGTTCCATAGATGGCCTGTACGTGATAGGTATTTGATGCAGATGCATCATTAACAATGGTCAGCTTGTGGTTGACCATTGGAGGATGGGAGAGGACCCCCTGGCTTACTAGCATTTCAAACCCAGTCGTAACATCAAGGAGGTAGCAAAAATGACGATCACGAAGCATTTGTCAATCATGCGATTGGGGGCAGTTGCCCTGATGGCGATGGCGCTTGCCGGTTGCGGCGGCGGCGGCGGTGGCGGCGGAGGCAAGACCAGCAGTAGCAGTAGCAGTAGCACTGGCGGTCCCCCTCCGGTCGCGGACCCTGCGCTTGTAGCCCAAGCCAAACCTGAGCAATGCATCTTGTGTCATACCGCTACCGCCACAGGCGCGGACGGCCACTTTGGCTCTGTCGCCAAGACCGGCCCCTTGCATTTTGCGGACTACAAACAATATGCAGACTCCGCAACTACCGGCAAGTTCACGCTGGTCATTGATAGCGTTTCGAGTGTCCTTAATGGCGCTGGCCCAACCTATACGTCAACATTGACCTTTCATGGCACGGATAGCCGTAGTGGCGCTTCTGTTCCGCTAACCGCAGCTATGGTTAAGGCCTTCAATCAGAAGACCTTCTATGCTGTGCCGTACGACACCGCGACTCGAACATTTGGCCAGTCGTTCTCGTATAGCGTCAATACGGCTGCAGATGCGGCCGGCAATACGATCACAGTGACGAACGCCACCGCTCCCTTTGCGCCTGAACAACAGACCGCAGCGGGCGTGGGCGCTCAAGCCTATGCCTATATCGCCGATGGCGTGATTGATACCGAAGGCATGACCCTGTACGGCGCTGTGGCCAACGCGGGCAAGGCCTATGGTGATGCGGGCACATACGCCTCTGCTGCCAACGTATCGGCTTGTGAAACCTGCCACGGTAAGCCTTACATGAAGCATGGCTACCGCATGGCGCACGTGACCAACGGTCCTAACCCAGGGCTGGCGGATTTTGGCGGCTGCAAAGACTGCCACTACGATAGCAGAGACGGCCACGATCTCAACTGGCAGATCCTGAAGGATGACCCGGCGCGCGCCGCAGAGATCGCAGGCGGCAGCCCTATCACGGCTGCCGAACAGACCAAGTACGCCTACAAGGCCAAGGTCATGAACGACGTGCACATGTCGCACAACATGGAGTTCCCGTATCCGCAGACCATGCAGAGCTGCACCACCTGTCACGCGGGCCATTTGGGCGATACGTTGGACAACGACATTTTTGCGGATTCCAAGTACGTGGCGTCAACCTGCGTAAGCTGCCATAGCGTCGACGGCCTCAAAGCCAAAATGCAGAAGAGGCACGACGGCGTAGCCATCACCATTCACGACTCCTTCCTTGCCAAGATGGATGATCCCGCACAAAGGGATACCGTCGTCTGCACGACTTGCCATGGCAAAGCCGTAGGGGTTGGACCTTCGTTCGCGACCATCCACAACAACGGCTATGACGCGCAGATCTATGCGACCGATGGCACCCGGTATGCGTCCGCTGGCCCAAATGACCCCGATCCCGCCCATGCTGGTGTGTTCGCAGCCACTATTGACAGCGCGACGTATGACGCCACCACCCACATGCTTGACATCAAGTTCAGCGCGACCGGAACGCTTGGCAGCCTCGATGCCGCGAACATCAAGCCGACCATCCTGATCGGCCTGTATGGCTACGATACGAAGGATTTCATCGTCGCCGCGCACGGTTCCGCCGCTGACGGCAGGAGGAATCTGGAACATGTATGGGGCGATGGCAACCCACGCTTCACGGATGTCTCGGCGTCAGGCGGCAGCTGGGAAGTGAAGGCGGACCTGTCGTTGTGGGCCGACAAGCTTGCCGCAAATGCCGATGGTACGGTCGTGGTCAGGCGGGCTGAAATCGCCGTCCTGCCGCAACTCACCGCGCAGAAGCGTCCCTTGTATCCTACTGATACTGCTACGGTGACCGTCGGGCTCAACGCGCCGTCCAAGACCTTCAATTTCGCCGCAAACGCGTTTGAAGATTACTTCCCGGCTCTCGTCAATGTGTTCAAGACGCCAAACGCGAACACGAATGGTTCGCTGGACGGATGCAACACCTGCCACGACCAGCTTGCCACCACGTTCCACAGCGGAATCCGCGGCGGCAACATCAGGGTGTGCCGGATCTGCCACGAGGTCTCGAATGGCGGTTCGCATCTGGAAGCGCAGTCGAGGTCGATCGACTCCTATGTCCATGCCATCCACTCGTTCCAAGTATTCGATCAAGGTGATATCAACCCCGATGATCCGGTGCAGATGTTGGAGTTTGAGGACCACATCTCTCATCACTTCCCGAGGTTCACGATCAAGGACTGCGAAGCCTGCCACGTCAACTCGAGCAATATCTACGTTGCCGGCAGGAAGGCGTACGACGTGCCGAATCAGTCCAAGTCGATGCCGGGCGTGCTCTCCGGGACCGACACGATCGAAAATAGGGACATCGGTCCGGTTGCCCCCGCTGTCACGGGTCCTGCTGTAAGGGCGTGTGGCGCGTGCCACCGCGCTCAAGCGATCAATACCGATGACGAGGGCAGGCTGTCGACCATGATCGCGCACTGGCAGACCTTCGGTTATTACATCGAAACCACGTCTGATGCTGTCAGAACCCTTTGGCAAGCAGTGGTTGACAAGATGATGGCCCTGTTCAAGAACGATCACGCTTAGAAGTAGTAGAAGCGAAAAGGGGGCGGGGCCTCGGCCCTTCTCCCTTGTTCCTGAACCAATAAGCACCGGCGAGCCCGGTGCTTTTTTTATGCCTCGCCTGTTTGTATCCACCCTGTTCGCTGCCCCTGCCTAGGGCTGGGTCGCCCATGCGGCCGATCCCAGTGACCCCTTTCCGGATTCCGATGGCGGTCAAGGCGATAGGCACGCATCACGAACCACCACCAAAGAGAAGGCTGCAGCGGACCTCTGGCACCACGCCTTGCACGCATCATGGCCATACCGCTTCCGCTGATTAGGAAATGAATCGCCGCTGAAAAAAAACGCAGCAAAGTCTGTATTTGCCCGCCTTTCAATGCAAAAATATCCCGACTACCCAAATAAGCGATGGAAAGAACATGAAAATCCGGCTCGTTGCATCGGCTCTCCTGACGACAATCGCAATAGCATTGACCGGTTGCGGCGGGGGTGGAGGTGGGGGCGGCGGCTCGGGCTCAGTTGGCGGGGGTAGCGGTGGGGGTGGGGCTTCAGTGAACGTCCAGAGTGTTGCCTTCGCGAGCATCACGGTGAACAACCCGCCAGTGGTGACCTTCACCGTCAAGGATTCGGCGGGCAATCCGGTGACTGGACTGACCCAGTACTTGGCAGGGTATGACGGAAAATGCGGCAGCGCACAGGACGATCACACTTCGAACATCGCCTTCGGCATCGCCAAATACGAAGATGGCAACTGGCAGAGCCTTATCTCCCTCAAGCGATCGAGCGGCAACCCTCACAACGCGATAGAAGGGACCCTGGATCCTATTCACAGTGCCACCGGCGGGGCAGGCGCAGGCAGTCTGAGCTACAACTCAACGGACAAGACTTACACCTACACCTTCGGCACGAACGTAACGGACGCCGCGTATTCGAACGATACGGTCAACGCGGCAGGGACAGTCATGACCAATGGCAACGTGGCCGTCAAGGATGGCCAGACCATCCACCGCGTCGCGCTGCAACTGTGCTACGTGGATCCCGCCACCGCCGCGACGGTGAAGCTCAACCCTTACATTGACTTCACGCTCAACGCCAAAGGCAATGGCGTGCCGTTCAGGGATGCCCAAGGCAAACTCAAGCCGGCGGTACAGGTTGTCGACCGCGCATCCTGCAATGAATGCCACCTCAACTTTGCCTGGCACGACGGCAATCGGGTCGACCCGCAATACTGCGTAATGTGCCACAACCCCGGCAGCACGGACTACGTGACCGGCAACCCAATCGACTTCAAGCTGATGGTGCACAAGTTTCATATGGGCAAGCGTTTGAAGCATGACTACACCGTGCAGTCCGACAGCGCCAGTGCGATCCTCTACCCCCAGGACCAGCGCAACTGTGTCAAGTGCCACACGAATTCCGTCAGCGCGGACCCAAACGTGGCCAAGCGGACCTCACAGGGCGACAACTGGAAGACCAAGGCCAGCAAAAATGCCTGCTGGGCCTGTCATGACGACTACAAGGATGCAGGTTCGGCTTGGCAGACCGCCCATGCGCCGTTCGCGCCTCTTTCGCTTTTTTCTCCTAGCGTGAGCAATCCGGACAACACGCCCGACGCGGTCTGCCAATCCTGCCATAACGACATAGGACAGGGTACGATACCCACAAACGCCAAGGCTCACGAAATCACTGAATGGGTGATGGGTGAGAATTACAAGCTCAACATCTGGGCAATTACCAAGAATAGCGACAACTCGCTGACCGTGCGTTATTCGGTGAGCAACCCGAAAACGGGCAGCGACTACGATCTCCTTGATCCGGCTTTGGCCTCGCGATTCACCAGCCTGAGCCTGCTGTTCGGCTGGAACACCACCGACTATACAAATGACGGCGGCCCCGGACGTGGACAGCCATTTTCAGTCATGGCCTCCACCGACGGCTCCATGCAGCGCGTTGGCGGCAGCAATCAATTCACCATCAGCTCGCCCGTCATGCCTGCCAACGCGACCGGCACTGTGGCTGTGGCCTTCCAGGGCCGGATCAACGAGTCAGGTCTGCGCGTGCCGGTTGCGAACGTAGTCCGGTACTTTGCAATGAGCGGCGTTGAGAAGGACCGACGTCAGGTGGTGTCGGCCGACAAGTGCAACGCCTGCCATGGCCGGTTCATCGGCTTCACCAGCCTGACCACGTTCAACCCGGGACTGGGCGCTCATGGCGCAAACCGCAACGATCCTCAGGTGTGCGTGATCTGCCACAACGGCAACAATCCACAGAACGGCACGGTCGTTTCGGGGGGCGTGGTCACCCACTACGCCGAATCTGCCGATTTCAAGCGCTTTATCCACCTGTTGCATTCGGAGCAAGCAGGAAACTACCCGGTGTGGCCAAATGTGGAGACGACCACGCATCTGAATTCGAACATCTATTCGGGGCTGAAGGAATGCGAAGTCTGCCACGTGAATGGGTCCTACAAGCAGAACCTGAGCACGGTTGGAACCTCGGTGACCTTCGCTGTCGACACCAGCACCGACAGCACGAACGCGACGGTAACGGATACCGATGCCTCGGACAATCTGGTGATTTCGCCCAAGGCCTCCACCTGTTCCAGCTGCCATAACTCGGCAGACGCGAAGTCACATATGGAATCGCAGGGCGGTGCCGCGTTTGGCACGGTAACCCAGGGCCAGCTTGCTGCCGGGCAGGTATTCGAATCCTGTGATGGCTGCCATCAGCCCGGCGGCTTGAAGCCGGTGGATTCCGTGCATCTCGGATCGCCTTAACGTCTTTACAGCCTAACGTGGGGGGCCAAGGTGGCCCTCCCGTTTATTTTCAACTGATTGGAAACATTGATGAACCAGACCTACAAACTGCTATTGCTCGCAGCCGCCGTTAGCCTCTTGGTGCCTGCCTGCAGCGACAAAAAACCGTCGGCCGCCGAACAGGCCGCCGTAAGAGTGAATGGCGAGCCCATCATGGCTGCCGACTTCGGCATCAAGTCCGACCTCACCGGGGCCGGTCAAATGTCACCCGTCTCCGCGTCCGATATGAAGCTGATGGTTGACTTGGAGTTGATGCGCCAGGCCGCGGTCGCATCCAAGCTGGATCAGGACAAGGAAGTCCATGCCAAGCTGGCCGACTCACCCAAGGAGTTACCCAGGAAGATTCTGGCCTTGGCTTATATCAACAAGCAGCTGTCTTCCATTCCTGCTCCCACCGACGCGGAGGTCACTGCCTTTTACAACAGCAATCCGGCCAAGTTTGCGGAGCGCAAGCGCTATGACTTGCAGGCATGCGTCATCAAACCTACCAACGGAAAGGAAGCGAAGATTAAGGCCCAATTGAGCAAGAGCAAGAAATACGACGATTTCGAACGGTGGTTGAAAGCAAATAGGATGAAGCACGCAAGCCTGCCGGTGTCGGTCATTTCGGATCACGCAGACGGCAGGCTATTGCAAAAACTCAGCAATGTCCCTGTCGGAGGCAGCGTTGTTGAGGACGGCAAGGATCAGATGACAATCACCTTCATTCGTGCCATGCAGAATGATCCGCTTACCCTGGATCAGGCCAAACCACAGATCATGACAATGCTGAAGGACAAAAAGAGGTCCGAAGGCTACGCGAACATGATCAAGCAGTTGCGCGACAAGGCGAAGATCGAGTACGTGCCGCCCTATACGGAAAAAGGTCTTCAGCCCTCCTTGTCGCCCTCCGTATCGAACCGGAATGATCAATACACCACAGCTTGACGGGGATCGGCGCTGCTAACGGTTTGCAGGGTTGCGCGGCTTCCCAATGAGGGATACGCTTCATCGGGCATACGCGATGGTTATATCGGCTTGGCACACTCCGCTTTCCGCCGAACATCCCTTGGAAATAAACAGGATCAGGACAATGCGCACGTTCAAAGCGACGGTGACACGGAAGGAGGCTGAATCCGTTTTCATTCTCATATTTGCCGCGTTGTGGGCAATTGCGTTCTCAGTCCGAGCCCTCGCCGTGCCACCCGGGGTAGAGCTGGTGTTCAAGGAGGGGCCCAAGCCCGTCTTCTTCTCCGGCCAGGTCCACGCTGATCACGGCCTCAAGTGCCCCGACTGTCACACCGGCATCTTCAAGCAGAAACAGGGGGACGCCCACATTGAATTTGCGGACCATATTGCCGGCAAGAAATACTGTTTCGCTTGCCACAATGGGACCAAGGCCTTCGCCACAAAAAAGAATTGCAGCAAGTGCCACGGCAACAAGTCGCTCCTCACCGCAGGGCCAAAGGAACCCAAGCTCCCGGTAACGCTGGAAGAGAAGGAAGCCAGGATAGCGGAACTGGCGAAGGGAAGTTACAAGTACGCGGGAACCTGCCTGTCGTGTCATGACGAGACATATCAACCGCCGATCTTTCCAATTTTCAAGACCAAGCATGCCGCACTGACGGACCCCAGGGCGCCATTCGCGGACAAGCAGTGTGAAGCCTGCCATGGACCGGGCAGCGTTCACGTCAAGGCCAAGAAGAGGCGCGGCGGAACGATCATCGCCTTCGGCAAGAATGCCTGGACGCCCGTCGCCGAGCAGAATGAAAAGTGCCTGGCCTGCCACCAGACCCACCAACGCATCGAGTGGAAGGGCAGCACTCATGAATTCAACGGCCTGGCCTGTGCGTCCTGCCACCAGATTCACGCAGCCAGGGATCCGGTGCTGGATCGCGAAGAGCAAGCGACGGTGTGTTTCACCTGCCACAAGAACAAGCAGGCCAAGTTCTATCAGGTCTCCCACCATCCGGTGCGCGAAGGCCAGATGGCGTGCAGCGAGTGCCATAATGTCCACGGTGAAGACGGGACGGGTTTGATGGTGAAGGCAAGCTCGCGTGAGAAATGCACGTCCTGCCATGCCGAGAAACGCGGTCCCTTCCTTTGGGAACACGCACCGGCGGCTGAAGACTGCACGATCTGCCATGACCCACACGGCTCCAACCAGCCGGCGCTGCTGAAGAAGCGCGTGCCGCAGTTGTGCCAGGAATGCCACGATCCCGAAGGTCATCCGGGCGGTCGCTACGATGGCGCCACGCTTGCCGGGGGCAGCGCCTTCCTGCAGGCCAAGGGTTGCCTGAACTGCCACTCCGCGATACACGGATCGAACCACCCGTCCGGGATGACCTTGTTGCGCTGATGTCGACACTCAGGACAAGGCGATGACGAACGATTCCCGAAAGCAGATCGAGGAACCCGAACATGCCCGCTGACAAATTCCCCGTGCGACATGCGTTGCTTGCCGTGACGCTTGCGCAACTCCTTGCCGAACGACTCTTAAGAATGAACGGGACCAGGACAATGCGCATGTTCAAGGCAAGGGCAAACTCAAAGGGGAAGGGCCATGGGTTCCTTCTCCTTCTCGCAGCGCTGGGAACGATCGCCTTGTCCACTCGGGCTTTCGCGGTGCCACCGGGGATGGAACTGGTTTTCGAGGGTGGTCCCAAGCCCGTGATCTTCTCAGGCAAGGTCCATGCAGACCATGGCCTCAAGTGCAAGGACTGCCATACCGGCCTGTTCAAGCAGGAGAAGGGCGACGCCAAGATCGAATTCACGGATCACCTTGCCGGCAAGAAGTATTGCTTTGCATGCCACAACGGCACCAAGGCATTTGCGTCCAAGGGCAACTGCAACATGTGTCACGGCAACAGGTCGCCCAGCGAGGCACCCGCTGAACCGCTGGTGAAGGAGCAGACTCCCGAGCCACCTGCGGGGGTGGCGCAGAAAGAAGCCGCTCCCAAGGCTCCGCCGCCGCCGTCGAGCGCGGCGCAAGCAGTCCCGCCACCGTCCAAGAAGGCAGAAGAAGCCGCGACCACCGGCAAGGCCTGCGAGGACTGCCCCGATTACACCGGCTGGTCCGGTTGGGTTGAAGGCGGGCTTGGCTACCAGTCCAATGACTCCTATCACTTCGGCCGCTATACCGGCTTGGAGAAAAGCGGCGGCCATGTCAACGCCGGAGCCGACGTGCGTTATCGCGGCAAGGACGGGAGCTATCTGGACGGCAAGGCGATCGACTTGGGACTTGCCTCACGCGATGTGATGCTGGACGGCGGCAAGCAGGGCAGGTATGGAATTGCGGTTGAATATGACCAGATCCCCAATTTCCGCGCGCAGGATGCGATGAGCCCGCTGGTCAATGAGGGCGGAGGCCGGCTTGGATTGCCCGCGGGACCCGCCGGCCTGATCTCCACGCCGCTCAAGACCGAGCGGGATCGATTGGGAGCGAGATTTTCGCTCATCCCGGCCATGGACTGGGAAATCACCGGGTACATTCGCGAAGAGAAAAAGGATGGAACCCGGGACCTGGGCGGCGGCTTCGGCTTCAGCCAGGTCACCATACTTCCGGCAAACCTCGACTACAAGACCGACGATTTCGGCCTGACCCTGGGCTACAAAGGCAACAAGTTGCAGGCCCAGCTCGCCTATGCCGGTTCCCTGTTCAAGAACGGCCAAGACGCGATTACCTGGGACAACCCCTTCCTGGGGGCGCCCAGCACAGGACGTATCGCCGATGCGCCTGACAACCAGTTCCACAAGATCAGCGCCCTGCTCGGCTACCAGCTGACTGACCACACCCGGCTCGGTGCCCAGCTTGCCTTCGGCCGCATGACCCAGGATCAGAACTTCCTCCCCTACAGCACCAACCCGGCGTTCGGTTCGCCCGCGACGAGCAGCCTCGACGGCCAGGTCGACACCACGCTGGCCAAGGCCGACATCAACTCCCGCCCCACCCCGCGTCTACAGCTGAATGCCAGCTATACCTACAGCAACCGCGACAACAAGACCCCGGTCAATACTTACAACTACATCATCACGGACATCGCCCAGGCAACCTTTCCTCCGCCCAACGGCTTGCCGATCATGCGCCAGAACCTGCCCTACAGCTTCAAGCAACAATTGGTGCGCACCAAGGCCGCCTACATTCTCCCGAAGGGAGCCAACCTGTCCGGCGGATTCGATTACGACCAGGTGAACCGCACCTACCAGCAAGTGGAAGACACCAAGGACAAGACGCTCTGGGCCAAGCTCAAGCTTCGCCCCACGGGCAAGGTCGAGACCAGCCTCAAGTATTCGTACTCCAGCCGGGACGCATCCACGTATCTCAATAATCCGTTGTTCGAGAATCCCGTGTTTCCCAACTCGGTGAACCCCTTGATGCAGGCCTTCGAGCTGGCGGATCGCCGACGCAACAAGATCGGGCTCGGGGTCGCCGTGAACCCGATCGAGAAACTTTCCCTGGGGTTGGACCTCGACTACTACAAGGACGACTATAAGAACATGGTCCTGGGGCTTACACAGGCCAGTGGATTCACCGGCACCCCAAGTGTGACCTTTGTGTTCAGCGAGAACCTTTCGGCTTCTGCCTACTACACGTACGAAAATCTGAAATCCGACCAGGCAAGCAGAGAATGGATCACCGCTCCCCCCTTGAGCATCCCTTGGGCGGAGTCCGACAGCAATTTGACCCAGACGATTGGCCTCAACGCCAGTTGGAAAGCCATACCCAAAAAGCTCGACCTTGGTGCAGATGCGGTCTACTCAAAGTTCACAGGCAAAATCCAGTATGCCGGAGCAACCGACTTGCCCGACCTCACCTCCAGCCTGACCGCCCTAGGGGTGCATGGCAATTACAAGATGAAAGAGAATCTCTCCTTGCGAGCCGGGCTCTGGTACGAAAAGTACGAGGAGTCAGACTGGGCAAAAAATGCGAGCGTCGGCTTCTTGTCGCCCATTGTGCTTTCGCTGGGCACCGCTCCGCAGGACTCGGATACCGTCCTGGTCTCCTTTTCCGTCCGGTACGACTTCAAGTAAGCGATGCCAATCCAGCCTATTTGCGCGGCTGGCGTGCAGCCCTGGCATTCAAACTTCAACGCGAACGTCGCGGAGCGACTCAAGTCATCCTCGCTCGCTTGCTGGGCGAGAAGGGATTTCGGAAAGCAATCCTTCTTGCCATCGCGGGCGGTTGGCAGTGCAACGCGGGGCGCGCCCAGGGCAAGGGGAGATCATGGCACAACCCAATATCATGCGGAGCGGCGCACGTTCGTGAGCCGCGACTCCCGTCAACTGCGAGGACATCTTGTTTGACCGTCCTCGCAGCCCTCCGAGAAATCTCTTGAACGGAGGAATCATTGGCCCGCGCCAGCGCTCCCGTTCGCAGTATACGGTGCCACGTACTCGATCTTCGCCTGGTCGCGCAATTGCTCGAGTTTGTTTTGCATAGCCTCACCCATTCTCTTACTGGCCAGGCGTTTCATGATCGTCGGTGAAGCCTGCGCCAAAGTGACTGGCTGCGGCTGCACTGCGTTGACAAAGAGAACGCTCATCTGATTTTCGTCCTCAAGGGTCGTCGCCTGACCAGAGTGAATATCTCTGAATCTCTTGGCCATCTCCTCGCGCATCTGATCCGAGGAAGCCGAAATCTGCTGACTGGTGTACGGAATCTTCTTCTCATCCAGCCAGCGCAGGAAATCTTTCAGGTTCATGCCACCTGCCACTTTTGCCTTGATTTCCGCCCCGTTTGCCGGCTTGCCCTTGATTATGACGTCTTGCAAGTCGTACTGCTTCCGGTCCGCAAAAAACTCCGGGTGCTCGTTGAAGTATCCGCTCACTTCCGCCTCGGTCGGTTTACCGATGGCCTCTATCTGTTTATGCATATAAGCCGTGGCCAGGATCATCCGGTTTGCTGCAGAAAGGCTAGCGCGCACATGCTCATCCTTGTCCAGATTCTCCTTGATCGCAGCCTGCCTCAAAAGTTCCTTGTCGATGATCGTTTGCATCGTCGTGCCGGAAATTCCGCTTGCTGGGTTAGGGGGCATGCCGGATTCTTCTAACTGTCTCTCCAAATCAGCGGCAGTGACTGCTTCACCGTTAATCTTCATGGCGACGTGGCCCGCATCTTTCTTTTCACCGCACGCGGCAAGCATCACGCTCAGCACTGCGGCGAATGCAAGCATCTTGGGGAGATGATTCATGAGTACTCCAGGTAAGGGGCTGAAAATGGTGTTCAGGCTTTGCCTGCAACGTTCCAAAGGCGGCAATCATAACGCGGAAACACCAATAGAAAGAGCGCTCTCACGAAAGGGCCCAAAATGCGCCAGCGGTGACGCGCTAATCCTTGATCAACTCTTCCGTGTTTATGCCAGGTCGTAACGACATGACGGTACGCGTTGGCCCGGATCATGATCTTCCTGCGCGCCATGATTGTTCCCCTCGCTTCCGCCCGTGCGCAGGCGGGCGAGGGGTTCCATCCAGTCGAGTCGCGACGTTCGCGTTAAGGAGTATAATTTCGCAACGTGAAAATGGAACGCCTACACCTACCCGCCCTGTCCGGACCGGTCATGTTCGATTCTGGGGCGCGCCTGCTCGCCGTTGCCTTTTCCGTGGCCGCCGCCGTACTGGCAGGCCGGTGGCTGACTGAACTGACCGCACCCCGTCCAGTGGCCGAACTGCCCTCTGCTCCGATGACCCAGCCTGACTTGAATCTTAAGACGATAAGCCGTTTGTTTGGAACGGGCAGCACGCAATCACAGGCTCTCGAAGGCCTGTACCTCACCGGCGTTTTTGCCGGCTCAAGGGGGGGTGGGTTCGCCACTATCCATACCCGGGCAGGGGATGTGCCGGTGTTCCAGGGTGAAGAAGTCACTCCTGGAGTCATTCTCAAGCAAATAGAAAGAGATCGCGTGATTCTGCTCAGCTCAGGCGCACAGAAGGAATTGCGACTGCAAGGCAATGCACCGGCCGCAACCCCGGCTTCTCAGGCCTCCCCTGGCAGTGCGCCGGTTGCGCCACCGGGCCATCGCCTGCCCCTTAAGCGCCCCGGTCAGCCCGCTCAGGTAGAAGAACAATGAGGGCGGCGATCAGGTGGTTGCTTGTCCTCGTGCTCTCGATGAGCCTTTGCTCTGCCGGTGTCGCAATTGCTGCCAAGAATCCGCCGAAGGGGTGGATCACCCTGAATTTCGTCAATGCCGACATCGGCTCGGTAATCAAGGCCATGAGTGAAATGACCGGGCGAACCTTTGTCGTGGATCCCCGCGTCAAGGGCACGCTCAGCATTACCTCACCCAGACCGGTCAGCCCAACGGTTGCCTATGACATCGTGCTGTCTGCACTGAGGATGCAGGGCTATGCGGCGATACAGGTAAACGGTGTGGTGCGCATTGTCCCCGAAACGGATGCCAAGTTCTACGCTACCGCTGCAACCGGCAAATCGCGTCGCGGCAGAGCGGGCGGGGAGATGGTCACGCGCACGTTCACCCTGAAGCACGAATCCTCCACCCAGCTCCAGGCCGCGCTGCGGCCCTTGATCGGCGCGAGTGGCACATTAAACGCGGACGCTGACAGCAACACCCTTATCGTAACCGATTACGCGGATAACCTTGACCGTCTGCAACAGGTCATCGCCAGCCTGGACGTATCCACTGCCGACGAACCGGTGCTGATTCCGCTCAAGTACGCTTCGGCCGAAGAGATTTCGGGCCTGATTTCGCGGGTCTTCATGCCTTCGCCTGGCCAAGCGCCTGGAGCCGCTGCATTCGACCTCCTACAGGTTGGCGTGGACAACCGCTCCAACAGCCTGATTGTGCGCGGCCGCGATCGCAATCTGATCAGCAAAGTGCAGAATCTGGCTGCCTCCTTGGACGTGCCGACACCGGCAGCGGGCAATGTGCATGTCATCTATTTGAAAAATGCCCAGGCGGTCGAAGTGGCCAAGACGCTGCGCAATATTTTATCTGCAGATACGTCGGCTCTGTCCCAGACTGCCAGCGCCCTGTCCCAGACTGCCGGTGCCCAGCCCCCGACGGCTCCGTCCGGCAAATCCTCCTCAAGTCCGGACCTCGGACCGGGCATGATACAGGCTGACTCGGCCAGCAATGCCCTGATTATCACAGCGCCTGAGGCCGTGTTTGCCAACCTCAAGTCGGTGGTGGAAAAACTCGACGTGCGCCGCGCCCAGGTGCTGGTGGAAGCCCTAATTGCCGAAGTGTCCGCGGACAAGGCGGCGGAATTTGGCATCCAATGGCTGGGCGCCACGAGCGCCGACAGCATACACAACGGCAGCAAGCTATTTGGCGGGTTCGGCAACAGCAGCAACACAAGCAATATTGGCGTCGTTGCCAGTGCGGTCGCTGCTAACGGTGCCGCTGGCGCAATCGGCATCGCCAAGGGCTTCAACCTCGGTCTGTTCAACAACCAGAGCTTGGGCGTTCTGGCCCGCGCGCTGCAGACCGAGACCGACGCCAACATCCTCTCCACCCCGACCCTGTTAACCCTGGACAATGAGGAGGCGAAGATTTCGGTCGGCTCCAACGTGCCTTTTCTCACCGGCCAGTTCACGGTCAGTGGGACCAGCGGCGTCGCCTCGCCGTTCCAGACCATCGAGCGCAAGGATGTGGGACTGATCCTCAAGGTGAAGCCCCAGATCAGCCAGGGAGGAACGGTGCGTCTGCTGATTTCCGAGGAGGTATCCAAGCTGCAACAATCGCTCGATCCGACCCTGGCCAGTACCGACAAGCGTTCGCTCGACTCCACCGTGCTGGTGGACGATGGTCAAATCGTCGTGCTGGGCGGGCTGATCGAGGACCAGGTTCAGGAAGGGGAAGACCGGCTACCCGTTCTGGGCGACATTCCCCTGCTGGGCCATCTGTTCCGCTATAAGACCCGCGACCATATCCGGACCAACCTGATGATCTTCCTGCGCCCGGTGATTGTGCGCAATGCGGGTGACGCCGCAGCAGTGACCAACCCGCGCTACGATTACATCCTTGGCCAGCAAAAAGCCTTGGCCCCGGCCCACCACCCCATCCTGCCGGACGCGCCTGCTCCCTTGCTCACTGATGAATTGAAATGGGGGACAATCAGCTCACATCAGGACAACGCTCCGACCGCAACGCACGTCACACCTTGAAGCGTATTCCCTATTCATTTGCCCGCTCGGCCGGCGTGCTGGCCACCCCGGACCAGTTTGGCGGGCTCGCCGTCAAAGTGCGGCCCAACACCCGTCCAGAGGCGCTGGCCGAATTGCGCCGTGAATTCGGCCTGCCCTTGTCGGTCCGCCTGCTGGCAGAAGATGAATTCGAGGCAGCCCTGTCCGAGAGCTACTCCGATGGGGGAAATTCCAGTGGTCTGCTGGATGGGCTGGGCGATGAGGCGGAGTTATCCAGCCTGATGCAGGACAGCCGGCGCATCCAGGACCTGCTTGAGTCGGATGACGACGCACCCATCATCAAGCTGATCAATATGGTATTCATGCGGGCCCTTCGGGAA
>DASQBT010000141.1:0-2020 GCA_035635075.1 Thiobacillaceae bacterium | reverse complement strand
GGCTGCGTCAATGCTGGTAGCGAGCGCAGCCCCTGCGAGCCCTCAGCCCGTGATCAGCGGGATGGAAACGTCGTCATTGGACCCGCAGCCAAGCTAGCGTGCACCATGCGTCCGCCAATTGCGGCGAGCAGGACAGGCAATCCAGTGATCGATGTTGCGGATCAGGGAGGCGAACGCCAAGCCCAGCGCCCATCCGAGGAGAGGCATAAAAGCCTGCGCCGAGCCAAACGCCGTGCCAATGCGCAACGCTCTGGCCAGAGTAGCCGAGGGACGCGACGCGGCTCCCTGACTTAGCGACGCCGCAAAGGCGTCCATCGACAGCGCGAGCGCCAGCAGGATTACCGTCGTCATGCCTGATCGTACACTAGGCTTCTAGCCAAACTCCGATGCCGATCTGGCACCAGTTCCTGAACGGGTAGCGGGCACTGGTCGGTGTGCCATTCGCGCCCGGTGCCAGCGAGCGGTTACATACACGGCTTGGTTTGGTTGCCTGGATTGACATCGCCCTAAATTCAATTTCGGATCCGAACAGGAGAGAAAGCGGAATCCGAAGAGGAGGTTATGAGAACCCATCGGAAACTCACGTCGCATGAGCGGGTGTGATGGCACACGGGCTACCGCGGCCATCTAGCACCAGGTGCAAGGCCGTTCCTGATAGTTCTATACCGGCTAGTGTGGGTGGGTGCGCGACGACCACCCCTGATCCGGACGCGAGACGACCTGCTGGAGCTGATCGCCCATGTACTGCGCCTCCAGCTCAGTTACTTGTCTAAGGATCAGGCGCTGGCGGTGGCCGACACCATCCTGCGCACTCTCAAGGTCGCGCGGTTATCGCGCGCCGCGACCCAAGTGAGCGCAGCCAGTGCGGCATCACTGTGGCGCACCTTTGCATAGCTCATGTATATGCGCAATCTCGGCTTGGGTGTCTTTTGTGATAGGGATCGCCTTCAGACCGGACTCGGCAGAAATAACCTTTTGCGCGTTTAGCCGTTCCTGAAAGCCAACCTGAAGTGCGTCCTTGTCCACCCCTTGATTCGAGGACGGCTTGAAGGCGATCGCCTTCATGGCACCGAAGTTACTACCACATTTTTCTGGCCCGATAAAAAGGCCGCCAGCTATCTCGTCGGCCATCGTGTACTCGACGGTCTTATTCGGTGCGAAGTCGTCGGCGTCGCAGCCGCAGAACTTTGTGCCGTCAGCGGAGAAAAAGGCATATTCCAGCCTGAGGTTCAAATTCGTGGGATTGACGAATTTGAAGTCCGTGTCTTCGGAGCCCTGCTTGAACTCCCATGTTCCCACGACATAAGGGCTCGCTTCATCTGCCATAACGGGTGCTGATGGAAAAAGCACAACCAAGAGACCTGCTGCGCCCAACAGCTTTCGCATGGCCACCTCCCTCTTGGCAATCCTCCGACGAAAGCGGAATACTAGCAAATTCCAGGCATAGGGGCAACTCAGGACCACGAGCACGGTGGCAGGCTCCGAGGCTGTGTTGCATTAGCGAGCGTCAGGGATGAGGTAAGGTGGCGCAGCCCACGATCTGACCGCGAAAGCCCGCAATGAATGCCTTCAAGCTGCGCCGCTTCCATGCCCTCGTCATCCTGCAGTGCGTGCGCTGGTACTGCAAATACGCGATCAGCTACCGCCAGCTCGAAGAGATGATGGCGGAACGCGGCATCGCGGTCGATCACACGACCATCTGGCGCTGGATTCAGCGCTACGCTCCACAGCTGGAGAAGGAGGTCCGCTGGTACCAAGGCTACACAGGCGGCTCCTGGCGGGTCGACGAGACGTGCATCCGGGTGAATGGAGAGTGGAAGTGGCTGTTTCGAGCCGTCGACAAGCAGGGCCGGACAGTCGACTTCCTGCTGACCCACCGCCGCAACACCAAGGCAGCCCGGCGTTTCCTGGCGAAGGCCCTGAGGTCGCGCCAGGATTGGCCGCCGCACGTGATCAATACCGATAAAAACCCGGCCTATGGCGAGGCGTATCGCTGTCTCTATCGTCTCCAGTCTCGTCG
>DASQBT010000140.1:0-13875 GCA_035635075.1 Thiobacillaceae bacterium | reverse complement strand
AGCGCGCCGCCAAGGCGCGTGATGACCTGCTTGACCTCGATGACCGGCATATCCATCTAGATCGGCACATCTGCAAAGAGGATAGCGAACAGCGCGTTCAGCACGATGACCGCGACGATTGACTGGACGACCGTGGAGGTGGTGTTCACTCCCACACTGCGCGCATCCCGTTGCACCGACAGACCCATGCGACAGGCAATCAGTCCGATCACCACGGCGAACACCGGCGCCTTGACCAAGCCAATCTCGTAGCTCTGGATTTTCAACACACTACCCAGGCGGTCCCAGAACAAATGCGGGTCGATTCCCAACTGGGTCTTGGCAATGACCATGCCGCCCAGCAAGCCTGCCACGTCGCCCAGGAACACGAGCAGCGGCAGCGCCACCACCAAGGCAAGAATCCTGGGTATGACCAGCACGGCATAAGGCGAGAGAGCCAGAACCTCGATGGCGTCAATTTCCTCATTAACTTTCATGGTACCGAGCTGCGCAGTGATCGCCGCGCCTGAACGCCCGGCAACCAGGATGGCTGCGATGATGGGAGAGACCTCTCTGAGGACCGCAGCGCCAACGCCATCGACCACGAAGATGTTGGCGCCGAATTTTTGCGCCTGCACCCCCAGCAGATAGGCAAACACCACGCCCAGAAGAAAGATCATCGCCATGACGATCGGGATTGCATCCACGAAAATCACCTGCACTTGCGCGGTCAGCTCCTTGAAACGGAAGTTGGCCGGACTGCGCCATAACGCCAGCCACTCGACGGTCAGCCTGCCCAGGAAACGAACGAGACCGAGCGCATGCCGTCCCACACTCGCGGCTGCATAGCCCACACGTGTCAGTATTCCCCAGTGATGCCGCTCTCTCGTGCCGTGCTGTGAAGATGCAGACAAGTGCCGGGCGACCAGCTCCAGCACCTCTCGATGGGAAGGTTTGAATGTCTCCAGAATCAGGGACTGCCACGCTGTTCCCGCCCGCTCCAACAGGGAAAGCAGAGTGTGCGCGCCGCTGGTGTCCAGTGCAGTCAACTCGCTGCCATCCAGTTGGATTTGTCCGTTCAGGCTTGGCAGGGCTGGCTCGCTGGCCAGAGGAAGGTTGGATAGGGCCCAGTCTCCTTGGGGCCGAAGCACCCAACCTGTCTCAGTCTGTTGAAACTTGAGGTTGGGCGAGGCCAAGACTCAGGCCTCGTTCTCGAAACGATACACGGCCAGACTGCCCAGCAGGTTGTGCAGCATGTGAATATCCGTGCCGTTGGCCATGACCACGCGCTGCAGAATGCGCGCGCCCACTTCCTTGCACAGCTCTTCAAAGTCATTCAGGGTGCAGAGGTGGATGTTGGGCGTATCGAACCACTGGTAGGGTATTTCCGCCGAAACCGGCATGCGGCCCGCCAACACCTGCAGACGGTTTCTCCAGTAACCAAAGTTGGGGAAGGTCACGATGCCCTGACGCCCCACCCGCAACATTTCCTGCAGTATGCCTTCGGTGTTGTGCATGGCCTGCAGGGTCCGGGACAGAATCACATAATCAAACGACGTTGTCTCGAATATGGAAAGCCCGTCCTCCAGATTCATCTGCAAAACATTGATGCCGCGTTTGACGCTGGCTAGCACGCCTTCGCTGCTGATTTCGACGCCATAGCCTGCAATCTGGCGGCCTTCCGCAAGATACGCGAGCAAGGCGCCGTCGCCGCAGCCCAGGTCCAGCACCCGGCTGCCGGGTTTGATCCATTCCGCGATCGCCTCGAAGTCATGTCTGACCGTCGCAGTCACGGCACAACCTCCGTTAGCGCACCGAAGTCTGAGGTCATATCGCGTCGGTGGCTGGCCGCATTCGCGGGCGCTCCGATCCCCACTGCATGGGGCCCGTCTCCACTGCTCACTTGGCCACCCGATCCATGTAACTTGCCACTACTCCATGGTAGTAGGCATCGTCCATGAGAAAGGCATCATGCCCATGGCCATGGCTCACCTCCGCATAGGTCACATTGCGGCCGCAATCCAGCAGTGCCTTGACGATTTCCTTGGAGCGGCCGGGAGAAAAACGCCAATCGGTAGTAAACGAGATCACCAGAAATTCCGCCTGCGCAGGTTTCAGGGCATCAGACAAGCTGCCGCGGCGTCCATGATGGGTGGGATCGAAATAGTCCAGCGCCTTGGTCATCAGCAGGTAGGTATTGGCGTCAAAACTTTCTGCGAACTTGTCCCCCTGGTAACGCAGGTAGGACTCGATTTCGAACTCCACGTCAAACCCGTACTGAAAGCCTTCGGTGCGCAACAGGCGGCCAAACTTGCTGCCCATGACATCATCGGACAGATAGGTGATGTGGCCCAGCATGCGGGCCAATCTCAGGCCGCGGCGCGGACGCGTCTGGTAGGCGTAGAAATCTCCGCCGTGAAAATCCGGGTCAGTCAGGATCGCGTTGCGTGCCACATCATTAAACGCAATGTTCTGGGCGGTAAGCCCCGGAGCCGCCGCGATCACGAGCGCATGGCGCAACCGCGCAGGGTAGTTGATCGACCACTGCAAAACCTGCATGGCGCCCAGGCTGCCCCCAACAATGGCGGCAAACTGCTGGATGCCAAGCCTGTCTGCCAGCCTGGCCTGTGTCTCCACCCAGTCCTCCACGGTCACTATTGGAAACGCTGATCCCCACGGCTTGCCGGTGGCGGGATTAGGCGAGGAAGGCCCGGTGGAACCATGGCAGCCGCCTAGGTTGTTCATCCCGATGACGAAGAACTTGTCGGTGTCGATGGGCTTCCCCGGGCCGATCATGTTGTCCCACCAACCCGGGCGTTTGTCTGTTTCGGCATGTTTGCCTGCTGCATGATGATTGCCCGACAGGGCATGGCAGATCAGGATGGCGTTGGACTTGTTTGCGTTAAGCTGGCCGTAGGTTTCGTAAACCAGATCATAGCCATGCAGGATCGCGCCGCTCCTTAGGGTAAGAGGCGATTCAAAATGAATACGCTGTGGATGGACGATACCGACCGAGTCGGACATTGGCTTCCAGGGTTGATCTTCCGCAGATGCGGCGATTATAGCGATATTCGGCGCTCAGCCAGACGCGCTTCGACAAAAG
Organism: Thiobacillaceae bacterium; assembly: GCA_035635075.1. Lineage (GTDB taxonomy): Bacteria > Pseudomonadota > Gammaproteobacteria > Burkholderiales > Thiobacillaceae > DASQBT01. The sequence goes on along the minus strand of DASQBT010000140.1, from coordinate 10,793 downwards.
AAAAAGGCGCCTTGCGGCGCCCGAAACGCTTCCCATCGGGGAAAGAAAAGGGCGGCTTGGAGGCCGCCCGCAGCGTTACATGTTGTAGGCGCGCTCGCCGTGGGCCGTGGTATCCAGGCCCTCCCGTTCTTCTTCTTCCGGCACGCGCAGTCCTATGGTCAGATCTACAACTTTGTAGCAGATAAACGCGACGACGCCGGACCAGACGATGGCCGTCCCGACCGCCTGGGCCTGGATCCAAAGTTGCGGAAGGATCTCGGTATCGGTCGGCACGTTCTTGACGTAGTCCATGATGCCCGTGCCGCCCAGCTTCCAGGTGTTGAACACCCCGGTCAACAAGGCGCCCAGGATTCCGCCGACCGCATGCACACCGAACACGTCGAGGGCATCATCCACGCCATGCAGCTTCTTCAGCCCGGACACACCCCACAGGCAGACCACGCCGGCCAGCAGGCCGATCACCAGAGCGCCACCCACACCCACCCAGCCGCAGGCCGGAGTGATCGCCACCAGGCCGGCCACTGCGCCTGAGGCGGCACCCAGCATTGAGGGCTTGCCCTTGAGCAGCCATTCCGCAAAGCTCCAGGACAGGGCCGCAGCAGCGGTGGCATTCAAGGTATTGACGAACGCCAGGGTCGCCGTGCCGCCCGCTTCCAGGGCTGAACCCGCGTTGAAGCCGAACCAGCCCACCCACAGCAGCGAGGCGCCGATCATGGTCATGGTCAGGCTGTGCGGCGTGAAGGCCTCCTTGCCAAACCCGATCCGCTTGCCCAGCACAATGGCGCCCACCAGGCCGGCGATACCGGCGTTGATGTGCACGACGGTGCCGCCCGCAAAGTCGAGCGCGCCCTTCTGGAATAGCCAGCCGGCTTTGGCCGTTTCGGAGGCGAGGGTGGCCGCGTCCTTGATGGCGTCGGGGCCGGTCCAGAACCACACCATGTGGGCGATGGGCAGGTAGGAGAATGTGAACCACAGGGCCGAGAACAACAGCACTGCCGAGAACTTCATGCGTTCCGCGATAGAGCCGACAACCAGCGCGACGGTGATCGCTGCGAAGGTGGCCTGAAACACTACGAACACAAACTCCGGAATCACCACCCCCTTGCTGAATGTAGCGGCGTTTGCCACGCTGCCGTCAGTCGGGTTGAAAATGCCCTTGAGGAACAGTCGGTCGAAGCCGCCGAAAAAGGCATTGCCCTCGGTAAACGCCAGCGAATAACCGTAGACGGCCCATAAGACGATGATCATCGAGAAGATCGTGAACACCTGCATCAGCACCGACAGCATGTTCTTGCTGCGCACCAGACCCCCATAGAACAAGGCCAGTCCTGGGATGGACATCATGATCACCAGGACGGTGGCCACAATCATCCATGAAGTGTCGCCCTTGTTCGGCGTGGGCGCAGGCGCGGGTGCAGCGGTGGCCGTGGGTGCCGGTGCCGCGGCAGCGGCAGGTGCCGCTGCCGGTGCTGCTTCGGGCGCTGCCGCAGACGAAGGCGCCGGAGCAGCCTGTTCGGAGGCGGCAGGCGCGTCAGCGCTCGCAGCCGGCGCCGGAGGTGCCGCGGCTGGCTCATCCGCCATGACAGGCGTGGCGAGACCCAGCCCCAGCAATAAACTCAAACTCGCAATCAGCTTTCTCATTTTTTGGCTTCCCCTTAAAGCGCGTCCGGACCGGATTCACCGGTACGGATGCGGATTACCTGTTCAACGTCGGAGACAAAAATCTTGCCGTCCCCGATTTTGCCGGTATGGGCGGCCTTTTGTATGGCTTCCAGGACCCGGTCCAGAATGTCGGATTTCACCGCCGCCTCGATTTTCACCTTGGGCAGAAAATCCACCACGTATTCCGCACCCCGGTACAACTCGGTGTGCCCCTTTTGCCGCCCGAAGCCTTTGACTTCGGTGACCGTAAGCCCCGTCACGCCTATGGCGGACAAGGCCTCACGCACCTCGTCAAGCTTGAAGGGCTTGATGATTGCCGTTACAAGTTTCATGTCGTCTCCCGGTTGACATCAAATGGGGGGCTTGCGCCCCCCGGTACTGAATCAAAAACTGCGTGAAACACCGACCACGAGCTGTGCTGCGCCAAGGTTCTTGCCCTTGTTGAACTTAGGATCTACGGAATCCCTGTAGGCATCCAGCCCGCCAGCGGAATCATTGGCATTGGTGTCGCTGTAATAAGCCAGTGCGCTCCAGCCACTGCCCAGATCCTTAGTGATGCCCAGTTTCCAGTCGGTATAGGTGTACAGGTCGCTATTGGACTCGCCGGTACCAACCAGGCTTGCGTTGGTTCCTGTGTACTTCTGGTAGCCAACGTGGGCATTTATCGTCCAAGTGTCAGCGATCGGATAGTTGGCCGAGAGATCCAGATAATAGGAACCACGAGCATCGCCCACGCCGAACAGGCCCTTGGAAACCACATACGAGGCTTTTCCGCTAAGCCACTTGTAGGACAGGGCGCCGTATATCTCTGTGGTGTCGGGCTTTTCTACACCCAGGGCAAGCGGGGGGTAATTGCCCGGGTAGTAGTACTGAAGCGCGCCGACGTCGTAGCCTATGTCCCCAGCGCTACCTTTGTAGCCGCCATAGAAATCCCATTCCATGCCCGCAGAGGGGGCGGTGCCATCGGTGGTGAGCCCGCCCTTTTCATAGTTGTCGGAAACCCAGCTTATGCTCGAACCCCAGGTGCCGAGGTAAAAGCCGCTCTTATGACTAAAGTCAAACCCACCCTGAATGGCAGGATTACGATCGCTCTGGGTCAGGCCGCGATAGATATACTGGCTCACGATGCTGACATTGGCGGTCAGGGTGTAATCGGGAGCCGGGGCAGCGGCAGGAGCAGCAGGGGCGGGGGTATCGTCGGCTTGTGCCAAAGCTGGCGCGCAAACGAGGCCGACAACCAGAAGGGACAAATGATTTCTCATATCAACTCCTAAGGTTAAGAAAAGACTGCGTGGGGAACGCAGCAACGACCATGCCAGAACAATTCTTTATATAAAACAGTGGCTTGAATGGACCGCCCGACTGCGGTGCCGATCGTTTTGCGCCATTGTGGTGCCTGTCATTTGGGCGCGCACCATAGGGGGGCACTTCTGGCTTGACGCAAGCAACAAGCGCCAGTTTGTTGGGCGAAGCAAAGACTTTGATCCCGCAACTGGCAGGTTGAATATGCACGTCCTGATGGACTTTTGCAGTGCATGAAATTTGCTACGGCATGACTGACCTTCCCTTGCTAAACTTGCAGGAAAATTTCCGCAGGGATTGCGCCGATGCAACAAAAACCGTCTTTCGTCGAAGCGCTAAGCCATAGGCTGGCTGAACTGATAAAGGATTCGCCCGCCAAGGATCTGGAGGCCAACCTAAAAGCCGGCTTGGGCGGTTTGCTTAGCAGGCTGGACTTGGTTACGCGGGATGAATTCGACGTTCAAGCTGAAGTATTGCAACGAACCAAGAACCAGATGACATTGCTTGAGGCCAGACTGGCCGAGGTGGAGAAAAGGTTTAATTCCTCCTCCGCACAGGACTGATGCCTGTTGCCATCATCAGCAGTCGCTCACTGAACGGCATGCTGGCGCCGGAAGTCCGGGTGGAAGCGCATCTGGCGGGTGGCCTGCCCGCGTTCACGCTGGTCGGACTGCCGGAAGTCGAGGTCAAGGAAGCTCGCGACCGGGTCCGGGCAGCACTGCAGAATTCCCGGTTCGACTTCCCTGCCCGGCGGATCACGGTGAATCTGGCGCCCGCGGATTTACCCAAGGAGTCAGGCCGCTTCGATCTGCCCATCGCGCTGGCAATTCTTGCCGCGTCCGGCCAACTGCCCGGGAATAAGCTGACTGATTATGAATTTGCCGGAGAACTGGCCCTGACCGGAGAATTGAGGCCCGTCCGGGGCGCCTTGGCCATGACCCTGGCCGCCCGGACCCAAGGAAAGACATTGATTCTCCCGGTGGAATCAGCCCGCGAGGCGGCGCTGGTGGACGGAGCAAAGATATTGGGGGCAAACCACTTGCTGGAAGTGTGCGCCCATCTGCTTGGCCAAACTGAACTCCAACTGCCAACCCCAGACGAGACAGTGGCTGGTCCAAGTTATCCCGATCTAAGTGACATCAAGGGGCAGACGGCCGCAAAACGCGCGCTGGAAGTGGCGGCAACCGGCGGTCATTCCATCCTGATGTCGGGGCCGCCCGGCACCGGCAAGTCCATGTTGGCGGCGCGCTTCCCCGGGATTCTGCCGCCCATGACTGAAACGGAGGCGCTGGAGTCTGCTGCCGTGCACTCGCTCAATGGAGGATTCCGACTGGAGCAGTGGCGTCGACGGCCGTTTCGCTCTCCCCACCATACGGCCTCGGCGGTCGCCCTGGTCGGGGGTGGCGGCAACCCGAGGCCCGGTGAAATCTCCTTGGCCCACCACGGCGTACTGTTCCTGGATGAACTGCCGGAATTCGACCGCAGGGTATTGGAGGTCCTGAGGGAACCGCTGGAATCAGGCCGCATTACCATCTCACGTGCGGCGCGGCAGGCAGATTTCCCGGCCCGCTTTCAATTGGTCGCGGCAATGAATCCCTGTCCCTGCGGCTATCTGGGCCACCCCAATGGAAAATGCCGTTGCACGCCGGATAATGTGGCCCGTTATCGTGCCAAGCTCTCCGGCCCCTTGCTCGATCGCATCGACTTGCAAATTGAAGTGCCCGCCCTGAGCGAAAAGGAAATGACTGCCCTGCCGGACGGGGAGATGAGTCATGTTGTGCAACAGCGGGTTGAGGCGGCGCGCAGGTTGCAGTTAGCGCGCCAGGGCAAACGCAATGCCGATCTGGGCCCATCCGAGATTGATCAGTTCTGTTCGCCGGATCCCGCGGGCAAACACTTGTTGCAGCAAGCCATAACCCGGTTGCAACTTTCAGCCCGCGCCTATCACCGGATATTGAAAATCGCCCGCAGCATTGCCGACTTGGCACGCAACGCCACGGTCGACGCTTCCAACATCGCTGAAGCGATACAGTACCGGCGGCTGGCCAAGGGATATCAATGACCCATAGTTCCAACCCGCTCGAAGGCTGGCACGAGGAAAAACAATCGGCTTGGTTATACAGCGTCGTATCCGAGGAGGAGGCGGATGCGGGCCGCGCTACCCTGTTCAGGGAACTTGGTAAAGCAGCCGAAGAGCAAGCCGGCATTTGGGCTGATCTCGCTCGCCAGCGCGGCATTGCCCTGCCAACCGCTTTTCATCCGGACTTGCGCGCGCGCCTGGTCGGCCATTTGATCCGTCTGCTCAAACCGCGTCGTCTGAGAGGGATATTGGCGGCGATGAAGGTTCGGGGCATGTCGCTTTATGCCTCAGGGGCTACCCCCCATCGGATGCCGCTCAGCGTGGAGGAAGTCGGCCGTCGCCATCAAACCTCGGGAACGGGCAACAACCTGAGGGCCGCCGTATTCGGCATCAATGATGGTTTGCTCTCCAATGCGTCGCTGATATTGGGCGTTGCGGGCGCCACATCGGAAAACGGCCTGGTCTTGCTGTCCGGTGTTGCCGGACTGCTGGCGGGCGCCTTTTCGATGGCATCCGGGGAATACGTCTCGGTTCGATCACAGCGCGAAATGTTTGAATATCAGATCGGGCTCGAGCGCGAGGAACTGGATCAATATCCCCAGGAAGAGGCAGCCGAGTTGGCCCTGATCTATACCGCGAAGGGCATTCCGCGGGACGAGGCGAGGAGCCTGGCTGATCGCCTGATCCAGGATCCCAAACGCGCCCTTGACACCCTGGCGCGGGAAGAACTTGGCCTTAACCCTGACGAGTTGGGTTCCCCATTGGGCGCTGCCCTGTCTTCCTTCGTGGCATTTTCACTCGGCGCGGTGATTCCCCTCGCCCCCTTCCTGTTTTCGTCCGGCGTAAGCGCACTCAGGATCAGCATCGTCTTGACGGGCATGGCGTTGTTCACGGTTGGCGCCGCCCTCAGCCTGTTCACCGGGCGCCTTGCGATTCGAGGGGGCTTGCGCATGTTGCTTATTGGCGCCGTGGCAGGCGGCGCCACCTACGTCATCGGCCACCTGCTCGGCGTTACGCTAGGCTAGCCCGGATATTTCATCATTCTCCTTGCTGACGTCGGTGGGGGATGTTGGAGGGAGACGGGGCGGGGTGAAGCGGGTCCGGCAAGCACGCAGGAGTTGATTCTCACCTCAACTCCAATAGCTTGGCTTGCTGGCATATCGCTGCGCGCAGGGTCAGCACCTCTTCCAGCCCCGGCGCTTTGGCGGCGGCCAGCACTTGGCCGTATCCGATTATGAAGCAACCACATTGCACATAGCCGGCCGAAACGATTCTTCGTAATCACGCACTCTGCCTGAGAATACTGCGATCGGAATACAGTTCCGGTAATCTCTCGAACGGCCATCGAATGCCCGAACGAGCTGCAATCCATGGCAGCCCCAAGCGGCAACAAGGAAACAGACACGGTTGCCATTCCATTGGCAGAGTGGCAGCATGCATTCGCTGAAGTAGTGCGTTAGACCTTCTTCTCGCATGGCCCATGCTTAACCGGTCCAAGCAAACGCCGGCCCATTCCACCATCGTCGCTTTCATGCAGGCAATTATTTCCGTATCGAACCTGTCCAAGATCTATGCGTCCGGATTCCATGCCCTCAAGGGCGTCAATCTGGAAATTCGCCGCGGCGAGATCTTTGCACTGCTTGGCCCAAACGGCGCGGGCAAAACCACGCTGATCAATTCGATTTGCGGGATCGTCAATCCGACGAGCGGCGCCATTTCAGTGGATGGGCATGACATTGTGCGCGATTACCGTGCCGCGCGATCCATGATCGGACTCGTTCCCCAGGAGCTTACGACCGATGCGTTCGAATCGGTCTGGGCCACGGTGTCCTTCAGTCGTGGATTATTCGGCAAGCCTAAAAATCCAGGCCACATTGAAAAGGTACTCAAGGTTCTCTCATTGTGGGACAAGAAGGACAGCAGAGTAATGACGCTTTCAGGCGGCATGAAACGCCGACTGCTGATTGCCAAGGCACTATCGCACGAGCCACAGATCCTGTTTCTCGACGAGCCCACCGCGGGCGTCGACGTCAATCTGAGGCGGGACATGTGGCAACTTGTGCGGTCGCTCAAGGAGACCGGCGCGACCATTGTCCTGACTACGCATTACATTAACGAGGCTGAGGAGATGGCCGACCGGGTTGCGGTGATCAACCGGGGTGAGATCATGCTGGTGGAGAACAAGGTCGACTTGATGCGCAAGCTGGGCAAGAAACAGTTGACGCTTCAGTTGTCGAAGCCTCTGCATAGTGTGCCGGCCAAACTTGCCGCCTATCAATTGGAGCTTTCGAGCGATGGATGCTCATTAACCTATACCTACGATGTGCAAGGCGAGAGGACTGGCATCAATGCTCTTCTGGAAGACCTTAACATGGCGGGGATAATGTTCAGCGATCTTCAGACGACAGAAAGCTCACTTGAAGACATATTCGTCAGCCTGCTTGAGGACAGACAATGAACATCTACGCCGTCCGCGCGATTTACAAGTTTGAAATGGCCCGCACCTGGCGCACGCTGCTGCAAAGCATCATCTCGCCGGTGATTTCGACATCGCTCTATTTCGTCGTTTTCGGTGCCGCGATCGGCTCGCGCATTTCGCAGATCAACGGGATCAGCTACGGCGCGTTCATCGTGCCTGGACTGATCATGTTGTCACTATTGACGCAAAGCATCTCGAATGCGTCCTTCGGAATCTACTTCCCAAGATTCACCGGAACGATCTACGAGCTGCTGTCGGCGCCGGTTTCCTATATCGAGATCGTGATCAGCTATGTCGGCGCGGCCGCGACCAAGTCGATCATCCTTGGCCTGATCATTCTGGCAACGGCTGGCCTGTTTGTGCCACTCCAAATCATCCATCCATTCTGGATGATCTTGTTCCTCGCACTCACGGCGGTCACCTTCAGTCTGGTCGGTTTCATCATCGGCATCTGGGCCGACGGCTTCGAGAAGCTGCAGCTCGTTCCGCTTCTGATCATTACACCGCTGACTTTTCTGGGGGGTAGCTTCTATTCCATCGATATCCTGCCGCCTTTGTGGCAGACGATCACCCTGTTCAATCCCGTGGTCTACCTTATCAGCGGCTTCCGCTGGAGTTTCTACGGAATTGCCGATGTGGACGTTGCGGTCAGCCTGACCATGACCTCGGTCTTCCTGGCAATTTCCCTGGCGATCATTGCGTGGATTTTCAAGACGGGATACCGGCTCAAGACCTAACTAAGGCGATGGCCGGACCAGAGGACCTGACATCCGGCTGGAAGATACTGATAGAGGGCAGCCCTCGGGCAGCATCGGCCAACGTGTCAAGCGGCAATCCTCAGCTCAGTCGTGGCGAAGAGGACCATCCATCTGCAGCCAGCCGGCCAGTAAGCCGCGAACCTCCGGCCGTCGGCACAAGCTTGATACTTGACGGCCTGTGCGAGATTATCCCGTTTGTTTGTCTTGAAGGAGATATTTATCATGCAAGCCTTTTCCAAGAAACTCGTCCTGCTTATTGCCTCGTTCTTGATGGCGATGCTGGTCGCGGGATGCGGCGGTGGCGGCAGCGGGGGCGGCGGCGGAGCTGGCACAGGTACGCTCAACGTGCTGCTTACCGATTCGCCGGCCTGCGGTTACGACCACGTGTACATCACCGTGGATCACGTCGAAATTTCCCCGGATGGCAACAAATGGACCATCATTCCAGTGAGTACCGGCCTGGGGCGCATTGACTTGCTCAGTCTGACCAATGGCGCTCTGCTTTCCCTGGGCGTGGCTCCTCTGTCGGCTGGAACGTACCAGCAGGTGCGGCTGGTGCTGAAAGCCAATGGCAACGCAGCGCCGTGGGCCAATTCAGTGGTGCTGTCCGGTGCCGCCGCCGAAACGGCGCTCAAGACCCCCAGTGGCCAGCAGAGCGGCTACAAGATCATCGGACCCTTCACGGTGCAGGCAGGGACCCAGGCTGACCTGGTGCTCGACTTCAATGCCTGCAAATCCATCGTGGTGGCGGGCGCCAGTGGACAATATCTGCTGAAGCCGGTGGTGAGGGCCATCGCCCAGGTGGTGAGCGGATCGATTACAGGAACCACCCTGCCGAACTCTCAAATCTATGCCGAACAGCAATCGAGCACTGGCCCCGTTATTGTCAGCGGCGCCGTGGCTGATTCCAGCTCCGGCGCGTTCACCTTGTCCCCGATCCTGGAAAGCAGCGCAGGAGGCAACGTGGACGTGGTAATCGTTCCGCCGGCACCAACATCGGGGACTGCAGGTTTTGCCACGGATATCGTGCAGGACGTGCCGGTCACTGCAGGCGGCACGACCAGTATTGGCACGCTCACCCCGGCGGCCGCCACCATCAATACGGCATCGGGTACGGTAACCGTCTCGGGAGCTCCGGGCGCGGCAAACCTGGTGGCGGATCAGACTGTGACCAGCACGACGCGAACCTATGAGATCACCGCAACGGCAACCACCACGGGGCCCTATGCTATCCCCTTGGCGGCATCCGGGCCGTGGTTGGGAACCTACAGCACCACCTTGCCGATTGCGTTGACCCAAGATACCGCCGCCGCCGATGCGGGTATCTACAGCATCAGCGCCACAGATGCGGCAGGTACTTCTTTGACTCAGTCGGCGAACGTGAGCGCAGGTTCGATACCCCTCGACTTCACGCTTGCTCCATAAACCGACGCAACAAGGGGCGGGCCGCAAAACCCGCCCTTTCTCTTCCTGCATCGCTCCAATTCGTTGCAGCGTTTCTGCGTCGCACTTCCAGATCGACATTGCACGGGGTACGGCGATGCCCAGATCATGCAGCAGGCCATCCCGCAATCGATACACCCGTCCGTGCAGGATCCGGTCGTGGCCTCAAGCCCTTTAGCGGGCGATCCTCGTGCCGTCGAACATCAGCCCGCAGTTGGAACCGATGACGCCGATTGATGGGCCGTTCGCAGGGTAGCTCAGGCGTCCGCTCTAAACCAGGGTACGGGTTTGGGTCGGTCTTTGCACCCTACCAACTCTGCCTTGACCACCCTGCCGTCCCACTTTGAATGAGTTCGATTTTGTATCCATCCGGATCCTGCACGAACGCGATCACCGTCGAGCCATGCTTCATCGGCCCGGCCTCACGGGTGATTGTCCCGCCATTGGCCTTGACCGTTTCGCAGGCTTGGTAGGCATTCTCCACTTCGATGGCGATATGGCCATAGCCATTTCCCAGATCGTATTTATCCGTGCCCCAGTTGTACGTGAGTTCGAGCACAGCGGCCTTGTCCTCTGCGTCATAGCCGACAAAGGCGAGGGTGAACTTGCCGTCTGGGTAATCCTTCCTGCGCAGCAGTTCCATGCCCAAGACGCGAGTGTAGAAGTCAATCGAGCGATCAAGGTCGCCTACGCGCAGCATGGTATGAAGTATTCTCATCATTCAACCCCTCCCGGTTTCAGAACCATTGCCCACTGTCATGGGCATATCGCACGGCAGTCGTGGCAACGCCCTGAATGCCGTGATTAAAGACCCTCTGTGCCTGATCATTGGTCCACCATCAATTGATGCCCGTTTTTCCTCAGCCACTCCCGCCCACTCTCGGCATGCGCATACAAAGCATCCACCTGCCGCCAGAAGCGCGGCGAATGGTCGAGGTGGACGAGATGGGCAACTTCATGGGCGGCCACGTAATCGATGACTTCAAGCGGCGCCTGGATCAGGCGCCAATTCAGCCGGATCCGCCCATCGGGATGGCAGATTCCCCACTGGGTGCGGGCATTGGACAAG
>DASQBT010000139.1:0-31677 GCA_035635075.1 Thiobacillaceae bacterium | reverse complement strand
CGACTATCGCCACGGTAGTGCGGATGGCGGTCGAACGGATCCGGGACATCCCGCTCGACGCGCATGAAGCTGCTGAAAATATGCCGGATCGGCTGGCCAAAGCCTTCGGCGCTGTCCTGCATGCGCGCGTCCTGTTCCGGGTAGCCGCAATCCCAGGGATCGGCGCGGCGCACGCGGCCATGATAGATGCGGCGCACCCAGATGTAGGTCAGCAGCAGCACCACCAGCACCACCGCCAGGAAAATCAGCGGCGCGTAGCTCGCGCGCGCGGCAGACACCGGCGCCAGCATCAGCCAGTTGCCATCGTTGACCAGAGTCTGCTTGGTAAGTTGGCGCACCACCGGCGCAAGCCAGCCAATGATTTGGGCCGGGAAAAGGCCCAACAGCACGCAGCCTGTCGCCAGCCAGAGCATCCCCAGGCGTTTCGGCCAACTGGCTTCATGCGCGTGCTGGAGTGCCGCATCGCGCGGCTGACCGAGAAAGATCACGCCAAAGAATTTCACCATGACATAAGCGGCTAGCGCCGCCGCCAGCGCCACCGAAGCAGCGGCCACCGGAATCACCATGTTGAGATAAGGCTGGGTCAGGCCCGGCGTAAGCAGAAAAGCCTGCAGCAGCAGCCATTCCGAGACGAAACCGTTGAGCGGCGGCAGCCCGGCGATGGCAAGCGCACCGACCAGCGTCAGGCAGGCGGTCCACGGCATGAAACGGATCAGCCCGCCGAGCTTGCCCATGCGCCGCTCGCCGGTGGAGTGCAGCACCGCGCCGGTGCCCAGAAACAGCAACCCCTTGAAGAAGGCATGATTGAGCGCGTGATACAGCATGGCAGTCAGCGTCAGCGCTGCCAGCGCACCCTTGCCATCGGTATAGAAGATCAGCGTAAGGCCGAAGGCCGCCAGCAGAATGCCGATGTTTTCGATTGACGACCAGGCCAGAAGCCGCTTCATGTCCGATTGCACGGCGGCGAAGATCACGCCATAGAGCGCTGTGATCAGCCCCAGCGCCAGTGCCAGCATGCCCCACCAGCCGAACTGCACGTTGAGGAGATCGAAGCTCACCCGCAACAGACCGTAGATTGCGGTTTTCAGCATGACGCCGGACATTAAGGCCGACACGGGCGACGGCGCCGCCGGGTGCGCCTCCGGCAGCCAAACATGCATGGGCACCAAGCCGGCCTTGGCACCGAAGCCGACCAGCGCCAGCAGGTAGGCGACCGAGGCCCAGAACGGCGTCATCTCCGCGTGGCGCATGTACTCGAAAGTGTAGGCGCCGTGACCGCCCTGGAGCACACCGAAGGTCAGCAGCAACGACACCGCGCCGACGTGGGCGATCAGCAGGTAGAGAAATCCGGCATGGCGGATTTCCGGGACGTCATGATCGGTCGTGACCAGAAAATACGATGACAGGGCCATCACCTCCCAAGCCACCATGAAGGCGTAGGCATCATCGGCCAGCATCACCGTTGCCATGCCCGCCAGGAACAGGTGATACCACAAGGCGACCAAGGCGAGCGAGCCCCGCTCCATGCCTCTGAAGTAACCCGCTGCATACACCGTGACCCCAAATGAAGCTGCACCCAGCAACATTAAGAAGAACGCCGAGAGGGCATCCAGGCGCAGATGGAACGGCAGGTCAGGCAGGCCGATGGGCAGGACGATGGCGCTGCCGGGCAATATGAGTCCGGCGACGCCGACGGCGGCGATGAACAAGGCGCCCAAGGCCCCCAGCGGAAACACCAGGTTGGTGAGCAACGATCGCGAGCGTTGCAGGAGCAGTGCGGCGAAGCCCAGGCACAGCCAGTAAAGCGCTCCGGCCCAGGCCCAGCCTACCGGATCAAGGGAGGTCAACAAATCGGTCATGTAGTCGGACGCTCGGAATCTGGCTCACGGTGTCCAACAGCAGGACCGCAGAATCGCAAGTATTAAGTATCGCGGCATTGTCATTTAAATGGCGGCAGGCAGTCAAATCGCGGCATGGCGCAAGCGCGCTTTGGCGGCACCGTCAGACCCTTCTACCGATGGCTTCGAGTATCCCGCGCATGAGGTCGAACGGGGTCGGCGGGCAGCCGCGGATCACCGCATCGACGGGGATGACGTTGGCAACCGCGCCGCGCGAGGCGTAGCTCTCGCCGAACTCGCCTCCGTTCGCGCCGCAGGCGCCCACCGCGATGACCAGCCGCGGTTCAGGGGTGGCGGCATAGGTGCGGCGCAGCGCTTCCTCCATGTGGCGCGCCACCGGGCCGGTGACCAGCAGCAGGTCGGCATGGCGCGGACTGGCGACGAAATGCACGCCGTAGCGTTCAATGCCGTACCAGGGGTTGTTCAGCGCCTGGATTTCCAGCTCGCAGCCGTTGCAGGAGCCGGCGTCCACTTCCCGGATGGCCAGGCTGCCGCCGAAGCGCTCGCCAATGCGCGCCTTGATCTGCTCCCCGATCTCGGCGAGGGCGGGTTCATCGCAGGACGGCAACTGCTCGGTGATGATGCCGATGCGTTGGATTTTTCCCAGGATGCGCAGCATTACAGGTCGTGTCCCGAGTACGAGCCGTTCACTGACTTGTTGCACACCGGAAAGTCGGGAACGATGTTGTCATGGATCAGCGCTTCCAGCGCAGGCCAGGTGGTCCAGGACGGGTCGCGCGCGAAAAAGCGCGCGATGCGCCCGTCGCCGCCGAAGCGCACATAGCTGATGATCTCACCGCGCCAGCCCTCGACCATGCCGAGCCCTTCGCTGGCCTCCGTGGGGTCCTGCCACTCGCCGCGGATCGGCCCAGTCGGCAGCCCGTCGAGCAGCGCAGTAATGAGGTCGAGCGAGGTGATGATTTCCTCATGGCGCACCCGCACCCTGGCGTTGACATCGCCGGTGTGATGCAGCACGCCCTTCACCTCGACTTGGTCATAAGGCGCATAGGGCGCATTGCGGCGAACGTCGAAGTCCAGGCTCGAAGCGCGGCCCACGCAGCCCATGCAGCCGAGCGCGGCGGCCTGTTCTGGACTCAGTATCCCGGTGCCGAGCAGCCGGTTGGTGAGCGACGGCGAGTCGTACAGGATGGCCATCAGCTTGCCAACCTGCTGGCGCAGGGCATCGGCCTCGTCGCGCATGGCGGAGATGAAAGGCGGCGCCAGATCGACCGCGACGCCGCCCGGGACGATGCCGTCCATCATGAAACGGTGGCCGAAGGCGGTGTTCGATGCGCGCTGCCAGGCCTCGCGCAACCGCCCAAACTGGTAGAAGCCGAAGGCGAAGCCGACGTCGTTGACGATCGCGCCGATGTCGCCCAGATGGTTTGCGACCCGTTCGCGCTCGCACATCAGGGCGCGCAGCCAGAGCGCGCGCGGCGGCGGTTGAAGGCCCCCCGCCCGCTCCATCGCCATGCACGCAGCCCAGGCATGGGCCACGGTGGAATCGCCCGAGACGCGCCCGGCCAGGCGCGCGAGGCCCAGGGCATCGCGGCCCTCGGCGATCTTCTCAATGCCCTTGTGGGTGTAGCCCAGGCGCTCCTCCAGATTGAGCACGGTCTCGCCCACTGCCTGAAAGCGGAAGTGCCCCGGCTCGATGATCCCGGCATGAACCGGCCCCACCGGTATCTCATAGACGCCGCTGCCATGGGCGGCGAGAAACCGGTATTGGTGGTCGGCCGGCGTCGATGCGGCCGGCCGGCCGGCGGCTGGGAAGTCCCGGCGCAACGGATACTCCGAACTCTTCCAGGCCCGATGTCGTGTCCAGCGCCGCGCATCCGGATGGTCGGAGAAAGCCACCCCGAACAGGTCCTGGGTATGCCGCTCGGGCCGGTCGGCAGCCGGGTAATACGGCGTATGCGAGGGCAGCATTGGGTGGGCGCGCGTTACCGTGGTACGGGCCAGCAGATACGCGCCGTCCTTCTCGAAGCAGGCATTGATGCGGATGGTCTGGTCCGCAGCGGCGCCGATCTCCTCGCCCCAACCGGCCGCCCAGCGGCAGTCCCAGGCGCGGGATTCCCGGCCGAGCAGACCCCAGTCGTCGTTTGCCACTGCGATAATCCGGGCCGGCGCCAGATGCGGCGCGGCCTGAACCTCGACGGCCAGACCGGCCTCGGCCAGGCGGCCGAGGAACCGGGCAAACGGCACTTCCGGAGTCATCGCAGCGAGGCCCCCGAAATCAGCAGCGTGGCCTGTTCGAACCAGCCCGACAGGAAGGTCGGCAGGGAAAGACCGAACCACAGCACCAGCGCCAGATGGATCGCCACCGGCAGCATGTTGGCCTGGACCGGTTTCTGTCCGGGCGGCGCCTCACCGAAGACCATAGGTTGCAGGTGGCGGAACAGGCCGGCAAAGGCCACGCCGAAGCCGAACAGCAGCGGGATGGTCAGCCAGGGCCAGGACTTCATGGTGGCCATCAACAACAGGAACTCGCTGATGAACACGCCGAAGGGCGGGAAGCCAGCGATCGCCACGGTGCCGATCAACAGCCCCCAGCCGATGCTGGGCTGGGTGCGGATGAGGCCGCGAATCCGGTCGATGCGCTGCGTGCTGGCAAGTTGCGAGGCATAGCCGACGGTGACGAAGATGGCCGATTTGGTGAGCGAGTTCATGGTCATGTGCAACAGCGCGCCGAAGGTGGCCAGCGGTCCGCCGATTCCGAAGGCAAAGGTCATCAGCCCCATGTGCTCGATGGAGGAATAGCTGTACATGCGCTTGATGTCGTGCTGACGGTGCAGAAACAGCCCGGCGATGACGAACGACAGCAGGCCGAAGCCCATCATCAGGTGGCCGGCGAGCTGCATGTGCAGGGAGGCGTCCACCAGCATCTTGAATCGCACCAGGGCATACAGGGCGACATTCAGCAGCAGCCCGGAGAGCACTGCGGACATCGGCGTCGGGCCTTCGGAGTGGGCATCCGGCAGCCAGTTGTGCAGCGGCACCAGGCCGACCTTGGTGCCGTAGCCGACCAGCAGGAAGACGAAGGCGAGCGAGACCACCGCCGGGTCCAGGGCGCCGGCCGTGGTGTCGTGCAGCACGGTCCACAGCAGCGTGTCGCCGCGCTCGCCGCCCGGCCGATTCTCGGCGGCGAAGTAGATGAGCACGGTGCCGAACAGGGCCTGGGCGATGCCGACCCCGCACAGCACGAAATATTTCCAGGCCGCTTCGATCGACTCCGGGGTGCGGTAAAGCGAAACCAGCAGCACGGTGGTCAGAGTCGCCGACTCCATGGCCACCCACATGATGCCCAGATTGTTGGTCGACAGCGCCAGCAGCATCGAGAACAGGAAGCCCTGGTACATCGAGTGATAGAGGCGCATGCGCCGGTCGGTGACGCGCCCGCGCTCGACCTCGTGACGCATGTAAGGGCGCGAGAAGATCGAGGTGGTGAGGCCGACGAAAGCGGTGAGGGCGACCAGATAGACGTTGAAGGCGTCGATATAGAACATGCGGGCTGCGGACAGCCGCGCTCCATGGTCGAACACATCCAGCGCCAGGCCCAGCGAGGCGGCGAAGGTAACGCCGCAGGTGGCCACGTTGAGCCAGCCGGCGAGTGCGCGATGCCCGATGAAGGCGAGCAACAGGCCGCCGACGAGCGGCGCCAGCAGGATGATATCGAGCAGCGTCATGGATGTTCCCCCCGTGCCTCGGCCGGTTCCGGCAAGGGCATCGTCGCGTCTGCCTCGGACAGCCGATTGAGGTGGCTGACGTCGAGCGAGTCGAACGAGTCGCGCAGGTGGAAGAAGAACACGCCGAACAGGATGGACGCAACCATCACGTCGAAGGCGACACCCAGTTCGACGATGAGCGGCATCCCGTAGGTGGACACCACGGCGGCGAAGAACAGCCCGTTCTCCATCGACATGAAGCCGATCACCTGGGCCATCGCCGTCTTGCGCGCGATCATGATGAGCATGCCGAGCAGCTCGACGGCGATGCTGACGGCGATGGTGTTGCGGGTGGCTAAGCCAGACAGATGCACGATCGGCACGGCGATGAAATAGCTGAACACCACCAAGCCGGCGCCTCCCAGCAGCAGCATCGAGGGGTGGGCGATCGACTCGGTCTCGTAATTCATGTTGAGCTGCAGGCTCAGGCGATACAGCAGCCAGGGAATCAGCCCCACCTTGAGCATGACCGTGAGGGCCGCCGTGATATAGAGGTGGGGATGGTTGGAGACGATGGCCACCAGCACGGTCACCACCGCCAGCAACAGTCCCTGCCAGGCGAAGGTAAAGATCAGCGGCACGATGCGCGGCTGCGCGAGCATGACGAAGGAGGTGAACAGCACCAGGGCGGCGAAGACGATGATGGCCTGGCTGTATAGGCCGAGACTGGTCAGATCCATCTAACCCCGCGTCTCCAGGACGATGCTGGTAAGCATGCCGAGCAGGGCCAGCAGGAAGGCAAAACCGAGGAACTGCGGCACCCGGAACAGGCGCATCTTGGCCAGCAGCGTCTCCCACACCACCAGCAGCATGGCGAGCAGCATCAGCTTGGCGGCGACGGCGGCGACGCCGATGGCCAGCGCAATGGCGCCGAAGTTGCGGGCGATGCCCCAGGGGAAGAAGAAGTCGATGATCAGCACCGCATAGATCATCAGTTTGATCTGCGCGGCCCACTCGATTAACGCCAGGTGGCGGCCGCCGTATTCCAGGATCATGGCCTCGTGCAGCATGGTCAGTTCGAGATGCGTGGCCGGGTTGTCCACCGGGATGCGGCCGCACTCGGCCACCGCCACCATGGCCAGGGCGAACAGGGCGAACAGGAATGATGGGCGCAGCACCACGCCGGCATGCAGCACGCTCTCGGTGGCCGCCGACAGGTTGGTCGTGCCCGCCGTCATGGACAACGTGAACACCACCATGAGCATGGCCGGTTCGGCCAGCGCGGCGACCGTCATTTCGCGCGAGGCGCCCATGCCGCCGAAGGCAGTGCCGATGTCAAGGGCGGCCAGCGCGGTGAAGAAGCGCGCCAGGGCGAAGAAGCCGACCAGCACGATCAGGTCGGCGATGGCGTCGGTGGGCAGGTGCACCACGATGAGCGGCACAGCGGCGGCGGCGAGCAGGGTGGCGCCGAAGACGATGTAGGGCGTGGCGCGGAACAGCCAGGAAGCGTTCTCGGCCAGCACCATGTCCTTTCTCAGCAGCTTGGCCAGATCGCGGGAGGGCTGCCACACGGCCGGCGCAGCGCGGTTCTGCATGCGACACTTGAGGCGCTTGACCCAGCCCGCCAGAAGCGGGGCAGCGGCAATGAAGATCAGCGTCTGGGCGGCGGCCATGGCCCAGGCGATTGGCAGGCTGCTCATGGACATGTTCATAGGCTGACGATCCAGAGCAGCAAGACCAGCGTTGCGAACGAGTATTTCAGGTAGGTATGGATGCTGCCGGTCTGGATGAAACCGATGCGCCGGGCAGCATCCAGCACCAGGCGGCCGATTGGCTGATAGACCTTGAGCCACGACCAGTCCTGCACGTGCAGATGGTGGCGGATGGCGGTCACGCGCGGGATCACGCCGGGCGTAGTGACCCTCTCGACCACTTCATCGACCTTCCAGACCGCGCCAAAAACGCGCCGGATGGGCTGGGTGAACGAGGTCGAGGTGTATTCCATGCGGTGGCTGAGCTGGCCGAAGCCGCAGTCCCAGGGATGGCCGCGGCGCGCGGGGCGCGCGCCGCGCCTGAGGAAGAGGTAGCCCAGGCCGTACACCACGATCAGGGCGAGCAAGACGAACGGCGCCGAATAGGAAGCGCCTTGGGGCGATACCGGCGTCAGCCACAGCCAGCCCTGAGCGGCGGTCGCCGGCAGCGCGGCATGCACCAGGAGCCGGGTGATCGGCGCCATGGCCTCGATCGTCGGTGTCGGCAGAACGCCCAACGCCAGACACAGCGCGGCCAGCCAGCCCATCCCGAGCAGCATTCCCCTCGGCACCTCGCGCGCGTGGGCGACGTGGCGGGTGCGCGGCATGCCCAGGAAGGCGATGCCGAAGGCCTTGACAAAACAGGCGGCGGCAAGTGCCCCGGTGAGTGCGAGCAGGGCGGCGGCGATCGGCATCAGCATGCGCAGCACGCCATTTTCCAGCGCCGGCGCCTGCAAGGCAGTCTGGAAGGTCAGCCACTCGGAAACGAAGCCGTTGAACGGCGGCAGCGCCGAGATGGCGACGCTGCCGACCAGGAACATGAACGCGGTGACCGGCATGCGATGGATGAGACCGCCCATGCGTTCGAGGTCACGTTCGTGGGTACGGTAGAGCACGGCGCCGGCGCCGAGGAACAGCAGTCCCTTGAACAGCGCATGGTTGAGCGTGTGGTAGAGCGCGGCCACCAAGCCGAGGGTGCCGAGCAGCGGGTGGCCGGTGCCGAGGAAGATCATCGACATCCCCAGGCCCATGAGGATAATGCCGATGTTCTCGATCGAGTGGTAGGCGAGCAGGCGCTTGAGGTCATGCTGCATCAGGGCGTAGAGCACGCCGAGCAGGGCCGAGGCGGTGCCGACGACCAGGACCAACACGCCCCATTCCCAGCGCACCTCGCCGATCAGGTCGAAGCTCACCCGGACGATGCCGTAGATGCCCATCTTGAGCATGGCGCCGCTCATCATGGCCGAGATGTGCGAAGGCGCGACCGGATGCGCGTCGGGCAGCCAGACATGCAGCGGCACCATCCCCGCCTTGGTGCCAAAGCCGAGGAAGGCGAACAGGAAGGCCAGCGTCGCCCACAGCGGCGTGAGCTGGGCGGCGCGCATCTGCTCGAAGGCGAGGCCGCCGCCGAAGGCGGCGAGCACACCGAAGGCAAGCAGGATGACCAGGGCGCCGACGTGGGCGAGCAGCAGGTATAGAAAGGCAGCGTGGCGGTTGCTGGCGTGCTGGTGCTGGTAGGCAACGAGGAAGTAGCCGGACAGCGACATCATTTCCCAGAAAATCATGAACATCAGGGCATCGTCGGCGAGCAGCAGCATCTGCATGCCGAGGACGAAGATCGCCGTGAATACGCCGAGCGGCGGCAATGGCTGAGGGGCTTCGCCATGCGTGTACTCGCGCGTGTAGCTGGGGCCGTAGAGCGAGGTCGCGGTCACCAGCGTGCCGAGCAGGATCATGAAGAAGCCGGACAGCGGATCAAGCCGCACATGCCATTCGAGCCAGGGCAGCCCGAGGGCCAGCCGATCAGTAAGGGTAAGGTCGGTCAGCAAAGCCCAGCTGCCGGCAATGACGTCGGCCGCGCCGGCGAGGAACAGGAACAAGAATGAACCGGTGTGCAGGAAACCGGGGCGCCGGCGCACGGCAAACAGGGAAACGGCGCCCGACAGCAAGGTGCTCGCGGCTGCAAGGTAAGCGAGGAACAGCGGAATCCCGTCGACCATGTTCATGGCCGGCGCGTCGCCATCGGAGGGGCCGGCGCGCCGGCCAGCCCCGATGCCTTCCTCCAAGTCGGTCTGAACGGTTGGAGCGGGAGCGGCATCGCAATCATGAGGGGTGGATTATCGCATCTATTTCAACGCGCAAAGAAGGTCGTCCTGGGCCGCACCGCCCAGTCGCTCGCAGTCGCTCGTTGATCACGGCGGTGGCCTGGTCTTCGGCGGCCAAGATGTTGTCCTGGGCGATGACCCAGAACAGACCGGCAGCGTACTGCCGGTCCTGATCGATTTCAGGACAGAAACTGCCCCAGTTTCTCGATGGCTTCCCGATCAGACGAGAAGATATTGAATTCGCCGATTTTTTTGGTCAGGCCGGTTCTATCCAGCACATCCTGAACCTGCTTTTTGAAACCGCTAAAAGCCAGCGTGATGCCGCTGTCCCTGAAGCGGGTAATCAGGTTGGACAGCATCTCCACACCCGACGCGTCGAGGTCGTTGATGCCGCTGCATTTGATCAGAATGTGGGTGATTTTCGGGTTCTCCCGCTGGAGCTGCAGCAGTGCGTCCTCGAAATAGGAGACGTTGACGAAACGCAGCGCACCATCGAAGCGCACGGCTCCCAGTTTCGGATGCAGCGGCGGCAAGCCGTGCCGTTCGGCATCGCGCAGGCTGGCGTCCTGATGCATGCCCAAAATTGCGATACGCGGCCGCATCATTCGGTACAAAAGCAGTGCCAACGACAGCAGGATGCCAGTCAGAATGCCATTTTGGATGTTCGGCGCAAAAGCGAGCGTGGCGACGAAGGTGATGATGGAGGCGATGCCGTCATCGCGGTTGGCGCGCCAAGCCTTGGTGATCACCCCGAAATTGATCAGCCCCATGACCGCCACCATGATGATGGCCGCGAGCACCGGCTTCGGCAGATGATAAAGCATCGGGGTGAAGAACAGCAGCGTAAGCAGGACGAAGATTGCCGATACGATCGATGACAAGCCTGTCTTGGCATTTGAAGCCAGATTCAGGGCGGAGCGTGAGAACGAACCGCTGACGGGCATGGAATGACTGAAGGCGGCTGCCACCTTGGCGAGACCCTGACCGATCAGTTCCTTGTTCTCATTCCAGGGCTGGCGGGTCTTGATAGCGATGACCTTGGCGCTCGACATGGCCTCCATGAAGCTGATGAGCGCGATGACAAAGCCGGCCGGCAACAGCGTCATAGAGGCCTTCCAGTCAAGTGGCGGGAGGCTGATGCTGGGCAGCCCCTTCGGAATCTCCCCCACAACCCGCCCGCCGATCTCGGCAAACTGCAGCGCGTAGCTGGCCCAAGTCAGCAGTGCGACGGTCAACAGCACGCCGGGTAATTTGGGCGCAAATTTCTTGAACGCCATGAGCAACACAAAAGCCGTCAAGCCAAAACCAAGAGACATTTCATGCATGGTGTCGATGTGGGACACCACGTTCCAGATATCCAGCAAAAAATGCTCCGATTGCTTGGCTGGAATTCCAAGCAAAGTCGGCAACTGTGATAGACCGATAATCAAGGCGGCAGCGTTGATGAAGCCCATCAGCACCGGATGCGATAGAAAGTTCAGCAACACCCCCATGCGAAAAACGCCAAAGCCGATCTGGAACAGGCCCGACAACAGCGCCAGCAGAATGACATAGGAGTAGAACAGGTCTGAGCCATGCGCGGCCAGGGGTGCGACGCTGGCGGCGGTGAGCAGCGAGGTCATCGCCACTGGGCCGGTCGAAAGTTGGCGTGACGAACCAAATACGGCGCCGACGATCGTCGGGATCAGGGCCGCGTAGAGACCGTAATAGGCTGGCACGCCGGCCAGCTGCGCATAGGCCAGCGACTGCGGGATGGCGACCAGCGAAACAGTGATGCCCGCGACAAGATCATCCTTTAGCGTGGCAGTGTTGAAAGACAGTTGTTGCAGGAAGGAGAACGGATGAATCGAAAGCAGGCCTCTGGAATGATGGCTGGACATAAGGTGGGAGTCAGCGCTTAGCGAAATTGCGGGAAGAATCGATAGACATGAAACCGGCCTTGGGACGGGACTGGGACAGCGGCGTGACCGTCGCGGGCGCAGTGGGCAAGTGCTGCCCGAAATGTTCCGACCGCTCTAGCAGACGCCGGAACTCGCTCTGGTTGCCGACGTTGGCAAAGGCCAGGGTATTAAGCAGGTGGCGCAAATAATTCTTGAACATGATGGCAGTGGGCGGCAAGCCGTGGAGTTGGTCTTAAGGAACATCAGCAAGCACCATCCATACCATCTCACTAACCCTATGTATTTTAAATATATTACTGACATTGCGGGCTCTTTTACGTGGTTGAGATGATGCAGAGTGCAACCAGCCTCCCCGAATGTGGGGCGCGCCGGCACACGCGCCCGCCCCCGCAACAGCAACTGTTTTTTCATTGTTGCACGGTGACATATGCCTGTCGCATAATGCAACATCCATCTTTGCCCGGAGATGAACATCCCCTTGCAAGCCTCTCTGCAACACAAGCTTACCTTTGGCTACCTTCTGGTAGCGATGCTGACCCTGGCCGTTTCCCTCTACACCTTTGAGGAAATACGCGTGCTGGAGCAACGCGTACTGCTCGGCGAGCGGGTAACGGAGTTGTTCGACACCACGCTGGAGATCCGCCGTTTCGAGCGTAACTACTTTCTCCACGCGCAGGACGCGGATCGTGTTGAAAACGTCCGATACATCGATAACCTGCGGCGCCTTCTGGATACGGCCGAAGCGGACTTTACCCGCCTGGGCATACGGGATAGCGTCGTCACTCTGCGCGCCGAACTGGCGAGTTACGCTCAACTGATGGAGCAATATGCCCAAACGGACCAGCGTGAGTTGCGGAGTCGCAGCACGCTGGAAGGGCGGATCCGGGCGGTCGGCAAGCGCATCGTCGGCGGAGCCGAGACGGCGGCAAGTTCGGAGCGCAGTCAGGTTCGGCAGCTTCTGGCCTCTTTCCGCAAGGTGTTGGTGGTCACCATCGTCACACTGGCACTCCTGATGATTGGTATCGGCCAAGCCTTGTCACGGCGGGTGGTGCAGCCGCTCAAACGCCTCGGGGAAGGTGTCGAGGCCATAGAGCAAGGCAAACGCGACAAACTGCCGCTGCCTTCCGATGATCGCGAACTGGTCTCCGTGGTCAGCGCCTTCAATCATTTGATGCGCGAATTGGAACAGCGCCAGCGTAATATGTTGCGCGCAGAGAAACTGGCCGCATTGGGCACCATGCTGTCGGGCGTGGCGCATGAACTCAATAACCCGTTGTCGAATATCTGGTCGTCCTGCCAGATCCTGCTCGAAGAACTGCACGAGGCGGACACCGAAACGCAGCGCGAGCTCCTCCTGCAAATCGATGACCAATGCGAGCGGGCGCGTAACATCGTGCGCTCGCTGCTGGATTTCGCCCGCGATCAACCCTTGCGCATGCAGGCCGTGGCGCTGCGCGAACTGGTTGTTGAAACCCTGTCGTTCCTCAAGGCCGAGGTGCCGGCCGAGGTGCGGGTACAGATCGACATTCCCGCTGATCTGAGCGCCATGGTCGACCGCCAACGTCTGCAGCAAGTCTGCGTCAACCTCATCAAGAACGCCTTGCAGGCCGTGGGCACCGCCGGATTGGTAAGTATCTCCGCACACCGCATAGTGAATGGCGAGGTCTTCCCGGGTTCCTGCCCGGTACAAGGTGATGCGGTCGATCTGATTTTCAGCGACAGCGGGCGGGGCATCGCTGCCGACGTATTGCCTCGCATCTTCGATCCGTTCTTCACTACCAAGGACGTTGGCCACGGCATGGGCTTAGGCCTGTTCATCGTGCGTGAAATTATCGAGCAGCATGCGGGTTGTATCGCTGTTGAAAGCGAACCGGGCCGCACCACCTTTCACATCCGCTTGCCGCAGACACCGGCGGCGCGTTTGGAGACTCCATGACCCTCACTGGAAAGCTGCTGCTGATCGACGACGAGCGCGTCGCTTTGCGCAACCTCGAACATGTGCTTAAAAAGGAAGGCCACACGATCACCGCCACCACCAGCGGCGCCAGTGCGCTGAGTTTGCTGGAAAAGCAGACTTTCGACGTGGTCCTAACCGATCTCAAAATGGAAAAGGTGGATGGGATGCAGATACTGCGCCGCTGCCGCGAGCAGGCGCTGGATGCCGAAGTCATCATGATTACCGGTTACGCCACCCTGGATTCCGCGGTGGAAACGATGAAGGAAGGCGCCTTCCACTACATCGCAAAGCCCTATCGTCTGGACGAAGTGCGCCAGGTGGTGGCCGAAGCGCTGGAGAAAGTTCGACTCAAACGCGAAAATTTTGCCTTGCGCGAACAACTGGACGCGTTCCTGGGTCGCGTAAAGATCATCACTGAGAATGCCGCCATGCAGAAGCTGCTGGAAATGGCGCGACAAATCAGCCCCACCGGCTGCAATGTCCTCATCACCGGCGAATCAGGTACGGGCAAGGAATTGTTTGCCCGCTATTTGCACGAGTATGGGGGCCGTCCCAATGGCCCGTTCGTGGCAGTAAACTGCGGCGCATTCAATGAGGAACTGCTCGCCAATGAACTGTTTGGCAACGAAAAAGGCGCCTTCACAGGCGCCATTGGCAAGCCCGGGCTGATCGAAACCGCCAACGGCGGCACCTTGTGCCTGGACGAAGTCACCGAAATGTCCACTGCCATGCAAGTCAAATTGTTGCGCGTGATCCAGGAGCGCGAGGTGCTGCGCCTGGGTGGTACGCGGCCGGTCAAAGTGGATGCGCGCATCGTTTCCGCCACCAACCGCGACGTGCCAGAACTTGTCAAGAGCGGCCGCTTCCGCCAGGACCTCTATTTTCGGCTCAACGTCGTCAATCTGCACATTCCCCCCCTGTCCGAAAGGCGAGACGACATTCCGTTGCTGGCCTACCACTTTCTCAATAAATGCTCCGCGCTGATGAAGAAGGTGGTCACGGCTATCGACCCACAGGTGCTTGATTTGCTCAAGGCATATGACTTTCCAGGCAACGTGCGGGAGCTTGAAAACCTCATCGAACGCGGCGTTGCATTGTGTGCCGGCAACACGATCGAACCGGCGCATCTGCCCGATTCCATGCGTGAACTTGCATTACTCAGCCCGCGCAAGAAGGACGGAAGAATCCCCACATTGGACGAACAGGAAAAGGGCTATATCCGCTGGGTACTCAAGGAAACGCACGGCAACCAGACCCTGGCTGCGCAAATACTGGGCATTGACCGGGTGTCGCTGTGGCGGAAATTGAAGCGCTACAATCTGGAAAAATAAGCGTTCACGCAAGACAACCCTGACTCTTTACCCACACAGGGATAACCGTCCTTTCAGAACTCGTTGCGGATACGTTTGTAGCCTTTTACCAGCTCGCTGTTGGCCTGCGCCACACTCTCTGAAAATCCCGCCACGTCGGGCGTTACCCGCTCAATTTTGGCGAGTTCTTCGTCGGAACGTATGTTGACCGTGGAAGGAATATAGAAACCCGGAGGCACAGCGCAGCCCTCGACCACCGAGTTGTGCCGAATGACCGAGCCGTCCCCAACAGTGCAGTTGAACAGCACTGAATTGAAACCCACAAATACATTGTCGCCCACAACGCATGGGCCATGCACGATGGAGCGATGTGCGATGGAAGTGGTGCGCCCAATCGTAACTCCCCCACCAGCCTTGCAATGGATGACCACACCGTCCTGAATATTGGAGTGCGCACCGATGATGATCGGCTCCATGTCACCGTCCGCGTTGACTTCATCTGCGCGAATCACCGCATACGGCCCGATGAATACGTTTTCTCGGACGATAACTTTGCCGCACAGAATTGCAGTGGGATCGACAAACGCGGCTTCGTGTACTTGCGGAATGTCACCGTTAGGGTTGCGACGGATCATGCTGATTGCGACTTTCTGTTGGGCACTTCATCCTTGCACTCGCGAAAAATTCGGGCCGTGCAGGTGCGGCAAATTTCAGGATCGAGTTTGGGATAAAGGACGGAAGCGGGTCTGGACTTGGCCGAGTAGATGTTATCACGACCAATATCGACCATGAATCCCCCTTGTTCCAGCATGCGCTCGACCTCGGGCTTAAGCCGATAGAAACCGAGGCTGCCGCCCATTTTGCGCTGGTCGCGCGCAGCCTGGGCAAGCATTTCAGCACCGGCCAGATCAACGAAGTTCATCCCCGTGCTTATGAGCACAAGCTGCTTGCGTTGCGGCTCCCGCTCCGCAAGTTCCTGAAGATATTGCTGAAAGTGAGAAACGGCGCCAAAAAACGGAGAGCCGCTGACACGTACGAACTTGATCTGCGGACACTCGAGCTGGCCTTCGGCAGAGATGTAGTGGTAGCTGTCGGGCTCGGGATCGGGAACGGCAGCCTCCAACCGTGGACGTGACGTGCGATACAGATAGAAGATCAGCGACAATGCGATGCCGAAGAAAATGCCTTTTTCCAGATCAACCAGCGTGCCGATCAGCGTCACCCACAGCACCACAGTCTCCTGGCGACTTATTTTGGGCAACAGGCCGATGTGATGAAAATCAATGAGTCCCCAAGCCACCAGAAACAAAATTCCGGCCATGGCCGCGTTCGGCAAATAGGCTGCGAGCGGCGCAACCAGAAACAGGATCAGCACCAGAAAAACGGAGGCCAGCACTGCGGCAAGCGGCGTTTGCGCGCCAGCCGCATAATTGACGCCGCTGCGGTTGAACGAGCCGGAGGCAGCATAGCTTGAGAAAAAACTGCCAATCAAGTTGGACAAACCCTGACCAATGAATTCCTGGTTACCGTCAATGTGCTGGCCAGATTTGGTTGCCACCGCGCGTGAAATTGATACCGCCTCGGTCAGCGCCAGCATGGTGATGATGAGCGATGGGAACAGCATTTGGTCAAGCGCAGAAAAGGAAAAGTCAGGCATCGAAAGTGGCGGCAATCCTGCCGGTAGAGCGCCTACTGTCTTGATGTGCGTGATGTCCACACCATATTTCGTGTTCACTCCCAGTGCGGCGAGACTCCCCACCAGCATCGCGACGATCATGTAGGGCAAACGGGGCAGAAAGACCTTGATCAGGATCCCTGTGAACAAGGTTATGGTGGCGATCAACGTGACATAAGGATTGATCGCGTCAATCTGCTCGGCAAAGAGTTGCAGGGTCTTGAAAAATGGTGTACCACGCGGTATGTCGACCCCAAAAAAATTCTTGATCTGGCTACCCGCGATGAGCATCGCTGCCCCCGCCGTAAAGCCAATTACCACCGTGTGGGAGATGAAATTGACCAGCATCCCCATGCGCGCCAAGCCCAAGACGAGTTGGAAGACCCCGGTCAGGAAGGTCAGCGTCAGTACCATGCTGATGAATTCCGGTGAGCCGGGATGCGCAAACGGGCTGACCGATGCAAACACTGCGATTGAAATCGCCGTTGTCGGCCCCGACACCAGATGCCAAGATGAACCCCACAACGCCGCAACGACAGCAGGCACCATCGCCGCGTAAAGGCCATACTGCGGCGGCAGACCGGCGATCGTGGCAAACGCAACAGCCTGAGGCAGGACGATGAGTGCGCCGGTAAGGCCCGCCAATCCGTCCTTCCTCATGTTTTGCCGGTTGACTTGCGGCCACCATCGGAAGAACGGAAACAGTTTGTAAACCCACAGCGGGCATGCCGACCCGTACAAATAGATTACTTTTTGCAACATAATCGTTGCATTATAAATCGAAACGGTGCGATTCGTTACCATTGGCACGCCCGCCTCTTGGCTCTGATGCTTCGCTTAGAACAAGCGCCCTCGATCCTGAATATCGAGAACAAATCCCAGCCGCCGTCTGACCGATGAGCACGTGACGGAACCTTGACATTCATATCCCCGCTGCGTAGCCAAACACGACCGTCAGTTGCTCCTCTTCTTACCCGAGCCAGCCTTTGTATGAGCCGACCCAACACTCCCCTTCCCGCATAAGAGGGCTTCCTGCAGGGCCATAAGTACACATTTGGAGCGCTTGATCGGTCAGGATTGGCCTCAAGTTAACGTCAAAGAGTAATATTCCTTGTGTCGTCGGCATTGACGAAAGTTTCCAGGGAGAAACAATGTTCAAGCGTATCTTGGTGGCAGTGGATGGAAGCCATACTGCGGAACAGGCTTTGCAGCAGGCGATCAAGCTGGCCAAAGAGGTGCAGGCACAACTGCGGATCGTGCACGCAGTCGATATCGTAAACATCAATCTAAGCGCGGAATTTCCCAATCCAGCCAAGATTTCGGATGCCATTACCGAGAGCGGAAGGGAAATCCTCCGCAAAGCGGAAGTTGTGGCGCGCGCGGCCGGGATACCGGTCGAAACCCAGCTGATCGAAATCGACACTTGGGGTCACCGCGTACCGGAGATGATTGCGGCAGACGCCGAGGCTTGGCCGGCGGATCTCATAGTGATCTGCACGCATGGCCGCAGAGGCTTGAGCCACCTGTTCCTTGGCAGCGTCGCTGAAGGATTGGTGCGCGTCGCCACGAAACCGGTGCTGCTGATCCGGGGGAAATGACCAGAGCAATAATCGCCATCTGCACCCATTGATAAGGAGAGCGGTCCGGCAAATTCGGAAACGTGGATAAGTGATAGCCGTGCGCGATAACCTGTCCGAAGCGGACAGCGTATCTACAGCGGAATTGAACTACGGCGCCCGCCGGCCCGGCGGGCGATTAAAAAGGCTGGTTCGATTGTCTGATTCTCGGATTATTCTCTTGCGCATCGCGGAGGCACCGGAGTAGCACAACCCGGTCATTTCGGCCATAAAAGTTAACCCTGCTTGAGGAACAGCTTTGCGAAATTCCGGCTGGTGATCTCCCCGACTTTCTGCACGGGGATTTCCTTGAGACGCGCGATTTCCTCGGCGACGTGCTTCACGAATCCGGGCTCATTGGTCTTGCCCCGATGCGGCACCGGTGCCAGGTAAGGCGAGTCGGTCTCGATCAGCATCCGCTCGAGCGGCACAGCCTTGGCCACTCGTTTGAGTTCGGTGGCGTTCTTGAACGTGACTATGCCGGAGAAGGAAATGTAGAAGCCCAGGTCCATGGCAGCTTTTGCAACTTCCATGCTCTCGGTAAAGCAGTGCATCACGCCGCCCGCGTCGCCCGCGTTTTCTTCGCGCATGATGGCGAGTGTGTCGTCCGAGGCGGTGCGGCTGTGGATGACGAGGGGTTTGCCGCTTGCCCGCGCGGCGCGGACATGCACGCGGAAGCGCTCTTGCTGCCAGGCGAGCGGACCGGGGACGCGGTAATAGTCCATGCCGGTTTCGCCGATGGCAACCACCTTGGGGTTTGCCGCGAGCCGCACCAGGTCGTCGACCGAGGGTTCGGTGCCGTCCGCGTGATCAGGATGCACCCCGACTGAGGCGTAGAGGTTGTTACGGCGCTCCGCTATGGCCAGGACTTGGGGAAAGGTCTCCAGATCGACGCTGATGCACAGCGCCTGGCTGACTTGGTTGTCCTGCATGCGCTGGAGGATGTCCGCCAGCCTGTCGGCAAAATCCGGAAAGTTGAGGTGGCAGTGGGAATCGACAAACATGTTCGGAAGCGCAATGCGTAAGTGGTCACAAATAGGCGCAAAAAAGGCCGCGATCTGCGCGGCCTTTAGCATACCAAATTGTCGCCAAGCTACATGGTGTGGGTGGAACGCGTACTTTTCAGGTTGCCCCCGAGGAGGCCCTCTATCTTGTTGCGCGCTTGTTGGCCGCTTTCGTTGGCCTGGAATTGGACGCCCACGCCCTGCGCCCGGGCGGCTTGCGCTCCTGGTGGCGTGATCCAAACCACCTTGCCCGATACCGGATGCTTGGTCGGGTCGTCCATCAGGGTCAGGAGCATGAAGACTTCTTCCCCAACCTTGTAGGCCTTGTTGGTGGGAATAAACAGCCCGCCACCCTTGATGAATGGCATGTAGGCCGCATACAAAGCGGATTTTTCCCGGATGGAAAGGGACAGCACGCCTGGACGGGCGGCCAGGGGTTGTTCCAAAGCTATGTTGGTTCTCATTCTTTGCCCTTGCTCTCAAATAATGCCTGGTAATCCAGCAACCAGGACTCAATCTGCAGCGGCCGGTTGAGCGGGTGTTCAACCCAGCGACCATCCTCTGCATGTTTACGACTCAATTGTATCAGGCCACGCAGATCAGCCTGGGCAGCCAGCTTGCCCAGCACATTGCTGTAATCCGGGTTGAACCGGACCGGCGCTTTGACCATACGCGCCAGCAAGTCTGTCAGCCATTTGTGAGACAGACCATACCACAAGGCGGAAGGAATGCGCCCCCATCTTTCCCCTTCGCCTGCCACATCCAAATCTTCCGGGGCTCCCAAGGCATCCAGAACCTGTCTGCGCTGCCCCCAAACTTCCTCTTCCTGCCAAGCCAGGGCCCCTAATGGCGCACCACCGGCATGAGCCAGCCGCACTTCAGCCTGCTCGACGCCTTCTGCCTTGAGCCAAGCCGTGGCCAACCCGGGTTCAGGCAAACCGATGTCCCGGCGGTGGCACCGGCTGCGCAATGTGGGTAATAAACGCCGAACCCGGTGGCTAACCAGGATGAACATAGTATTTAACGGCGGCTCCTCCAAGACCTTTAGCAGCGCATTGGATGCCGCGCGGTTCAAGGCGTCCGCCGGTTCGATCAGGGCAATCCGCCGCCCGCCGCGAAACGAGCTCATTTGTGCGAATTGCGTCGCTTGGCGGGCCTGATCGACAGCGATTTCGGTGGCCAGGCGAATGTCCCCGTCCTTGCCCTCTTTTTCCTCAAAGGTCAGATGAAACCAGTCCGGATGGGTGCCGGCATCAAACCAGTGGCACGCCTCGCACTGGTCGCAGGCCTCACCCGCAGGAGTCGGCGACTCGCACAGGAGGGCCTTACCCCAATCCTGGGCGAGCGCGACTTTGCCCACTCCTTTTGGCCCGGTGAGTAGGACGGCGTGAGGCAAGTGGCCGCGCAGTCCCAGCAGCCGCCGGCGATCGGATTCCTGCCAGGGATAAACAGCCATTACAGACCTTCCAATATTTGCGCAAGATCCCGCCGAACCGTGGAAATGGGTTGATCTGCGTTAATTACCTTGATCCGTTCCGGCTCCCGGCGCGCACGAACGAGGTAGGCATCGCGCACCCGCTGGAAAAAGTCGTGCGCTTCCTGTTCGAAGCGGTCAGCTTCGCGCGCCTGGCCCCGCCGTAGCGCAGCAACCTCGGGCGGGACGTCGAATAGCAGCGTGAGGGCTGGCCTGAAGCCCTGCAAAACCCAGTCTTCCAGTTCCTTCAGGCGTTGCTCCGGGATTCCCCTGCCGCCGCACTGATAAGCGTAGCTCGCATCTGTGAACCGATCTGAGATCACCCAGTCGCCACGCGCCAGGGCGGGTTTGATCACCTGTTCCACGTGCTCCAAGCGGGCTGCAAACATCAGGAGGGCCTCGGTATCCGGATGCATGGCACCGCGATGCAAGAGTAGATCCCGTAAGCGTTCACCCAGCTCGGTCCCACCGGGTTCGCGCGTCAACACAACCTGTCTGCCCTTTCCGCGCAGAAACCGCGCAACCTGTTCCAGGTGGGTACTCTTGCCAGCCCCGTCCACGCCTTCCAGCGAAATGAATTTGCCTGCCATTTGTGCGGATTATCGCTGATATCGGTTCACGGCCTGGTTATGCTCGGCCAGATTATCGGAGAACACGTGAAAGCCACTGCCTGTGGAGACAAAATACAGTGCGCTGGATTGGGCGGGGTTCAGTGCAGCCTGAATTGACGCCTGCCCTGGCATGGCAATCGGGGTGGGTGGCAAGCCCTTGCGCGTATAGGTGTTATAGGGCGTGTCGCGCTCCAGATCCAGTTTGCGCAAGTTCCCGTCAAAACGCTCTCCGAGTCCATAAATAACACTGGGATCAGTCTGCAGCCGCATCCCAAGTTTCAGGCGATTCAGGAAGACGGCCGCGATCAGCGGTCGTTCCTCCGGCACCGCGGTTTCCTTCTCGATGATAGACGCCATGATCAAGGCTTCGTACGGGCTCTGATAGGGCAATCCGAAGGCTCGAACCTCCCAGGCCTTGCGCAGCTTCTCCTGTGCCTCATGGTAGGCGCGCCGCATGATGTCCAGATCGGAGGAACCAGGACTGAAGAAATAAGTGTCGGGAAAGAACAGGCCCTCAGGCTTGGTTTCCCGGGCGCCGATGGCACGCAGCAGGTCCGCATCGCTCATGGCTTGGCTGTCATGGCGGAGGTCGGATGAGGCCAGCAGCGCGGCACGAACGTCGCGGATATTCCATCCCTCGATGAAGCGAATCGCCGCCTGGGTTACCTCGCCCCTTTCCATTTTCCTGTAGAGCTCGGCAGGCGTGATGGGAGCTTCCAGGGTGTAGACGCCCGCCTTAATGGTGGCCGACTTGCCCATCACGCGCCCTAGAATCCGGAATGCCAGGGGATGATCGACTATGCCTGCCTTGGCCAACAGTACTGCAAGCCCCGTAAGGCTGGTGCCTGGCGTAACGCTGAATTGCTGAGGAAACTGGACGATGGGCAAAGGCCGAGCAGCGTACCAGGCTAGCCAGGCCATGCCGGCAGCAAGCGCCAGCATGCACGCCAACAGCACCTGCTTAATCGTCTTCATCAAGCCAGACCCGCATTTTATCCACCCACCCGCCATTGCCGCAGGATGTCTCCTCTATCATTCTGATTCGCCACACACCTATCAGGCTGTTGCACAATCCCAGTTCATCCGCCTTGTACACATCCTGCGGCCGCATGTGGGTCACGCGAACCGCCATGCCATGCTGCTGCGCGGCTCGCATAAGCCGTTGCCGGCCGACGCCGGCGACTCCGCAAAGACTCAGATCCGGGGTAAACAGCGTCCTGCCGCGGATGACAAGAATATTGCTCATAATCCCGCTGATCACCCGCCCCGACTCGTCGAGCAATAGTCCTTCTGCGATCTCCGGGTCCGACCATTCGCTGCGTGCGAGCACATTCTCCAGCCGGTTGAGGTGCTTGATTCCCGCCAGTCTGGGCTGGTGGCCCAGTCTGATCGAACACCAGCGCACCTTTATACCGTCGTCCAAGTAGCGGGCCAAGTTGGCGGGCGGCGGTAGCTGCTGAATGATGCGCGTGGGGTCGGCTGAGCCCGAGGGTGCATAACCGCGCGGTCCAACACCGCGAGTCAGTATTAGCTTGACGACGCAATCATGCTCCTGCGCGACTTTCAAGCACTCCGCCAACAACAGGTCCGGTGGAGGACAGATCAGGCCCAACGCTTTAGCGTCGGCGGAGAGCTTGGCGTAGTGATCCGACCACCAAGCGATTCGCCCCGAGGCCGCACGCATAGTGCGGAACACACCGTCGCCATACTGCAGGCCGCGATCGGTAACCGGGATTTGACCCCGCGACAATCCATTTATAAGTATCATTATATCAGTTAGTTACGTTAGTGTTTTAATGTATTGATTAAACCTATTGCCTTGGCCCGGGTCTCTTCAAGTTCTCGTGAAGGAACGGAATCCACCACGATGCCTGCGCCTGCCCGGAAGCTTATCCGATTCCCCCGCAGCACAAAGGTTCTGATCAGAATATTGAGGTCCAGGCTGCCGTCCCGATTGATATAACCCAGGCTCCCCGTGTATGCGCGGCGCGGCTGGTCTTCAAGTTCACGGATGATCTCCATGGTTCTGACCTTGGGACAGCCGGTAATCGTTCCACCAGGAAACAGCGCCCGGATCACGTCCCAAACCTTCATTCCAGAACTCAATCGGCCGGCCACCGTCGATTCGATGTGATGCACGTGTGCGTAGCTCGAAAGTTCCATCAGCGCTTCCACCTCGACCGTCCCTGACTGACAGACCCGCCCCAAATCGTTGCGCTCCAAGTCGACCAGCATCACGTGCTCCGCCCTTTCTTTTGGATGAGCGGCGAGCGCGTCGCGCAACATGCGGTCCTGCTCCGGCAAAAAACTGCGCGGATGCGTGCCGGCAATGGGCCGGGTGGAGATTCTTCCGCCCGCCTCTACCCGGACCAAGCGCTCCGGAGAAGAGCTGACAATCTTCCACTCGCCCATATCCAACAGGGCGGAAAATGGCGCCGGATTGCGCTGCATCAGCTGGCGGAAGAGCACCGCAGCTGAAACGCCCCGGTCGTATGTGGCTTGCCATGCGCGTGACAGATTGACCTGGAACACATCTCCGGCGCAGATATAGTCCTTTATCCGGCTGACACCATGGAGAAATCGGGCCTCGGGCTCTTCGAGTATTTCCAGCGGGGCAGGCAAAAGCGTGTCCTGCCCCATGACCGGCCTGGCCAGCTCGCTCGCCAGGTTTTCAATCAGTCCGCGGCGCCCCATTTCGGCCATGAGCCAGGTACGCGAACCGCGTTGCAAAATCGCGGCCGGTATGCGTGCGAGCCAGACAAGCGGATAGTCTTCCGCTTCGTCGGGCAGGCCAACGCGGGGTTCCAGCACCCCGCACAATTCATAGCCCAAACAGACGAGCCAGCCGCCCCGGAAAGGGAACCCGCTGGCGTTGCCGGCCGACATGCTGATCTGCGGCAGCATGGAAGCCGCTTGCAGCACGTTGTGTTGATCAAAGCGGTGGATGGCATCCGGATAGGCAAACAGAATGTGCCAGCCTTCCTGGCCCCCGGTGTGAAGCAGCGCCGGATAGCGTTCGGGATGGGCGGCATGCAGGGCGAGCAGATCGGGCTGCTCGTGCCACTCCTGCAGAATCGCGCCTGAGCCTGGCTCAGACGGAAACGGATCAGACCCGCTTGAAGACCAGGCTGCCGTTTGTCCCGCCAAAGCCGAAATTGTTCTTGAGCGCCAGTTTGATCGGCATGTCCCGCGCCGTGTTGGCGCAGTAATCCAAATCGCACTCGGGATCTTGTTCGAAAAGGTTGATGGTGGGCGGCGAGATCTGGTGATGCACGGCCAGCACCGTGAAGATCGATTCCACTCCACCTGCGCCGCCCAGCAGGTGGCCGGTCATGGACTTGGTCGAATTCACCACCACTTTGTAAGCGGCCTCCCCCATGGCGAGCTTGATCGCCTCAGTCTCGTTCTTGTCACCCAACTGGGTCGAGGTGCCGTGGGCGTTAATATACTGAATATCCGCGGGGTTCACGCCCGCATCGCGCAAGGCGTTCACCATGGCGCGCCTGGGCCCGTCGGTGTCCGGCGCGGTCATGTGATAGGCGTCAGCGCTCATGCCGAATCCGGCAACTTCGGCATAAATCCTCGCTCCCCGTGCCCTGGCGTGCTCATATTCCTCCAGCACGATGACGCCCGCACCCTCGCCCAGCACAAAGCCATCACGCTCCTTGTCCCAGGGGCGGCTGGCAGTCGCCGGGTCGTCGTTGCGGGTGGAGAGCGCCTTGGCCGCGGCGAATCCACCTACGCCCAAAGGAGATACCGACGCTTCCGAGCCGCCGGCAATCATCACCTCCGCATCGCCGTGCTCAATCATGCGGGCGCTCATGCCGATCGCGTGCAAGCCTGTGGTGCAGGCGGTAACCACAGCCAGGTTGGGGCCTTTGATGCCCAAAAGGATGGACAAGTTGCCCGCGATCATGTTGATGATCGAGCCGGGGATAAAAAACGGGGAAATCTTGCGGGGCCCGAATTCACGCAGCGCGTCGTGCGTATCTTCGATCAGTGGCAGTCCGCCGATGCCGGAACCGATGTTGATGCCAATGCGCTCTGCATTGGCCTCTGTCACTTCAATGCCGGAATCCTTGACCGCTTGTATCCCTGCCGCCATGCCGTACTGGATGAAGATATCCATGCGGCGTACGTCCTTGGCGCTCAGATATTGGGCCGCGTCGAAATTCTTCACCTCGCCGGCAACGTGAGAAGCAAAAGGGGTGGGGTCGAAGCGGGTGATCCGGGTAATGCCGGAGTGGCCCGCCACAATATTGGCCCACGCTTCCTGTATCGTATTGCCGACCGGGGAAATGATCCCCAAGCCGGTGATCACCACGCGTCGATTTGACAAGGTAAATCTCGGGAAGAGTGAAGAATAGAGATCAGCTCTTGTGGCTGTTCACGTAGTCGATAGCTTGCTGCACGGTGGTGATTTTTTCCGCTTCTTCATCGGGAATCTCGCACTCGAATTCTTCCTCGAGCGCCATGACCAGTTCCACCGTATCCAGGGAATCAGCCCCCAGGTCGTCGACGAAGGAAGATTCGACCTTCACGTCCCCTTCGTTGACGCCAAGCTGCTCGGCGACGATTTTCTTGACACGTGCTTCGATATCCATTGTAAGTCCTCTCTGGTTGAAACAGGCTCTGGGGCTCCAAAGCCGGGTAATTTTACCAAACTTGATCGTTCACGCCATATACATGCCGCCGTTCACATGCAGCGTGGTTCCGGTTACGTAGCCGCCCCCATCGGAAGCCAGAAACCCAACCGCGCAGGCGATTTCCTGGGCCGTACCCAGCCGCCCAAGCGGAATGTGGGTCAGCAAGGCCTGGCGCTGGGCCTCCGGCAATGCCCGGGTCATATCGGTGTCGATAAAGCCCGGTGCCACGCAGTTGACCGTAATGTTGCGACTGCCCACTTCGCGCGCCAGGGATTTGGTGAAGCCCATGATGCCGGCCTTCGCGGCGCCATAATTGGTCTGGCCCGCATTGCCCATGGCCCCCACTACAGATGCGATGGAGACGATCCGTCCCCAGCGCGCCTTCGTCATTGGGCGCAACACCGCGCGAGAGAGGCGGAATACGGAAGTCAGATTGGTGGTTATGATCTCGTCCCACTCCTCGTCCTTCATTCGCATCAGGAGATTGTCCCGCGTAATGCCGGCATTGTTGACCAGAATGGCGACGTCCCCGAATTTCGTGCTCACTTGCTCGATCACGTTGTCCACATCGGCCGCAGCGGTGACATTGAGCTTCATGCCGCAGCCTTTTGCGCCGGCCTGCTGCAGATAGGCGCTGATGGCCTCGGCGCCCTGCTCCGAGGTCGCGGTGCCGATAACCGTGGCGCCCAGCTTCGCCAACTCAAGCGCACAGGCCTGGCCGATGCCACGGCTGGCACCGGTTATCAATGCAACTTTCCCTTCCGCCATGTTTGTTCCTAATTCGATTCCTGTATCGCTGCCTCCAGCGATGCCTCGTCAGTGATGGCCAGTGTTTTCAAACTGCCATCAATGCGCTTGGTCAAACCGGCTAACACCTTGCCTGGTCCGCATTCCACAAACCGCGTCGCGCCGCGACTTTTCAGCGCGACTATGGTCTCCACCCAGCGCACCGGAGAATATAACTGGCGGGCCAGCGCATCCTTGATGCTCTGCGCGTCGGCATGGTCCGACACATCGGCATTGTGCAGTACCGGGATGTGCGGCACGGCGATGGTGACTTGGTCCATGTATGCCGCCAACTGTGCGGCGGCGGGCTTCATCAGGCTGGAATGCGAAGGCACGGACACCGGCAGGGGCAGCGCGCGCTTGGCGCCCTTTTCTTTGGCCAGAACCATGCCCCGCTCCACGGCAGCCTTGTTGCCTGCAATCACCACTTGGCCGGGGGAATTGAGATTGACCGCTTCCAGCACCTCGCCCAGGGATGCCGCGGCACAGACTTCTCTGACCGCCTCGTCATCCAGTCCAAGAATCGCGGCCATGGCGCCCACGCCTTCGGGCACCGCAGACTGCATGGCTTCGGCACGAAAGCGTACCAGCCTGACCGCGTCAGCCAGGGACAATGCGCCGGCCGCAACCAGCGCGCTGTATTCGCCCAGACTGTGGCCGGCCATGAGCGCAGGGGCTTTGCCCCCCCCGGCCAGATAGGCGCGATAGGTGGCAATGCCGGCCGCCAGCATGGCGGGCTGCGTGTTGGTGGTCTGATTGAGCGCATCGGCCGGTCCGTCAGTAACCAGCTTCCAGAGATCCTGGCCCAAAACCTCGGAGGCGTCTGCAAAAGTGGACTTGACCTCAGGCCGGTTCGCGAGACCTGCCATCATGCCCAGGGACTGAGAGCCCTGCCCGGGGAAAAGAAATGCTGTACTCATGATCAATAATTTAGAACTTCACCAGGGCCGAGCCCCAGGTAAACCCGCCGCCGAAGGCTTCCATCAACAGGGTCTGGCCGCGCTGTATGCGTCCGTCCCGCACTGCGGTATCCAGGGCCAGCGGAATCGACGCCGCGGAAGTATTGCCATGCCGGTCGACCGTCACCACCACGCGCTCCATCGGCAGACCGAGTTTCTTGCCGGTGGCCTGAATGATGCGGATATTGGCTTGGTGCGGCACCAGCCAGTCGATGGCCGATTTGTCCAGCCCGTTGGCGGCCAGCGTTTCATCGACGATGGCATCCAGGGTGTTGACCGCCATCTTGAACACCGCATTGCCCTGCATGCGCATCGCGACCTTGGCGCCATTGTTCATCGATGGCCCGCCATCGACATAGAGCAATTCCTGGTAGCGGCCGTCGGCATGAATGTGCGTGGAGATGATGCCGGGCTGCTCGCTTACCGTCAGGACCACCGCTCCCGCGCCGTCTCCCCACAGGATACAGTTGGTACGATCGCCGTAATCGGTGATGCGGGACAGCGTCTCAGCGCCGATCACCAGCACGGTGCGGGCCTGACCAGCCTTGATGAAATTATTCGCGGTGGCCAACGCGTAGATGAAGCCGCTGCAAACTGCCTGGATATCGAATGCCGGGCCGGTATTGCCGATGCCCAGCTTGGTCTGCACGATGCATGCGGTGCTGGGGAACACTCGATCTGGTGTGGTGGTAGCCACGATTACCAGGTCGACATTGGCCGGAACCACATCGGCGGCCTCGAGCGCCCTGCGCGCAGCAGCAACCGCCAGATCGCTGGTCAGCTCGCTTTCCGCCGCCCTATGGCGTTCCCGTATCCCGGTGCGATCGACGATCCACTGGTCGGAGGTTTCCACCAGCTTCTCGAACTCCGCGTTGCTCACAACGCGTTCCGGCAGATAGCTGCCGGTCCCCAATATGCGCGCGAAGCTCACGCGGTCGCCTCCTGGGTCCCGAGGGGTTGCAAACTCTGCATTTGTTCGGTGATGCGCTTCAGCACATTGTTGCGGACTTCGTCGATTGCCGTTTCCAGGGCATGTTCAAAGGAAAAGCGGTCCGCGGCACCATGGCTCTTCACCACCACGCCGCGCAAACCGAGCAGGGACGCGCCATTGTAGCGGCGCGGATCGACCCGCCGCTTGAACGCCTGCATGACAGGCAGTGCAATGAGGCCAGCGATTTTGCTGAGCAAGTTGCGCCTGAATGCTTCCTTGAGCAGGGTGGAAATCATATTGGCCAAACCTTCCGAAGTCTTGAGTGCAACATTGCCGACAAACCCATCGCAGACAACCACATCCGTCGTTCCCTTGAAAATGTCATCGCCTTCCACATTTCCAAAAAAATTCAACTGGCTGGCGCGCATCAGGTCAGCGGCCTGCTTAACCATCTCGTTGCCCTTGATATCTTCCTGGCCGATATTGAGGATGCCGACGGTCGGGTTGGGTTTGTGTTCGACCGCTGATACCAGCATGCTGCCCATGATGCCAAACTGCAGCAGATGCCGGGCGCTGCAATCCACATTCGCCCCCAGATCCAGCACCAGTACATGGCCCTTTATCGTCGGCATGGTGGTGGCGATGGCCGGCCGGTCAATGCCGGGCAGCGTCTTGAGCACAAAGCGGGCGGTTGCCATGAGCGCGCCGGTGTTGCCGGCGGAAACACAGGCATCCGCTTCGCCGGATTTCACCAGGTCGATGGCCACCCGCATCGAAGAGTCTTTCTTGAACCGCAGCGCCTGCGTCGGCGGCTCGTCCATCGATACCACTTCGGACGCATGGCGGATGCGCAGGCGCGGGCTGGTCTTGCGATGCCGCGCCTTCAGTTCCGCCTCGATCGCACTGGAAGAACCGACCAGGATGATGTTCAATCCGTCGTTGCGGTCCAAGCATTTCAGCGCAGCGGGCACAGTGACATGCGGACCATGATCGCCGCCCATCACATCGACGGCGACTGTAATCTCTTTCATACAGGCAGAGTTGTCTCTACCTCAGATGAACAGCGCTTATTCGCCCTTGCCCTTGGCGACTTTCTTGCCGCGGTAATAGCCGGAGGGGCTGACGTGATGACGCAGATGAACCTCGCCGGTGGTGGGCTCCACGGCCAGGGGTGGACTGGCCAGAAAGTCGTGGGCGCGATGCATGCCCCGCTTGGAAGGGGATTTCTTGTTCTGCTGAACAGCCATGGTTGACTCCTTTGTTAAGCTTGGTCCGCCGGAGGACTACACGTTCCCTCCGCATGCATGGGGATAAGCGGCAGCCCCAGCAGTACTTCGTCTTCAATCAGGGTCGCCAGATCCAGCATGCGCCCTGTCTCTATTACCTCAACATCCTGGCTGGATTCAACAGCCAACTCCCGTTCCAACTGCTCGGCCCGTTCGGGGCTTTCAGCCGCATAAAAAACCTTGTCTGCGGCAATCGTATGCTCGATTGGCCCGAGGCAGCGCTGACAAGCAATTCTTGTCTGCCCCTCCAGCCGGCACGTCAATCGCACATGCCCCGCCTTGTCCTTGCCGCCTTCGATGCGATAATGCAGCAAGGCGTCAGGATCCAGCGTTTCCTGCGCCAGCCGTTCAAATGCTCCCAAGGATGCGCTCCCCTGCCAAACCTGTTTGGCAGCCGCGAATTGCGCGGGATTTACGCTCAGGCGATGAAACATAAGCGTTCAATAATATGATTTCTCGGAACTTTTGTCAAAACCGGAACTGGCTGTGATCAAGAAAATCCTCGTGGCAAACCGGGGCGAAATCGCGGTGCGCATTGTGCGCGCCTGTGCCGAGATGGGAATCGAGTCGGTCGCGATCTACACCGATGCGGACCGCCACGCCCTGCACGTCAAAAAAGCCGACGAATCCTATCACATCGGCAAGGACCCGGTGCTGGGTTACTTGAACGCGGTTCATATCGTGAATCTGGCGGTCGCCTCGGGCTGCGACGCGCTCCACCCCGGTTACGGGTTCTTGTCCGAGAATCCCGTTCTGGCCGAAAACTGCGCGCGGCGCGGGATAAAGTTCATCGGTCCTGCCCCGGAGGTGATCCGCAAGATGGGCGACAAAATCCAGGCCCGCCAAGCCATGATAGAAGCCGGCATACCGGTGATTCCGGGGTCCGAACACAACCTGGCTTCCGCGGAGGAAGCCCGACTGCTGGCCGCCAAGATTGGCTACCCTGTCATGCTCAAGGCAACCAACGGCGGGGGCGGCCGCGGCATCCGCCGCTGCGATTCCGAGGAAGACCTGCTGCGTAACTACGACCGGGTCGTATCCGAAGCGAGCAAGGCGTTTGGCAAGCCCGAAGTATTCATCGAGAAATGCGTGATCAATCCCAAGCATATCGAAGTGCAGATTCTCGCCGACAGCAAGGGCAATACCATCCACCTGTTCGAACGCGACTGCTCGATCCAGCGCCGCAACCAGAAGCTGATTGAAATCGCGCCCTCGCCGCAGTTAACCAAGGCGCAGCGCCACTATATCGGCAAGCTGGCGGTGCAGGCCGCCAAGGCCGTGGATTATGTCAATGCCGGCACGGTGGAGTTCCTGCTCGATCAGGACAATCAGTTCTATTTCATGGAAATGAACACGCGGCTGCAGGTGGAGCACACAGTCACCGAAGCGATCACCGGGGTGGACATCGTGCAGGAACAGATACGCATAGCTGACGGCTTGCCGCTGCAATACGAGCAGGACGAGGTCAACTATCGTGGATATGCCATGGAATTCCGCATTAACGCGGAAGATCCGAAGAACGACTTTCTGCCCAGCTTCGGCCGCATCACCCGCTATTATTCACCCGGCGGACCCGGGGTGCGGACCGACGCGGCCATGTACACCGGCTACGCCATTCCGCCCTATTTCGATTCCATGTGCGCCAAGCTCACGGTGTGGAATCTGACCTGGGAGTCCGTCGTCGAGCGCGGCCGGCGGGCGCTGTCGGACATGGTGGTTTACGGCGTGAAAACCACGATTCCCTACTACCAGGAAA
The DNA here is from genome assembly GCA_035635075.1 of Thiobacillaceae bacterium. Classification (GTDB taxonomy): domain Bacteria; phylum Pseudomonadota; class Gammaproteobacteria; order Burkholderiales; family Thiobacillaceae; genus DASQBT01. The sequence continues at coordinate 346 of DASQBT010000139.1, read as the reverse complement.
TCCTCAAGCACCCGGATTTTCGCAGTGGCCAATTCAACACCGGATTTGTCGAAGCCCACCCCGAACTGGTGAACTATCTCGAACACAAGCCGCCCGAAATGCTGGCCGCCGCCATCGCGGCTGCGATCGCGGCGAACCAGGGAATCTAAGGAATCTCTGATTGAGTCTTTCATGGGTCGCGTTTACACGAAAAGTGCTCAGATGCGGGACGCCCGCGTAGGGCGGAGCAGGGACCCCTTTGGGGATGTGACCCCGGAGCCGGATGTGGGGCGCCATATGCGGGCGTCCGGCATCCCCTCCGCTGCCCGATCCCCTTCGGGGCCCCTCGGGCAACGCTGCGGGGCGC
>DASQBT010000138.1:0-16188 GCA_035635075.1 Thiobacillaceae bacterium | reverse complement strand
ATGCCAAATGCCTGTGGGCGCTGGAGGAGGCGTTGAGAGAATGCCGCTGATCGAACGTCTTGCCGTGATCGGCACCGGCCTCATCGGCGGCTCGTTTGCGCTGGCCCTGAAGCAGGCCGGGCAGGTAGGGACCGTGGTGGGGGCCGGGCGCAGCCGCGACAACCTGCATGCCGCAAAGACGCGCGGCATACTCGACGAGATTGCAGCGGACGCGGCTCGCGCTGTGCAAGGCGCAGACTTCGTTCTGCTGGCTGTGCCGGTCGGACAGATAGAGGGCGTAATGCAAGCCATCGGGCCGGGGCTCGCGCCCGAGGCCGTGATCTCGGACGTCGGCAGCACCAAGCAGGATGTGGTGGCCCTGGCAAGGCACCATCTGGCCGCCAGCCTCGGCCGCTTCGTCCCCGGCCATCCGATTGCGGGGGCGGAAACCTCCGGGGCCGAAGCCGCGCGCGCCGATCTCTTCAGCGGCAGAAACGTGGTGCTGACGCCGCTGCCGGACACCAATTTTCGGGCGCTGGTGAAAACCCAGTCAGCTTGGCAGGCCTGTGGCGCGAAAGTGAGCCTCATGCAGGCGGCCCAGCACGATCGTATCTTTGCCGCCGTAAGCCATCTGCCCCATCTGCTGGCGTTTGCGCTGGTGGATATGCTCGCTGGCCGGCCCGATGCGGAGGTGTTGTTCAATTATGCCGCCAGTGGATTTCGCGACTTCACCCGCATTGCCGCCAGCAGTTCGGAAATGTGGCGCGACATTGGCCTGGCCAACAGGCATGCCTTGCTGGCCGAACTGAATGCCTACGAGGCCAAGATGGAAGAACTGAAAGCGGCCTTGGCTGCTGCGGATGGGGATGCGTTGAATACGATCTTTTCCCGCGCCCAGGCAGCACGCGCTGCCTGGAGCAAGAAACAATGATCAAAGCGTATCTGGACTTGCAGCCTGCTAAAGGAGCGCGCGGCACGATCAGGCTGCCTGGCTCCAAGAGCATCTCCAACCGTGTCCTGCTGCTGTCCGCGCTCGCCGACGGCACGACCGAGGTCAAGGACCTGCTTGACTCGGATGACACGCGGGTGATGCTGGATGCGCTCTGCGCGCTGGGGGCGGGAGTCGAGCGCCGTTTCGATTCCGGAGACTATGCGATCAGCGGCGTGGGCGGCGCCTTTCCCGTCAAGCACGCCGAATTATTCCTCGGCAACGCGGGCACGGCCTTCCGCTCGCTGACCGCGGCCTGCGCGCTTTCCGGAGGGGAATATCAGCTATCCGGCGTGCCCCGCATGCACGAGCGCCCGATCGGCGATCTGGTGGATGCGCTCAGGCAGCTGGGCGCGCAGGTAGACTACTTGGGCAAGGAGGGCTTTCCGCCCCTGGCCATCAGGCCTTGCCAAACCACCAGGGCGCCGGAGGTCTCGGTGAAGGGCATCGTGTCCAGCCAGTATCTGACCGGCCTCTTACTGTCGGCGCCTCTGCTGGGGCGAGAGGTGAGCATACGAGTGGAAGGCGAACTCATTTCCAAGCCTTATATCGGGATTACGCTGGGCTTGATGGAACGCTACGGCGTCAAGGTGCAGCGCGAGAACTGGCAGCGGTTTATCGTCCCTGCGGCCTCTTATAAGAGTCCGGGCACGATTCATGTGGAAGGCGATGCTTCGTCGGCATCCTATTTCCTCGCCGCCGGCGCCCTGGGCCACGGTCCGGTGCGGGTCGAGGGCGTGGGTCGCAGCAGTCTGCAGGGCGATGTGCAGTTTGCTGCCGCCCTCGCGCGCATGGGCGCGGAAGTCAGCTTCGGGCCCAACTGGATCGAATCCCGCCTGGGTTGTGCGGACCGGCTGCATGCCCTTGAACTGGACTGCAACCACATTCCGGATGCGGCCATGACCCTGGCGGTGCTGGCGTTGTTTGCCGACGGCACCACCTCGCTTACCCACATCGGCTCCTGGCGGGTGAAGGAAACCGACCGCATTGCAGCCATGGCCACCGAGTTGCGCAAGTTCGGCGCGACCGTCGAAGAGGGCGCCGACTTTATCCGCGTGACGCCCCCTTCCCCCTCACTCCTCACTCCTCATGTCGCCGTTGACACCTACGACGACCACCGCATGGCCATGTGTTTTTCCCTGGTCGCTCTGGGCGGGGTGTCGGTGCGCATCAACGATCCCGCTTGCGTGAACAAGACGTATCCGGATTATTTTCACGCCTTCTCTTCCCTCCTCAGCTAAATGCCAGCTCCGGTCATCACCATTGACGGACCTTCAGCTTCGGGTAAAGGTACGGTGGCAGAACGGGTTGCCACGCGCTTGAATTTTCATTACCTGGATAGCGGCGCGCTCTATCGGTTGACGGCCCTGTGGGCAATGAAGGCCTGCGTGGCACTGGATGACGAAGCCACGCTTGCAGGCTTGGCGGGCAAACTGCCGGCGCGTTTCGAGAGCGGCCGGATCTGGCTCAGCGGTGAGGATGTGACCGAGGCCATACGCAGCGAATCGGTAGGTGAGGGGGCGTCAAGGGTCGCAGTGCTGCCGCAGGTGCGCGAGGCGCTGCTCGATCGCCAGCGGGCCTATCGCAAGGCTCCGGGCCTGGTGGCCGAAGGGCGGGATATGGGCTCCGTGGTGTTTCCGGATTCGCAAACCAAAGTGTTCCTCACCGCAAGCGCGGAGGTCCGTGCAGAAAGGCGATATAAGCAGTTGATCGAAAAAGGTTTCTCTGCTAATCTTCCCGCCCTTGTCCAAGAAATGCGGGCAAGGGACGAGCGGGATGCGGCTCGGCCGGTGGCGCCCCTGAGGCCGGCACCGGGCGCGTTGCTGCTGGATTCCACCGGTATGTCGGTTGAAGATGCCGTGGATGCAGTGCTGGAGCATTACCGCAATACGTCAAGATGATTTTTTGGCGCCGGCCCGGAAGGCTGGCAATGTACAACCAACCCCGTCCGCCCGGACGGAACTGAAGGCCCTTATGTCTGCTGCAACCCAAACCTCCCCCGCCTCCATGGAAAGCTTTGCCGCCCTGTTCGAGGAATCCCTTTCCCGCCAGGAAATGCGCCAAGGCGAAGTAATCACCGCAGAAGTGTTGTCCATCGATGACAATTTCGTCGTGGTGAATGCGGGCCTCAAATCCGAAAGCCTGATTCCACGGGAAGAATTTCTCAACGACCGGGGCGAACTCGAAGTCAATCCCGGCGATTTCGTTCAAGTTGCCATTGAATCCCTGGAGGATGGTTTTGGCTCCACCAAGCTTTCGCGCGACCGCGCGAAGCGCTTGTCCGCCTGGCTCGATTTGGAAGCGGCGATGAACGAAGGCCGCATCGTGAGCGGCTTGGTCCAGGGTCGGGTCAAGGGAGGACTGACTGTCCTGATGAATGGCCTGCGTGCATTCTTGCCCGGCTCGCTGGTGGACATGCGCCCGATAAAGGACACCGCACCCTTCGAAGGCAAGGAGATGGAGTTCAAGGTCATCAAGCTGGATCGCAAGCGCAACAACGTCGTGGTTTCGCGTCGCGCGGTGCTGGAGGCATCGATGGGCGCCGATCGCCAGGCGCTGCTGGACAACCTGAAGGAAGGCCAGGTGATCAAAGGGGTGGTCAAGAACATCACCGACTACGGCGCGTTTGTGGACTTGGGCGGGATCGACGGCCTACTGCACATCACCGACATGGCATGGCGCCGCGTCAAGCATCCGTCGGAAGTGGTGCAGGTGGGTCAGGAAGTGGAAGCGAAGATTCTCAAGTTCGACCAGGAAAAGAATCGGGTTTCCCTTGGCCTCAAGCAGCTGGGCGACGATCCCTGGGTGGGCATTTCGCGGCGTTATCCCCAGGGCACCCGCATGTTCGGCAAGGTCGCCAACCTGACCGATTACGGCTGCTTTGTCGAAATCGAACCGGGTATCGAAGGCCTGGTGCACGTGTCCGAAATGGACTGGACCAACAAGAACGTCAATCCTTCCAAGGTGGTGGCACTGGGCGACGAGGTGGAAGTAATGGTGCTCGATATCGACGAAGACAAGCGCCGCATCTCCCTGGGCATGAAGCAGTGCAAGCCCAATCCCTGGGAAGAGTTTTCGATGAATTACAAGAAAGGCGACAAGGTCAAGGGCGCCATCAAGTCGATCACCGACTTCGGCGTGTTCATCGGCCTGAATGGCGGCATTGATGGTCTGGTGCACCTCTCCGACCTGTCCTGGAACGTGCCCGGCGAAGAAGCGGTGCGCAATTTCCGCAAGGGCCAGGATCTGGAAGCGGTGGTGCTGGGCATCGACATGGAGCGCGAGCGGATTTCGCTTGGCATCAAGCAGCTTGAGGGCGATCCCTTCAACTCCTTCGTCGGCACCCACGAAAAGGGCAGCATCGTGAAGGGCACGGTCAAGTCGCTCGATGCCAAGGGCGCGGTGATCGATCTGGGCGCTGACATGGAAGGCTACCTGCGGGCTTCCGAAGTGTCGCGTGACCGGGTCGAAGACATGCGCACGCATCTGAAGGAAGGCGATCAGGTCGAGGCCATGGTCATCAACGTGGACCGCAAGAACCGCCAGATCAACCTGTCCATCAAGGCCAAGGATAGCGCGGAACAAGATTCCGCCATGAAGAAGTATTCGGCTGAATCTGCTGCGGCGGCGAGCGGCGCCACCAACCTGGGGGCGCTGCTCAAGGCCAAGCTGGACAACAAGGGTGGCGACCAGGAGTAATAGCCCGCAATGACCAAGTCTGAATTGATCGCCCGGCTTTCCGTCCGCTACCCGCAATTCGCGGGGGCGGATGCCGAACTGGCGGTCAAGACCATACTGGATGCAATGACCAAGTCCTTGGGAACCGGGGCACGCATCGAGATCCGCGGGTTTGGCAGCTTCAGCCTGAATTACCGCCCCGCGCGCCAGGGCCGCAATCCCAAGTCGGGCGAAAAGGTGTTCGTGGCGGCGAAGTATGTGCCCCACTTCAAGGCGGGCAAGGAACTGCGCGAGCGGGTGGATTACCACCCGTAAATTGTCCAGGATTGGTTGCCTGCTAGCCCGCTCAGGTCATGCCGAAGCGGGCTTTTTATTGGGCATTCAGGCGCCCACAGCCTTTGCTCGTGCGGCGGATTCAGTCAATTGGCGCTCCACGGCATCCTGATCCCAGGTCTCGCTCACCCATCCGGTCAGATTTTCCAAAGCAATTTTGCCCAAGGCATCGATCCAGGCGGGTGATTCGTTTAGGGCGGGAATGTAGTGGAAGGATTTTCCGCCCGCGTTGAGGAAGCTGTCGCGCCCTTCCATGGCGATTTCCTCCAGTGTTTCCAGACAGTCCGCGACAAAGCCGGGACAGACCACGTCCACGCGCTGGATTCCCGCCTTGCCCAGTTCTGCCAGCGTCTTGTCAGTGTAGGGTTGAAGCCACTCGGCCTTGCCGAAGCGGGACTGGAAGGTGAGCCGGTACTGCGCTTTGTCCAGGCCCAGCCGCTCCACCAGCAGGCGCCCGGTCTTCTGGCATTCGCAATGATAGGGATCGCCCTTGTCCAGCGTGTAGCGAGGCAGGCCGTGAAAGCTCATGACCAGCACGTCGGGGCGGCCCTCGCGTTGCCAGTAGTCGCGAATGTTGGCCGCGAGTGCATTGATGTAAGCGGGGTAGTCATGAAAATGCTTGACGGTGCGCAATGCGGGCTGGTTGCGGACGCGCGCGAGATGCTGGGCAACGGCATCGATGGCAGTCCCGGTGGATGACGCGGCATACTGTGGATACAGGGGCAGGATCAGGATGCGGTCGCAGCCGGTTGATTTCAGCCTGTCCAGCCCGTCGGCAATGGAAGGCTCGCCATAGCGCATGGCGTATTCGAGCTTGAGCGGAGATTTGATTCGCTCGCCCAGCCAGCCTTTGAGCAGCTTGAGCTGTTTTTCGGTGTGGACTTTGAGCGGCGAGCCTTCCGCCGTCCAGATGGACGCGTATTTCTTGGCCGATTTCTTGGGCCGGACGTTGAGCACGATCCCGTTCAGTATCAGCCACCAGAGCGGCTTGGGAATTTCCACCACGCGCGGGTCGAAAAGAAATTCCTTCAGGTAGGCGCGCAGGGCCGCCGGTGTGGGGGCCTCGGGCGTGCCCAGGTTGACCAGCAGAATGCCGGTGCGGGCCAGGCTGCCATGCGTGAATTCGGGTTCCGGCAAATAGCTCATCGAAAACAGACCTGGCGTTCAGTGTTGGGAGAGGGCATTGGACAGCAAACGGGCAGTGATGTCGACGATTGGTATGACTCGCTCGTAGGCCATGCGGGTGGGGCCCACCACGCCGAGCGTTCCGACCACATGGCCATCGACTTCATAAGGGGCGGTCACCATGCTGCATTCATCCAGCGGCAGCAGCTCGGAATCACCGCCGATGAAGATCTGCACGCCCTGGGCGGAGCGGGACTGTTCGAGCAGCTGCAGCAAGGTGGTCTTCTGTTCGAAGGCGTCAAACAGTTTGCGCAGGTTATGCACATTGGCCGAGAGGTCATCCACATCGAGCAGCTTGCGGCTGCCCGACACCACCACCGGTTCCCGGCCGGATTCCAGCGCTTCGCTGCCGGCATCGACGGCGGCAGACAAGAGGAGGGTGATGTCGTCGCGCAATCTGCCCAACTCCTCCTTCAACTTCAGTTTGACCTGGTCAAAGGTCAGGCCGGCAAAGTGATGGTTGAAGTAATTGGCAGATTCAATGAGCTGGCTTTGGCTGTAGGGGCGGTCGGTCACCAGCACGCGGTTCTCCACTTCGCCTTCCTGTGTGACGATGATGAGCAGCACGCGCTTGTCCGACAGGCTCAGGAATTCAACCTGGCGGAAGGCGGGGTTGCGCCTGGGCGCCAGCACCAAGCCGGCAAATTGGGTCAATTCGGACAGGAGGTTCGACGCTGAGGCGATGAGTTTCTGCGGATCGTTGGGCGCCAGTTGATGCTCCATCTGGCTGCGGGCGATGCTCTCCAGCGGCCGCACCGTCAGCAGGCGGTCGACGAAAAACCGGTAGCCCTTGGGCGTAGGTATGCGGCCCGCCGAGGTGTGCGGGCTGATGACGAAGCCGAGGTCTTCCAGATCGGCCATGATGTTGCGGATGCTGGCCGGCGACAGGTCGAGACCGGAATGCTTGGACAGGGTGCGGGAGCCCACCGGCTCACCCTCGGTGATGTAGCGCTCAACCAGGGTTTTCAGCAGGATACGGGCGCGGTCAGTTAGCATGGTTTCATTCTAATACGGCCCGTATAATTCACCGCATGAACACGCCATTTAAGACGGTCGCGTTGGTCAGCAAGTACGACAGTGCCGAAATCGCGGAGTCTGTCCTGTGTCTCGCACGCTTTCTCGTGCATCGCGGTTATCAGGTGGTGATCGCCCGGCAGACCGCCGAAAAGCTCGATATTCCCGGCTACCGGTTGGAAAACCTGTCGGATATCGGGCACCTGGCCGATGTGACCGTCGTGCTTGGCGGGGACGGGACCATTCTTTCAATTGCGCGCGTGCTTGCGCCCTTCGGAATTCCCATCATTGGCGTCAATCAGGGACGACTGGGCTTTCTGACCGACATTTCGGTGGACGAGATGGAAACGAACTTGGCCGAGATGCTGGCGGGCAAGTTCCATGCGGAGGACCGGATACTTCTGAATGCCAGGGTGATTCGGGACCAGATGCTCGTCACCGAAGCCTGTGCGTTCAATGACGTGGTGGTTAGCAAGGGCGGGGCAGGTCGGCTCATCGAGATCGAGGTTTCCATCGACGAAGAGTTTGTCTACAGTCAACGCTCGGACGGCCTGGTGGTGGCCACCCCTACCGGTTCAACGGCCTACGCCCTGTCGGCCGGCGGTCCCATTCTGCACCCCACGCTGGATGCGATCGCCCTGGTGCCAATCTGTCCGCATTCCTTCTCCGCCCGCCCAATCGCGATCAACGGGGACTCCCGTGTGCAGATCCATATCATGTTCGCGGATGACTGCCGGGTCCATTTCGACGGACAACGCTACGCCGAGCTGAAGATCGGCGATCGGGTGGAGATCTACCGTGCCGTAAAGCCCGTGACTTTGCTGCATCCTCTGGATCACAGCTATTACTCCACCCTGCGGCAAAAACTGCATTGGGGGCATCAGCTTTAGCCTATCGCGTAAATTCGGTGGAAGAGTCGGAATTTGTGAAGGCCCTGGGATGAGTGAGGAAACCGTCGAAATCGGTGTGAGACGCGAAGCAAACCGCAGCCCGCTTGAACACCTGGCGAGGACTTGCGACAGGGCATCGCGCCGAATCTCGTCCGCTCTTATCCAGCGACTTTGCCGGATAGGACGCTGATGTTAAGAAACCTTAGCCTGCGCGATTTTGTCCTGGTGGAGCAGCTGGAGGTGAATTTCCGGCCGGGACTGACCGTGCTGACCGGGGAGACGGGCGCGGGAAAGTCCTTGTTGGTCGATGCCCTGGCCCTCGCCCTGGGCGCTCGCGGCGAGACCGGAATGATCCGCCAGGGCGCGGAGCGGGCGGAAATCAGCGCCGAATTCGATGTGGCCAAGCTGCCCGAATGCCAAGCCTGGCTGGAGGAAGCCGGCCTTGCTGCCGAGCCCGGCGAGTGTCTGCTCAGACGCATGATCGACGCAGGCGGCCGGTCGCGCGCTTTCGTCAATGGCTCCGCTGTTACCCTGACTCAGCTCAAACAGATTGGCGACCTGCTGGTGGACATCCACGGCCAGCACGCCCATCACGCGCTGCTCCGAACCGAGGTGCAGCGCAATCTGCTCGACAGCTATGGCGGCGCAGAATCATCTGTGCAACAGGTGGGGCAAGCGTGGCGGACATGGAAGACGGCGCGCAGCCGCCTGGAGGAAGCCCATACCCTGGGGCGCGAACGGGCCATTGAACGCGAAGCGCTGACCGCCGCGCTGGCGGATCTCCTGCCTGCCCGGGCGGACATCGAAGCGTGGAATGATCTGCAGGCTGAGCATGGCCGCCTGTCCCACAGCACGGCGTTGATGGAAGGCTGTGCGCAATCGCTGACGTCGCTGGATGAGGGCGATGATGCGCTGCGGTCGCGACTCGCCAGTCTGGAGCATCGCATGGGAGAATTGGCGGGCTACGATGCGGCGCTCGCGCCGATTGGCGAATTGATCGCCTCCGGCCTGGCTCAGCTGGGCGAGGCTGTGCACGAATTGCGGCGCTATGCGGATCGGCTCAGCCTGGACCCGGAGCGTCTCGCGGAGCTGGATCGGCGTATGGGCGAAGTTCACCGGCTATCGCGCAAGCACCGGTTGCCGCCCGAGCAGCTGATTGAACTGATTCGCGATATGCAGTCCCGGCTGAACGACCTGAATGAGGCGGACAACGTGGACGCGTTGCGGCGTGCGGAGGAGGCAGCGGCAGCCAAGTACAAGGATCTGGCGGGACAACTTGGGCGGCTGCGCAAGCAGGCGGGCAAGGATCTGGCGCGCAGCGTGAACAGCGCTCTATCGGAGCTCGCGCTTGCGGATGCGCGTTTCGAAGTTCGCCTCCAGGCTTTGGACGATCCTCGCGCCGCGGGCATGGAAGAGGTGGGATTCTTCGTCTCCACCCATGGAGGCCTGCCCGCCGGGCCGCTTGATAAAGTTGCCTCCGGCGGCGAGTTGTCGCGAATCAGTCTGGCCATTCAGACCGCGATGTCGGGACAGGCCGGGGTGCCGACCCTGATTCTCGATGAAGTCGATGTGGGCATAGGCGGCGCGGTTGCGGAAACGGTTGGCCGCCGCCTGGCCCAGGTGGGCAAATCCAAGCAGGTGCTGGTGATTACCCACCTGCCGCAGGTCGCGTCCTGGGGAGATCAGCATCTGCTGGTCAGCAAGACGGTCGTTGGCGAGAAGTTGCAAAGCGACATCCGGCCTCTGGACAGCCGCGCAAGGGTGGAGGAAATCGCCCGCATGTTGGGCGGGCAGGAAATCACCGCGACAACGCGCAGGCATGCGCAGGAGATGCTGGAGCTGGCAGTCGCGCGCTGACGAGATGATGGGCGCTTATCGGCGCGGCCGGTGCGGGCAGTGATCCTTGATGCAATCGGCGTAAATCTGCAGTGAGTGATCGTGAATGGAGAACCCGCGCTGCTCGGCAATCTTGTTCTGCCGCTTTTCGATTTCCCCATCGAGAAACTCCTCCACGCGACCGCATTGCAGACAGACAAGGTGGTCGTGGTGGTTGCCCTGGTTCAGTTCGAACACGGCCTTCTCGGAGTCAAAATGGTGGCGCATCAAGAGGCCGGCCTGTTCGAACTGGGTCAGCACCCGGTAGACCGTGGCCAAGCCGATATCGTGGCCCTCGTCGGACAGCAGACGGTAGACCTCCTCCGCGGTCATGTGGCGTTTTTCGCTGTGCTCGAAAATATCCAGGATTTTCAGGCGCGGCAGGGTGGCTTTAAGCCCGATGTTTTTCAGGTCACTGGGGGCGCTCACGAAAGCGGCTCCGAACTGAGAAAGAAACTCAGTTATCATAACGCTTTTCGACACATGCGTCCCTAACGAAATGCGGGCACGGCTTCTCCCCCTTACGGCATTATTCCTGGCAGCGTGTTCGACCACCCAGTTGCCCATTTCCCCGCACAAGATCGACGTGCAGCAGGGCAACGTCATCGACCAGGAAGCCCTGGAAAAGCTCAAACCGGGCCTGACGCGCTCGCAAGTCCGTTTTTTGCTGGGCACCCCCTTGCTGATTGATCCCTTCCGCGATAACCGTTGGGATTATGTCTATAACTATCGCAACGCGGGCAAACTGACCGCGCAAAATCGCCTCACGCTATTCTTCGACCACGACGTGTTGGACCGCATCGAGACCAGTGGCCTGGCGCAGCCGATGGCCGCGGCGGCGCAATCTGCGAGCGTCGGCAAGGCCGAGCCGACACAGGCTGCGTCGGCAGGCAAGCCTGTGTCGGGCGCCGAGCCGCCGGTCCCGCCCGCTGCCGCCGTGGTCGCTGCCGAGCCACCCAAAGCGCCTGCGGATAACAAGCCTGTTGAGGAATCCCCGACCCAGCCCCAGCCTGCCGCCACTCAAGAAACGCAGGCCGCAGCGCAGGCGACGCCGGTTGCCGCGGCAGTAGAACCAGTCAGCAGCGGCGCTCCGACGAAGCCCGCGAGGCATGCTGCGACATCGACAGGACGGTCGCGCGTCAAGACCAGCGTGGTTCCACCCCTGGGGGCTTCCCCGGCGAAATCTCGCGCCAAGCAGGTTGTGAGTTCTTTCCCTCAGCCCCTGGCCCTGCGGCGCGACACTAACGCAGCCAACTTGAAGCCGGAAGTGGTGCCAGATTTTCCCCAGACGACTGCGGTGTCCGATGTTGATGCCGCGGTGCTGGCGGCGGCCCGAGCTTGGGCCAAAGCTTGGTCGGACCGGGATGAGCAAGCCTATCTGGCGGCTTACGCAAGCGATTTCAAGCCGATGGGCGGCTTTGACAAGGTCGAGTGGGAAAAGCGCCGGCGCCTCCTGCTCAATCTTTCGAAGAATATCGAGGTGCGGATCGAATCACCGGTGGTGGAGTTTCCTGCCCCGGGCCGGGCACTGATTACCTTCAATCAGTACTATCGCTCCGCCACCTTTCATGACACCGTGGTCAAGCAACTGCTGATGGGCCTGCAGGACGGCCGCTGGCTGATCCTGGAGGAAAGAGTGCTGCCAGCCCTGCATGGCAAGAAACTGAAATGAGCGCTCTGCAAACCGTCATCTCCGGCGTGTCGGGGCGCATGGGCCGCGTGCTGCTGGAGGCCGTGGGGCAGGATGTCGGCTGTACGCTGTATGGCGCGCTGGATCGCCCGGGCAGCCCGGCGATCGGCCAGGATACAGGCATGTTGGGCGGCACGACCGGGATATGCGTAACGGACGACACGACATCGGCACTCGCGGGCGCGGATGTCCTGGTTGATTTCACCCGCCCGCAGGCCACGCTGACCTATCTTGATGCCTGCGGCAAAGCCGGGGTCAATCTTGTTGTCGGCACTACAGGGTTCGATGCGGCGGGGAATGCGGCCATCAAGGCTGCGGCAAGAGACATCGGCATCGTCTTTGCCCCCAACTTCAGTGTTGGGGTCAACTTGCTGTTGAAACTGGCCGAAACCGCGGCACGTGTGTTGAACGAGGGTTACGACATTGAGATCATTGAAGCCCATCACAGGCACAAGGTCGACGCCCCATCCGGCACCGCCCTTGTCATAGGCCAGGCCGTGGCTGGCGCATTGGGGCGCGATCTGAAGACCTGCGCGGTGTATGGCCGCGAGGGCGTTACCGGGGAACGCCGCCCGGAGAGTATAGGCTTTGCCACTGTGCGCGGCGGCGATATCGTCGGCGATCACACGCTGCTGTTCGCCGGCACCGGCGAGCGCGTCGAACTTACCCATAAGGCCAGCAGCCGCGCCACCTTCGCCCATGGCGCACTGCGCGCCGCCAAATGGCTGCGTGACAAAGGGCCGGGGCTGTACGACATGCGCGACGTTCTGGGATTGAAGTAGGCTTGCGCCATGAATAGAGTCAAGGTCTACAGCACCGGTACCTGCCCTGTCTGCGTGAAGGCCAAGGCCTTTCTCGACAAGCGCGGCATTGCCTACGACGAAATCCGCATCGATCTGGATCGGGCCGCATTGAGGGAATTTTCCGTGGTGACCAATGGCGCGCGCACCGTGCCGCAGATCGTCGTGGATGGCACGTGCATCGGCGGATTCACTGAACTCACCGAACTGCATATGGATGGCGGGCTGGATCATTTGCTGCCGTGATGCTGGAGCACCACGGCGGCAGCGGGCAAGGCACATGCGCTCGTTGGTGGCCCGTGTCCTGACGAGCCGAAACGGCCCAGGTCTGCTTTGCCCTGGCGCGCCATCCAAGGTATAATTCACCCTCAATTCGGGCGCGCCGGACCTCCTCACGCACTGCCCTGCCTCACGCCCACCAGCAAATTTTGGAGTTTCCTGTGCCCAAGGCCCAGCCTGCCCTTCTTGCGCTTGCCGACGGCTCGGTGTTTCGCGGCCTTTCCATCGGCGCCGACGGCATGACCACCGGCGAGGTGGTGTTCAATACTGCGCTTACCGGGTATCAGGAAATCCTCACCGACCCGTCTTACTCCCGACAGATCGTCACGCTCACCTATCCCCACATCGGCAACTACGGGGTGAACGCCGAGGATGTGGAGTCCGAGCGCATTCATGTGGCTGGGCTGGTGGTCCGGGACGTGCCCAGGCTGTATTCCAGCTTCCGCGCCAGCCAGTCGTTGCGTGCCTACCTCCTGGACCAAAGCATCGTTGCAATCGCCGACATCGATACGCGCCGCCTGACCCGCATCTTGCGCGAAACGGGCGCCCAGAATGGCTGCATCATGGCCGGGCGCATCGATGAGGCCGAGGCGCTGGCGCAGGCGCGCGCCTTTCCGGGGCTTGCAGGCATGGATCTGGCGCAGGTGGTGACGTGCGAGCAGGCGCATGAATGGGAGGAAGGGGAGTGGACGCTGGGCAAGGGCTATGCGGCGCGCGACCATAACCGTTTCCATGTGGTGGCCTATGACTATGGGGTCAAGCGCAATATCCTGCGCATGCTCGCGTCGCGCGGCTGCCGCCTGACGGTGGTGCCGGCCAAGACCGCGGCTGCGGATGTGCTGGCCATGAACCCCGATGGCGTGTTTCTCTCCAACGGCCCCGGCGACCCTGAGCCCTGCGATTATGCAATTACGGCAATACGCGACATTGTTGGGAGAGGGGTGCCCACCTTCGGCATCTGCCTGGGTCACCAGCTGCTTGCGCTGGCATCCGGCGCGAAAACCTTGAAAATGAAATTCGGCCATCACGGAGCGAATCATCCGGTGAAGGACCTGGAGTCCGGCCGGGTGGCGATTACCAGCCAGAACCATGGGTTTGCGGTGGATGCCGCGACCCTGCCGGGTAACCTCAAGCCCACCCATGTTTCGTTGTTCGACGGCAGCCTCCAGGGCATGGCTCGCACCGATGCCCCCGCATTTTCCTTCCAGGGACATCCGGAAGCCAGCCCGGGTCCGCATGACGTGAGTTATCTGTTCGATCGGTTCACGGCGATGATGGAAAAGAAACACCGCTGATATGCCAAAAAGAACCGACCTCCACAGCATCCTCATCATCGGCGCGGGGCCGATCATCATAGGCCAGGCCTGCGAGTTCGACTATTCCGGCGCGCAGGCATGCAAGGCCTTGAAGGAAGAGGGCTACCGGGTCATCCTGGTCAACTCCAATCCGGCCACCATCATGACCGACCCGGATATGGCGGACGTGACCTACATCGAGCCGATCACCTGGCAGGTGGTAGCCAAGATCATCGCTAAGGAACGCCCCGATGCATTGCTGCCGACCATGGGCGGACAGACTGCGCTGAACTGTGCGCTCGACTTGGCCAAGCACGGTGTCCTCGACCAGTACGGCGTGGAGATGATAGGCGCCAAGAAGGAAGCGATCGACAAGGCCGAGGACCGCGAAAAATTCAAGCAGGCGATGACCCGGATCGGCCTCGGTTCGGCACGTTCCGCCATCGCCCACAGTCTGGAGGAAGCCAAGCAGGTGCAGGCCGGCCTCGGCTTTCCGGTCATCATCCGCCCCTCATTCACCATGGGCGGAACGGGTGGCGGCATTGCCTACCACATGGACGAATTCATTGAAATCTGCAACCGCGGCCTGGAGGCCTCACCCACCCACGAACTGCTGATTGAGGAATCGCTCATTGGCTGGAAAGAGTACGAAATGGAAGTGGTGCGGGACCACAAGGACAACTGCATCATCGTTTGCTCGATCGAGAATTTTGATCCCATGGGGGTGCACACCGGCGATTCGATTACGGTGGCGCCCGCGCAGACTTTGACCGACAAGGAATATCAGATCATGCGCGATGCCTCGCTGGCGGTGCTGCGCGAAATCGGCGTCGATACCGGGGGGTCAAATGTGCAGTTTTCCACCAATCCGGCGGACGGCCGTATGGTGGTGATTGAAATGAATCCGCGCGTATCGCGCTCGTCGGCCCTGGCCTCCAAGGCAACAGGTTTCCCCATTGCCAAGGTGGCGGCCAAGCTGGCGGTCGGCTACACCCTGGACGAACTGGCAAATGACATTACCGGCGGCGCGACGCCCGCGTCGTTCGAGCCGTCGATAGACTACGTCGTCACCAAGATTCCGCGCTTTGCATTCGAGAAATTTCCCCAGGCCAACAGCCGCCTGACCACGCAGATGAAATCGGTGGGCGAGGTCATGGCGATTGGCCGCACCTTCCAGGAATCGCTGCAAAAGGCGTTGCGCGGCCTGGAGGTGGGGGCGGACGGGCTGGATGAGAAGACCGCCGACGAGGATGTAATCGAGGCCGAACTGGGCGATGCCGGCGCCGAGCGCGTCTGGTATGTGGCCGATGCGTTTCGCACCGGCATGACGCTTGAGCAGGTCTATGCGCAAACCCGCATCGATCCCTGGTTCCTGCACATGATCCGCGAGCTTGTCGAGAGCGAGAATGAGCTCAAACAGAAGACGCTTGCCGACCTGGACAAGGATGGCATTTGGCGCTTGAAGCGCATGGGATTTTCCGACCGTCGCATCGGCAAGCTGCTCGGTGTGGATCAACACGCGGTGCGTGCGCGGCGCTGGCATTTGGGCGTCCATCCGGTCTACAAGCGGGTCGACACCTGTGCGGCCGAATTCGCGACGCCTACCGCTTACATGTATTCCACCTACGAGGAAGAGTGCGAAGCCAATCCCACTACGCGGAAAAAGATCATGGTGCTGGGCGGCGGGCCCAACCGCATCGGCCAGGGCATCGAGTTCGATTACTGCTGCGTGCATGCGGCCCAGGCCATGCGCGAGGATGGCTATGAAACCATCATGGTCAACTGCAACCCGGAGACCGTGTCAACGGACTACGATACTTCCGACCGCCTGTACTTCGAGCCGCTAACCTTGGAGGACGTGCTGGAAATCGTGCGCGTGGAAAAGCCGGCTGGGGTCATTGTGCAGTACGGCGGGCAGACACCGCTGAAGCTGGCGCGCGATCTTGAAAGGAACGGCGTACCCATCATCGGCACCACGCCGGACATGATCGACGCCGCCGAGGATCGCGAGCGCTTTCAGCAAATGCTGCACCGGTTGGGCCTGCAGCAGCCGCCCAACCGCACGGCTCGGGCTCCCGAGCAGGCACTGGCGCTGGCCGCGGAAATCGGCTACCCGCTGGTGGTGCGGCCTTCCTATGTGCTGGGCGGGCGCGCCATGGAAATTGTGCGTGAGGAGGCCGAC